>UREH01000011.1 GCA_900546835.1 uncultured Porphyromonadaceae bacterium
CTACCAGCAGCGTCCCTACAACAACCGTCAGCAGGGCGGCTACAATAATCAGGGCTACCAGCAGCGTCCCTACAACAACCGTCAGCAGGGCGGCTACAATAATCAGGGCGGCTATCAGCAGCGTCCCTACAACAACAACCGTCAGCAGGGCGGCTACAACAACCAGGGCGGCTACCAGCAGCGTCCCTACAATAATCAGGGCGGCTACAACAATCAGAACCGCCGTCCCAACGGCCCGGGCAACCGCTTTCAGAAGGGTCCTGTACGTCAAGGCAAGAGTTTCACCCCGCGTCCCAAGCGCATTGAATACGAGCTGCCGCTCCCCGATCCCGACGAAAAGATCCGCCTGAACAAGTTCATGGCCAACGCCGGCATCTGCTCGCGCCGCGAAGCCGATGAATTCATCCAGCAGGGTCTGGTGAAGGTTAACGGCGAGGTCGTTACCGAACTCGGCACCAAGATCTGCCACTCCGACACCGTGGAATACGATGAGAAGGTTGTGGCTCTGGAGAGCAAATGCTACATCCTGCTCAACAAGCCGAAGGACTGCGTTACCACCAGCGACGACCCCAACGGCCGCACTACCGTGCTCGACCTCGTAAAGGGCGCATGCAACGAGCGTATCTATCCCGTAGGACGCCTCGACCGCAACACCACCGGAGTGCTCCTGCTCACCAACGACGGCGACCTCGCCTCGAAGCTCACCCACCCCAAATACGTGAAGAAGAAAATCTACCACGTATGGACCGACAAGGACATCGCTGAGGACGACATGCAGCGCATCGCCGACGGCATCGAGCTTGAGGACGGCCCCATCCACGCCGACGCAATCAGCTATGCCACCGAGACCGACCGCAATCAGGCCGGCATCGAAATCCACTCGGGCCGCAACCGCATTGTGCGCCGTATATTCGAGAGCCTGGGCTACCACGTAACCAAGCTCGACCGCGTTTACTTCGCAGGTCTCACCAAGAAAAACCTGCCGCGCGGCCGCTGGCGCTACCTCACTCAGGAAGAGGTCAACTTCCTGAAGATGGGCTCCTTCGAATAAAGAATCTTATTCCGTTAAAAATATATGAAACGTATCAAGATAGCCGACCTTTTCGCCGACGCTCCTTCGCTTCTGGGCAAGGAGGTCTGCGTCAAGGGATGGGTCCGTACCCATCGCGGCAACAAATATGTGCAGTTCGTAGCCCTCAACGACGGCTCCACGATCCGCAACATCCAGCTGGTGTTCGACATGAACACCTTCACCGACGAGCAGCTGAAGCCGCTCACCACCGGTTCGGCCCTCGCAGCCACGGGTATCCTTGTGGAGAGCCAGGGCAAGGGCCAGAGCGTTGAAATCCAGGTGAAGGAGCTCGAACTCTACGGCGGTGCCGACCCCGAGACATACCCGCTGCAGAAGAAAGGCCACTCGCTTGAGTTCCTGCGCGAAATCGCCCACCTGCGCCCGCGCACCAACACGTTCTCGGCCGTGCTCCGCGTGCGCTCCACTCTGGCCTACGCCATCCACCGCTACTTCCAGGAGCGCGGTTTCTTCTACCTGAACACCCCTCTGATCACCGCAAGCGACTGCGAGGGAGCCGGCGCTATGTTTCAGGTCACCACCCTCGACCTTAACAACCTGCCGCGCACCGAAGAGGGTGCCGTAGACTACTCCGCCGACTTCTTCGGCAAGCCTACATCGCTCACCGTATCCGGTCAGCTCGAAGGCGAGCTGGGCGCCACCGCCCTCGGTGCAATCTACACCTTCGGCCCGACGTTCCGCGCCGAAAACTCCAATACTCCGCGCCATCTGGCCGAGTTCTGGATGATCGAGCCTGAGGTCGCATTCATCGACATCGACGAAAACATGGACCTCGCCGAGGATTTCCTGAAATACTGCATCAACTACGCCCTCGACCACTGCCGCGACGACCTCGAGTTCCTTAACGAGCACTACGACAAAGAGCTGATCTCGCGACTCCAGGCCGTGGTAGGCGAGGAGTTCGTGCGTCTGAGCTACACCGAAGCCATCGACATACTTCTGGCCAGCGGCCGGAAGTTCGAATTCCCCGTAAGCTGGGGCGTCGACCTTCAGAGCGAGCACGAGCGCTACCTCGTGGAGCAGCATTTCAAGCGTCCGGTAATCCTCACCGGCTACCCCAAGGAAATCAAGGCCTTCTACATGAAGCAGAACCCCGATGGCAAGACCGTACGCGCCATGGACGTGCTTTTCCCCGCCATCGGCGAGATTATCGGCGGTTCGGAGCGCGAGGAGAGCTTCGACAAGCTCCTGCAGCGAATCGAGGAACTGCACATCCCCATGAAGGATATGAAATGGTATCTCGACACCCGCCGCTTCGGCTCCGTACCCCATTCGGGCTTCGGCCTCGGGTTCGAGCGCCTGGTGCTCTTCGTTACGGGCATGACCAATATCCGCGACGTCATCCCCTTCCCACGCACCCCCAAATCCGCCGAATTCTGATTCCGGCACATACACAAAATAGCAAGCCGCCCCATCGGGGCGGCTTTGTTGTTTCCTGTTAGTACTTTTATAAGTCTTATAAACGCTATTTACCTGTAAGAATCGAGCGTATATCGCTAAGCTTGTTGAGCGCCTGCAGCGGCGAGAGGTTGTCGATGTCGAGATTGAGGATTTCGTCGCGGATCTGCGTCAGCACAGGGTCGTCGAGCTGGAAGAAGGTCATCTGCATGGGGGCCGAGTCGATGGCGGCCGTATTGGCGCGGGCCGGTTTCGGCCCTTTCGTGGCTGCCTCGCTCCCGGTTTCGGCCATCCCGGCTTTTTCAGCCACGGAGTGGCGGTTGGCCCTCTCAAGCTGCCGGAGCACCGAGGCGGCGCGCTTCACTATGTCGCGCGGCATACCGGCCAGCTTGGCAACGTGGATACCGAAGCTGTGCTCGCTGCCGCCGCGCTGCAACTTGCGCAGGAATACCACCTTTCCGTCGATTTCCTTCACCGACACGTTGTAGTTCACCACGCCGGGATAAGTCGCCTCCATCTCGTTGAGCTCGTGGTAGTGGGTGGCAAACAGCGTCTTGGGGCGCAGGGGCGAGCGGTTGATGTATTCCACGATCGCCCAGGCTATCGAGATGCCGTCGTAGGTCGATGTGCCGCGGCCGAGTTCGTCGAAGAGTATCAGCGAGCGGGCGCTCATGTTGTTAAGAATCGAGGCGGCCTCGTTCATCTCCACCATGAAGGTTGATTCTCCAAGCGAGATGTTGTCGGAAGCGCCCACACGGGTGAAAATCTTGTCGACCACGCCGATATGAGCGCTCTCAGCTGCCACGAAACTGCCGATCTGCGCCAGCAGCACGTTGAGCGCCGTGGAGCGCAGCAGCGCGGACTTACCGCTCATGTTGGGGCCGGTAATCATCATTACCTGCGTGGCCTCCGGATCGAGGACCACGGAGTTGGTGATATAGGGAGTGCCGATTGGAAGTTCTTTCTCGATTACCGGGTGACGCCCCTCGCGGATGTCGATTACCAGCGAGTCGTCGACCACCGGGCGGTTGTAGCGGTTCTCAAGCGCCACACGCGTCAGGCCCTGCAGGCAGTCGAGGGTGGCAACCAGGTGGGAATCGGCCTGGATGGCCGTCACGTAGTCCGAGAGCGAAGCCACAAGCGCGTTGTAGATGGCCGTCTCGAGTATTTCGATGCGTTCCTGTGCGTTGAGTATCTTTTCCTCGTATTCCTTGAGCTCCTGGGTGATGTAGCGCTCGGCGTTTACGAGCGTCTGCTTGCGTATCCAGTCGGATGGCACCTTGTCGCGGTGCGTGTTGGTCACCTCTATGTAGTAGCCGTACACGTTGTTGTAGCCGATTTTCAGGCTTGTGATGCCCGTAGCCTCGCTCTCGCGGCGCTGAACGCGCATCAGGTAGTCCTTCCCCTGGTAGGCCATCTCGCGCAGCTCGTCGAGTTCGGCGTTAACCCCCTGGCGTACCACGTTGCCGCGGTTAAGCTGGTTGGGGGCGTCGTCCACGATTTCCTTCTCGATGCGGCTGCGGATGGCCGCGCATGGATTAAGCTGCTCGCCGAGGGTGCGCAGGGTGGGGCAGTCGGCCTGTTCGAGCATCAGCTTCACCGGCTCGATGGCGCCCAGAGCGTGGCGCATCTGCACCACCTCGCGCGGTGTGATGCGCAGCGTGGCCACTTTGGAAATCAGCCTTTCCAGGTCGCCGATGCTCCCGAGGTTCTCCACTATGGCGTCGCGCACATCGGGGTTCCTGAAAAAGTATTCTATGGCGTCGAGGCGCGCGTTGATTTTCGCGGGATCCTTGAGCGGAAACGAAACCCAGCGGCGCAGCATGCGCGCCCCCATGGGGCTGACGGTGCGGTCGATCACGTCGAGCAGTGAACGACCCTCCTCGCCGAGCGAGTGAAGCAATTCCAGATTGCGCACGGTGAATTTGTCGAGGCGCACGAACGCGTCCTCCTCGATGCGGCGCAATGCCACGATATGGCTCGTGCGCGTGTGTTTGGTTATGTCGAGATAGTGGAGGATTGCACCGGCAGCAACCACGGCGAGAGGCATGCGCCCGATGCCGAATCCTTTGAGCGACGAAGTCTCGAACTGCTTGAGCAACCGCTCGTTGGCACTCTGGTCGGTAAATATCCAGTCGTCGAGCTCCGAGGCCAGATAGCGACCGGTGAAGAATTCCTCCAGCCTCCCCTTGTTGCCGCGCTCCACCAGCACCTCCTTCGGAGCGAAATTGCCAAGCAGTTTGTCGATATATTCCATCGGCCCCTCGGCGGCAAGGAATTCACCGGTGGAGATGTCGAGGAAGGCCACGCCGGCGGTGCCGCGTGCCGAGGCGTTGCGCGCGAAGTGTATGGCTGCCACGAAGTTGTTCTCCTTGTGGTCGAGCACATTGTCGGTCAGCGCCACTCCGGGTGTCACCAGCTCGGTGATGCCGCGTTTCACGAGTGTCTTCGTGGTCTTCGGATCCTCGAGCTGCTCGCAGATGGCCACGCGCTTGCCTGCGCGCACCAGTTTCGGCAGATACGTGTCGAGCGCGTGGTGGGGAAAACCTGCCAGCTCGATCGAAGCCGCCGCGCCGTTGGCGCGCCGCGTCAGCGTGATGCCCAAAATCTCCGAGGCCGTGATGGCGTCGTCGCAGAACGTCTCGTAGAAGTCGCCCACGCGAAACAGCAGCACCGCGTCGGGGTGTTGCTGCTTCATCTCGAAATACTGTTTCATCAGGGGTGTCTCCACCACTTTCTTAGCCATCGCTTCGCTCTCCGTCGTTTTTTTGATTCCACCCCACCGGGGCGCTGTGCCCGGCGGGGTGGATCGGTGTAGCCGAAGTGGGACTCGAACCCACACAGCCGTAATGGCCAAGGGATTTTAAGTCCCTCGTGTCTACCATTCCACCATTCGGCCACTCGGAGGGATGGCGCCACGGCGCCATCTATGGGTTGACTCTGCAAAATTAGGCATTTCCGCCGAATCTGGCAAGCCTCAGACTTCTCCGGCTCAAGCAGGGCCAATCTTTATCGCTCTAAAGTCTCAAAGGTCCTTAACAACCCCTGAACACCTTAAATTTCCTAAAGCCCCCTTAAAGCCCGATAATCTTATTTTGCGATAATGAGATAGTAGTTCTTCTTCCCGCGCTGCACCAGCAGATACTTGCCGTTGAGCAGCATCGGGGCGTCGACAGTTGCGTATGGGTCGGTGGCCTTCTCCTTGTTGATCTGCAGACCGCCCTGCTGGGTGAGCTTGCGCATCTCGCCCTTCGAGGGGAAAACGGCGGCGTGGTCGGTGAGCAGATCGATGAGTTTGGTCTCGCCGTTGAAGATGTCGGCGCTTACCTCGAAGGTCGGCACTCCCTCGAACACGGCCAGCAGCGTGGCCTCGTCGATTTTATGGAGGGTCTCGGCGGCTTTGGCGCTGAAGAGTATCTGGGAGGCCTCGATGGCGTTCTGCAGCTCCTCCTCGCCGTGGACCATGCGTGTGATCTCTTCGGCAAGTTTCTTCTGCAGGGGGCGTGCGCCGGGGTTCTCGGCCTGCTCGGCCACGAGTGTGTTTATCTCCTCCTCGGAGAGCACGGTGAATATCTTGATGTATTTCTCGGCGTCGGCGTCGGATACGTTCAGCCAGAACTGGTAGAACTTATAGGGCGACGTGCGGTTGGCGTCGAGCCATACGTTGCCGCCCTCGGTCTTGCCGAATTTCGAGCCGTCGGCCTTGGTGATGAGCGGGCAGGTAATGGCGTAGGCGTCGTCCTTGCCGAGCATGCGGCGGATCAGTTCTGTGCCGGTGGTGATGTTGCCCCACTGGTCGGAGCCGCCCAGCTGAAGGCGGCATCCCTCCTTTTCGTAGAGGTGGAGGAAGTCGTAGCCCTGCAGAAGCTGGTAGGAGAATTCGGTGAACGACATCCCCTCGCCCGATTCGCCCGAAAGACGTTTCTTCACGGAGTCCTTGGCCATCATGTAGTTGACGGTCAGATTCTTGCCTACGTCGCGGATAAAGTCGAGGAATGTGTAGTCCTTCATCCAGTCGTAGTTGTTTACGAGGATGGCGGCGTTGGGGGCGTCGCTGTCGAAGTCGAGAAAGCGGGCCAGCTGACGCTTGATGGCCTCCTGGTTGTGGCGCAGTGTAGCCACGTCGAGGAGCTTGCGCTCCTGGCTCTTCATCGAGGGGTCGCCGATCATGCCGGTGGCGCCTCCCACCAGCGCGATGGGCTTGTGGCCGGCGCGCTGCAGGTGTTTGAGCATCATCACCCCTACGAGGTGGCCGATATGCAGCGAGTCGGCCGTGGGGTCGATGCCGAGATATGCGGCGGTCATCCCCTTCTTGAGCTGTTCGTCGGTGCCGGGCATCATCTGGTGGATCATGCCGCGCCAGGTAAGTTCTTTTATGAAGTCCATTGGAGTGTAATCTTGTTTGGTATTTTACGTATATTCTTAATCTTTCGGGAATCAGTATAGCTCGGCCAGCGCGCGGCCGATGCGGGCAAACGCCTCGCGAAGGGCGTCGTCGGCTGCCGCATAGCTCAGGCGGATGTAGCCGGGCAGGCAGAAGGCCGAGCCGGGCACGGTGGCCACGTGGGCGTGTTCGAGCAGATACATCGAGAGGTCGGTGTCAGTGCTCACGGCTTTGCCGTCGGGAGTGTTTTTGCCGAGGAAGGCGCTCACGTCGGGGAAGAGATAGAAGGCGCCCTGAGGCACGTTGGCCTTCAGACCCGGAATACCGGCTGCCAGCTCCACCACGAGGTCGCGACGGCGCTCGAAGGCCCGGCGCATTTGTTCCACGCATTCCTGCGGACCGCTGTAGGCGGCGTAGGCCGCACGCTGGGCGATGGTCGAGATGCCCGAGGTGGTCTGTCCCTGCAACTTCGTCACTGCCTTGGCAACGCTTTCCGGGCCGGCCATGAAGCCGATTCGCCAGCCGGTCATGGCGTAGGCTTTCGACACGCCGTTGACCACAACCACGCGGTCGGCAATCTCCGGGAACGATGCCAGCGAAGTGAACGCACCCGAATAGTCGATATGCTCATAGATCTCGTCGGAGAGCACGGCCACCTGGGGATGACGTGCCAGCACTTCGACAAGTCCCTGAAGCTCTTCGCGGGAGTATACGCTTCCCGTGGGGTTGGAGGGGGAGCAGAGAAGCACCATGCGCGTGCGCTCCGTTATGGCCGCCTCGAGTTGCGCGGGCGTCACCTTGAAATCCTGCTCGATTCCTGCCGGAACGAGCACGTTGACACCTCCGGCGAGCTTCACCAGCTCGATGTAGCTCACCCATGCCGGCACGGGAATCACAACCTCGTCGCCCGGATTGATTATGGCAAGGATAGCGTTGTTGAGCGAATGCTTGGCCCCGGCCGAAACCACCACCTGTGCCGGAGTGAAGTCCAGCCCGTTCTCCTTGCGCAGCTTTTCGGCGATGGCTTCGCGCAGGTCGCCGTAGCCGGCCACGGGCGGATAGCGCGTTATATTCTTGTCGATGGCCTCTTTGGCGGCCTCCTTTATGTGCTCGGGAGTGTCGAAGTCGGGCTCACCCACCGAGAGGTTGATCACGTCGACCCCTGCGGCGCGCAGTTCGCTGCTCTTCTGCGACATGGCCAGTGTGGCCGAAGCGGCCATGGCCTGAATGCGGTCGGAAATCCGGATTGCCATAAATCTCAGTTGATAAGTAACTGTTCAAAATTGTTTTATAATTAGATAATGATAAGCGGCTTGGCCGGGTGACGGAATGGGTTCTGGCGTTGCCGCCTGCAAATTTAGCGAAAATTATTGATTTCCGCCTCAATGCTTCCCCCGCGATTTACTGTCGCCTTTTTCGGGTACGGGTGGGGAGGAGGGAGGGAAGCGGAGGGTATCGGGGTTGTCGATGAGGCCCTGGCGGATGAACTGTAGGGAGTCCTGATAGCTCAGGGCGTCGGAGGCGCCTTCGGCTTCGAGAAGCGAGGCGGCCGCGCGCCGGGCGTCGGCTCCGGCGGCATTGCTGAAGGAGAGGCGCCCGCGGCGCGCTTTCTCCACCCCGCGGCGGAATACGTCGTTGATCTGACGCACGATGTTGATGCGGGTGTTGTCGGCTATGTGCTGCCGCTGGCCTACCATATTTTCCTTCACCTTGGCGCCTCCGAGGCGTATTTTCATCTTCTCGGGGGCCCCCTTTATGTTGATGCCGAATTTGAAGGGTATGGGCGATTTGAGTACGGAGATATGGTAGTTCATGTTCATGGCCAGGTCGTTGCTGCCCATCACTCCGAGGCGGTAGCGGTCGATGTTGAACATGAAGGGGTAGAGTTCGACCGTGGAGCTGTCGATTACGGCCTCGACCTCCATGTGGTCGATCATGTTGCGCTTCTTGTCGCGGAAGAGCAGCCATTTGCTCACGGATTTGAACGTTTCGGCGTCGAGCAGCACGAGCGAGTCGCCTTTCAGGCTGATGGCGGCGCGCAGCGTGGGGATTTCTATGTCCATCTGCGGGCTGAGGTCGGTGGTGACGGCTACGTCGGCGTTGACTATCCCGGCAAAATTGCGCATCATTGGCATGAGCGAGTCGATGGCCGGAACGATCGAGGTGAGGCGGTCCAGACGGAAGTTGCTCACTTTCATTCCCATGCCGAACTGCAGGGAATCTACGGCCGAGCCGTTGTAGAGGCCGTCGAGGGCTATGGAGCCCAGGTTGGTACGCGCCGAGAGGTCGCGCAGGTTGAGGGCACCGTCGAGGAGCATCATCTCGCCGCGCAGGTCATGGAGGATGAGGTCGGAGTAGAGCACGTTGGCAGCGCGCAGCGAGAATGTGGCGTCGACGTTGTGGGGGAGCAGCAGCGGGCCTGTCGAGGCTGTATCGGCCATCTGGTCGAGGCGTCGCTCGGTGGCGTCGTCGTTGTCGGCCCATATCATGGTGGAGTCGGCCTGCTGGCTCACGGCCGCTCCGGCGAAGAGGGCGCGCACCAGCTGGTTGACGTTGACCGTGTCAGACTCCATCGAGAGGTTCACGCCCAGCGTATTGTTGCGGCGGCCGATCAGGGCGCGGCGGAGGTTTGAGATGGTACCGTTCACGAGGAAGTCGCTCTGGCCGGCGCGGTAGCCGAGGTTGTCGAGCACGATGCTGTCCTGGCTGAAACGTAGGTCGATATGGCGCAGCTGGTTGCGCAGCGGGAAATATGGGGTTACGAACCGACCCCCCCGGGCGGCGATATGGCCGCTGAAGTCCCAGTTGCGTAGCAGCGAGCGTTCGGTCGAGTCCATGTCGAACGATAGTTTTTCCTCCCTGACGGTCGTGGCGCCCTCTGCGGCGAGCCGGGCGGCACGCAGGTGCCGCAGCGAATCGAGCTGCCCGGGGGTGCGGTGGCGTATATGCCGCTTGTGGAGGTCGAGGGCCACGTCGGCGTGGCTGAGAGCTACCTTATTGAGTGCCATCCCCGCCATAAGGCGGTCGACCGTGATTTTCAGGTTGATCTGGGGCATGCGCGCCTCGCCCTTGAAGCGGCGCAGGGCGCCTCCGGCCTTGGCGTTGCGCAGACGAAGGCGCAGCGAGTCGGCGGGCGACACGAAGGTGAGCCGTTCTACTTCGATCGACATCCCGAAGGGATTGATTTCCGTGGTGTCGGCGCTGGCGCGGCGGTTAACGGTGCCGGCTCCGGCGCGGAAGCCGCGCACTTGCAGGTCGATCTCGCGGGCCAGCGCGGCCAGAGTGTCGACTTTGAGCGATATGGTCAGCAGCGAGTCGACGGTATGGTCGGTTGCGGTCACGAAACGCGAATTCGAGCCGAATTCGAGCAGGGCGTGGCGGGCGTAGGCGCTCGCCGGATCGGACGTGGACGCGTGGAAGTCTATGAGTTGAAGACTTCCTTTCACGTTCATGCGGTGGAAATTCTCGCGCGAGAGGTCGCTCTGGCGCAGGGCGAAGGTAGCTTGGCCCTTCAAGGTGCCGGAGGCCTTGAGATTCAACTTCTTGTAGAGTTGCGCCGGAAGGCGTCCGAGGCTCACCGAGCCGTTGAACACACCCTTGATGTGCGGGTCGGAGATGGCGTTCGATACCTCGGCCGATAGATTCATGTCGATGGCGCGGCCCTTGGCCATCAGGCGCTTGAGGTTGAATAC
Organism: uncultured Porphyromonadaceae bacterium; assembly: GCA_900546835.1. GTDB lineage: Bacteria > Bacteroidota > Bacteroidia > Bacteroidales > Muribaculaceae > UBA7173. Next base: position 10,565 of record UREH01000011.1, read on the forward strand.
AGAGGCGTCCATGTCGGTGCCGACCAAGTCGAATTCCATGTCGGCGGCCAGGGCGCACAGGTGCAAAGCCTGATATTCAAGGGCGCAGGAGGGAATGGTGACGGCTCCGCGCAGCGAGGGCATAGCGGAGTCGGCCAGATTCCATGGCCGCGTCAGCTGCACGCTGGCCGTGGCGCGCATATCGGTCTTCAGCGGCGCCACGAATGGAGCGAACTCCTGCGGCACATGGCTCAGGGCCTGGGCCACGTCGATATTTTTCACTCCGGCACTGAATTCCTCCACCATCGGGCGGTCGGTGAAGTCCACAGCCGCTGCGAGCCGGGCATTGAAGCGGTCGAGAGTCAGGGCGAAGTCGTTCAGGCGCAAGGCCAGCGGGCGCCGGCTGTCCCATTCAATGTTGCCGTTGGCGCCGAAGGCCACGCCGTCGAAGTTGAACTCTTCGAGCATCGGACTGGCCACGTTGCTGTCCACTTTTAGCGAGTAGAGCGGCTCGCCGTTGGCCGTGAGGTCGAGATTGCTGAGTGTAAGGTTGATATAGAGCGAGTCGGCCAGCGAGCGGTAGCGAATCGGTTCCGCCCCCTCGATCAGGAAGCGGTGGATTGAAATCGGCGGGAGCGCAAGGGCCGTGGTGTCGGCTGTAGCTGCCTCCTCCGGCGGGGGCATAATCAGGTAGTTGGCCACGGAGTCGCTGACCTGCACGAGGTTGACCGCCGGACGGTGCAGCTCTACGTCGCGCAGGGCTATGCGGCCCGCAAGCAGCGGCAGCAGGTCGATTTCGCCGTGGAAGCGGCCCAGAGTCAGCAGCGAGTCGGCGTCGGACGGGAGCGTGGCGGCAATGGAGTCGGGAAGACCGCGCAGCGAGCGGCTGGTGAGCCGCAGCGAGTCCACGTCGAGGGTAAGGTGAGGGAAGGTATGCCAGAATGTCAGCTCGATGCGCTGGGCGCGCAGGTCGGCGTTGAGGTATTCCGAGGCGTGGCGCTCCACCAGCGGCGTCAGTTTCGTCGGCGAGAGAATCCATACCACGAGCGTAACGACCACGAGCACCATTGCCACGATGACGGCAGCGCTGATTCCCAGCCACTTCAGCACTCTCACCCACCACGGGCGGCGCTTGCGCCCGGCTTCAGGGGCTTTTCCGGATGCGGCAATCGGATTTTTCTCAGGCATAGCGCCTGTATCTTTTTCAGTCATAATGAGTAATCTAAATGGGCGCCTATTCGCATGTAGGATGTTGCAAAATTGTTATTGTGCAACACCCTCTTGTCGGTAGTTTACCGCTATAAGGACTCCATTATACAAAGGTAAGGAAAATATGCCTATCTGCAATGGGCATCGTGGCCCCAAAAAGGTGAATGGGGGCGATACCTCACGGCAAGCCCCCATTCGGGATTATTGAATTGGTAATAAAGGGTTCTATTTAAGAATTAATGTAAAGGTTTCGTTTGGGTCTTCGTTTGTGAATATTTTGCCACAGGCGGCGGAGCGGGGGTGTCGGCATATGGGCGGCAATGTATACTGATTATTGTATAAAAGCAGGGCTCATAACACAACAAAATCAGGCCAACAGCCTGAATCCCAGCTCAATTTTAACAATGTTAAAATTTGCCGCCTCCTGCAGCGGCTTCACGCTGACAAAAATAAAAATTTATTTCATTCCCTGCAAATATTATGGCAAAAAAAGTGTCGACTCCCCGGCAACAATATGGCTTATAGCGAGTTTGCGCGAAATATGCCGAATTGCGCATAAATATACTATATGACTTGCCATGGCGACGTCTTTTTGGCGCCGCGGCCGCTCTTACAAACCTGAGCCATCAAGGGAAAGGTGCCCGGGAAATGGAAAAGAGGGCGTGTCATAATAGCCCATCTGGGTCGTCGCCTGAGGGGTTCGGGTTCGGTCATTGACCTTAGTCAACTCCCTTCGCCCTCACCCTCAAGCTCCTACCATCTGGACCATTCTTTGCATAGCAAAGCGACCAAAGGTCGATGGCTGACAGCGCCCTCGCCATCCGGGTAAAAAATAGGGCGATGTGTCAAATTATGGAATTTTGACACACCGCCTTGTGGGAAAGGGGGATTATGATAAGGGTTTATTTGGCGACCTTGAGAGCGCCCTGCGGAGCGGCGAGGATGTAGATACCGCGGGGCAGGTCGGTCAGCGCGTCGGCCTTGACGACCTGACTGCGCAGCAGGATGCCACCGGTGGTGTAGACGTCGACGGGCGTCTCGTCGGTGATGCCCTGCTCTTCGGTAGCGACATCCTCAACGCCGGTAAGTACGTTGTCAACGTCCTTGAAGAGGATGATGGGATGCTCGGCGGTAGCGGCACCGGAGTGTACGTAAGCGTGGTATTTCTCTACCGTGGCCGTCTGGGCATCGCCAAGCTGGGCAAACATCTGGTAGTTGGCCTTTACGAGCGGATAATGGCCTTCGCCTACGATATGGTTGTCGGCAAGCACACCGGTCAGGAAGTTGCCGTCATCGGTGTAAGTATCCTCGTAGTTGGCAGGATGGCCTACGAAGGTTTCAAGATAGGTGTTGTCGGCAGCGGCAGCGCGGGCCGGAGCAGCAAAGGCGCTCTGAGTTTCCGTGCCGATTTCCTCCGGCTTGGGCTCGACTTTCTCCACCTTGAGGTTCTCCACTATGTAGGGAGTGTTGGCCTTCAGTGAAGATACGGCGTCGGAGAGCTGGACCACGTGGTAGAAATATTCCTCGTTCTGATTCTCCCGGAGGACTTTCGAAGTCTCCTTATAGCCGCCCTTGTCGGCGTCCACCTGATAGAAGATATAATCCTTGCCGTCCTTGTTTACGTTGGAGCTGATATAGCTTTCCGAAACGTCGAAGGGAAGAATTACGGTGTTCCAGTGCTCGGGGAAGTTAACCTGTACGGTCTCCTCGGCCTTGTTCTCCGGACCATAGTAGGTGAGGTGGATATTGTCGAGGAAGAACGCGGTTTCGGAAGCCTTATCATCCTGCATTTCGAAGTGTATGGAGAGCTTACCATCTGTCACAACGACATCAACAGTATATTTCCCGGTACCGGCTTTGAATTCATCAAGTATCGGATCGATATTATTCAAGAAAGAATTGAGGGTGTAAGGATTGCCGTCATCATCACGTACTTGATAAAGTGCTTGCGAATCGCTTATTGAACCTGATTTTCCTCCGATATTATATTTGGCAGCTCCAGCTTGGTTTCATGAGAATGCCTGGAAATCAACCTTATAGTTACCATTTGGAAGTCCGGAAATGGTGCGGTCCATTGTCCAGTGGGATCTATTACCGCGTCTTTTATTATCGGGATTATAGATCATGGTGAATGCTCCTCTCCGGTTATTACGCTGTGTCGCTTCCGCATTTCCATCCCAAGTAGTGGTTGCCAAGCCTGTTCCTAATGTATATTTCGATTCGAAGGAGAACTTGTCGTGTAAGTTCCAGCCGTTTCCGCTTGAATAACCGGGCTGATAGAATGTGGCGTCGTAGGGGCGGTTGGGGTTGGCTTTGGCAAGTTCGGCCACTCGCTCTTCAAGCGTTACAAGCTCGAATTCCTGATTGGCGTCGCCTGTGCGATAGGAGTCGAAATCAAGCCAGTAATCGAGATTGTCGGCATAATGATGACTGGACGGAGCGCCATAGGCAAAGGCTGTGAGGGCCTTGGCGCCATTGTCGACGGTCAGGGCATATGTATTGGCCGTCTGGGCGGGAATCAGGGTGTAGTTGTCGCCTGTAGAACCATCGACGTAAGCATATCCGCTGGGGTCGCGATAGAAATAGAAGTTGCCTCCGCCGCCAATGGCGATATTGATGTAGCCGGTTTCGGCATTCACCTTGATTGTGAGAGGATAGCCGTATTTGTCGAGGGCAGCGTGCGAGCCATAGTTGGCACCGCCGCAGAGCCACTGGCCGGAAGCCTTATGGCGCATGAAATATGTCTTGCCTTCGTAGGGATTGGGATAGGTCGAGACGTTTACCTCGTCGGGGATGGCATATTTTACCACCGGAGGATTATCGCCGGCGAAGTTGTTTTCGATAATGCGGTATACGAGTTCGTCGCCGTAGACGGGGACACGGTCGGAACCATTGTGGAGCTGCGAGGAGGTGCGTAGCACGTAGTCGCTGAAAAATATACCCACGGGTCCGGCACCGGCATTCTTTTTCAGAAAATCAATAGCCACAGGAGCCATTGCCTTGGCGCCGTATTTATACTTGTTGGTGGAATATGAACTGCCGGATTCGCTGCTGTCGTATTCCATGGATGTGAAGTTCATGCACCATTCGGAAAGATACTTTCCGCCTGCGGCGTAAACATCGGCCGGTGCGGGCATGGCCTGCATACGCTCCGCCTGGCGCTGGAAACGGGCTATTTTGGTAGACAGATCCGCGCCGGAGGAAAGGTCCTGCACCCAGAGCTTGGTGGAGCGCATCGCGTTGCTCTCGTTGGTGGCTATGGCTGCTACTTCGGTATCGTTGTTGGCGGCATCCCAGTCGGTGAGACGGGCCTGCTTCGAAAGGTGGACGAAGTCGATGCGGTCGCGGGTGAAGAGCACCATACGTCCGCGTGCCTCTTCTACAGTCAGATTCGGCCGATAGTCGATTACATGATCCTTATATGTGCCGTCGAACAGCTTCTGCATCAATTCATTATATTGATTGCGGGAAGCCTCGTTGCCTTTCGCGCCAATCAGGCCGCTGCCGGAAGGCATCTCACCGGTACGATAGATGTTTCCTCGGAAGAAATGTACTACGAAGAATTCCGACGGATGCTCATCAAGGAAAGCGACCATATCCTTTACCGCCTCTTCAAGGGTTTTCTTGGTCTGAGCCAGGCCGTGGTTGCAATATAATACTCCGTCGTGCAGACCGGGGCGCAAGTCGATACCACGGATACCACGGTCCATCTGTTCGCGCATCGTTACAGCCTGGGTTGTGGAAGTGGCTTTGCCGTTGGCGGCACTTGTCACCCAGTTATCCTCGCCTGTGGCGAAATCGTGGGCACCGGGGATGGAAACGTGTGCCACAAACATTCGGTCGGGGAGTGCCGCCATCCAGTTTGCGGCTTCGGCTGTGCCTGTGGCGGAGGCGCCAAGAGTCTTGGTGTCGCTGTTCCAATGCTTGTCCCAGGTCATACCAATGTATGTGTCGGACCATTCTCCAGTGCCCCAGGCTTTAGACTTGGGCACTGCTGTCTGTGCTGCTACGGTCATGGCGGATGCCATGGCGGTTAACGCCAATGGAAAGTAAAATCTTTTCATTTTAGACAATTGTTAGATTTTTCGGTATAATGTATAAAAAGTATACTGTATAAAAAGTATACTGTATAAAAAGTATAATGTTAATTGTCTGATTGGTTTGATGCGGCGCGGAGTCCACGGGTAGATGCAGTGGCTTCGGGCCGGGATGCAGATGTGGATGAGCAAGGTTGCGAGGGGGCCATTGCCAGCCGGGCTATTTACATAGGCCGGAGCGATGTTTTATCCTAAAAGAACAGAAAAATAAGGAGTCACAGTCTCTGTAGAGGAGCTCCCCTCGTCTTGCTTTCTTTATCTACTTTTTTAATTTATAAGCAGAAGACCCCTGGTCAGGGGTATTGCCTGACCGCAAATTTATACAGAAATTAGCACTTTCACCCTCCCCAGTCGTTAAAGCTGGTTAATCACGTGTGATTTTAACACTTTTTCAAATCAATGGAGTATGCGCCAGGGGGTGGGGTAGAGGTTGTTGGCGCGCGAGCCGAGGTTGTTGGCGAAGCCGAGGGGTAGAGGGGCGGCGAGGCCCTGGGGTCTGAAGGTGAGCAGGAGCGGTCCGCGCGGGGAATCGGGGAAGCCGGGGAGTGATTCTCGGCGCAGGTAGCTCAGGGCCAGATCAAGGTCGACCTCAGCCGTGGGGAAGGGAGATTCCGCGGTGTTTAAGGCGGTGGTGAGAGCCAGCGGCTGCGAGGGGACGGCCGTGCGCCCTTTGAGCGCGGCGACTTCGAGGCCGGGGAGAAGCAGGTCGAGATGGCGGTCGAGAAGGTCGTGGATCTGGGAGAATGCCACCGGCCGAGCGTAGAGGGCTTCGCCGCGGAGCGTGAATCCGAAATCTCCCCTTAGCCAGGATGAGCAAAGTGTGGCAAAATCAGAGCCTTTGGACGACGGACGGGCGCCGGGCTGAAGCTCGGCCACCGAACCGCGATTCCGGCACTTTTTCTTCTCTCTGCGGGGCGACGATGCGGCGTGGCGGATGAGGGTGGGAGTCCACCCGCCGGGTTTGCGGAGGATGGCCATGAAGAGCCCTTCGCCGCGCAGGCGCGTGGGGAGGAAGCGCATGCGGCCTTTGTCGTCGACCACTATTCCGTTATCTTCCGGCAGGAGGACTGCCACCGGCTCGGCACCGAGGTCGGCAGTCATCCGGTCGGCAATCCGCTCGTTCTCGCGGGTATTGAAAGTGCAGGTGGAGTAGATGAAGAAGCCGCCGGGGGCGAGTGCCTCCCAGAGATTTTCCACGATTTCCCACTGGCGGGCGGCGCACTCGTCGACCAGACGCTCCGACCACTGGGCGCAGGCCTGCGCGTCCTTGCGCATCATCCCCTCGCCGGAGCAGGGCACGTCGGCCGCCACGATGTCGAACAGCTCCGGCAGGCGGCGGAAGCGCGCTGTGTCGCCGCGGCTTACGGCCACGGCCGGACAGCCCCACTTCTGGATGTTCTCGGCGAGGATGGAGGCGCGGCGGAAGTCGAACTCGTTGGCCACGAGCATCGAGCCCTCCGGCAGCGCGTCGAGAGCCGCCGTGGATTTGCCGCCGGGGGCGGCGCAGGCGTCGAGCATCAGAAGCGGTGCGTCGCTGAGACGCCCGGCGAGCGCGCCGACCACGTGGGCCGTAATCATCGATGAGGCATCCTGCACGTAGTAAAGCCCCTGGTGCATGGCCGGATCGTGGGTGAAGTCGGGTCGCTCGGGCAGCAGACAGCCCTCCGGCCACCACAGCACTCTTTCGCCGCCGCGGCATACCTCCGGAAGCCAGCCGTCGGGCACGCCGGCCGCGCGGAGCTTGCGGCGGTTGACGCGCACGGCCACCTCAGGAGCGGTCTGCTCCAGGCAGTCGACGAGGCCATCGGCGAGCGGCCCGATTTCGCGGGCGATAAAAGAGCGGTAGTCAGTGGGTATGGGTGGCATGGGCTATTATGACACGCCCTCACATTTTGGAGGTGTAGTTTTGGGAATCTCCTTCGGAGTCGTTGGTGTCCTTGGGGTATTGTACGCGGGCGTGATACATGGAGCGTAGGCGCGAGGTGAATACCTCCTTCACCTCCTTGATGTCGCGGAACGATAGCGGCGAGTCGCTGTGGAGGCCGTCGGCCACCTGGCCGTCGATGAGCCGGTCGACCAGGCTGCGAATCGCCTCGGGCGAATGGTCGCTGAGTCAGCGCGCGGAGGCCTCGCCGGCGTCGGACATCATGAGGATGGATGCCTCGCGCGTCTGCGGGTTGGGGCCCGGGTAGGTGAATGGTTCCGGGTCGACCTCGCTGTCGGGGTGTTGGCGGCACTCCATGGTATAGAAGTATTTGGCTTTGCCGCGGCCATGATGCTGGGCGATGAAGTCGCGCACGGCCTTGGGGAGCTTGATGCGCTCGGCCCGGCGCAGGCCGTCGGACACGTGGCGCGTGATGATGCGTGCGCTCTGGGCGGGCGTTAGCGTGTCGTGAGGGTTCACGCCATATTGGTTTTCGGTGAAGAAGGCGGGATTGTCGATTTTGCCGATGTCGTGGTAGAGCGCGCCGGCGCGCACCAGCTGCACGTTGGCGCCGATGCGGTGTGCGGCTTCGGTGGCGAGGTTGCTGACGGCCATGGAGTGCTGGAACGTGCCGGGGCATTCGCGCGAGAGCTCGCGCAGGGTGCGGTTGTTGATGTCGGAGAGCTCCACGAGCGTCATCACCGATACCAGGCCGAAGGTCTTCTCGACGATGAACACCAGGATGTAGGCGAAGGAAATCAGCACGGCGTTGATGCCGAAGTAGCCGATCAGGCGCCACGACAGGGCGCTCAGCGTGCCCGACATCATCAGCTCGAAGCCCACGTAGGAAACCACGTAGGCCAGGAAGGCCACTATGGCCGAACGCAGCAGTTCGGAGCGGCGCGAGAGATCCTTCAGTGAGAAGATTACTGCCGTGCCGGCCAGAGTCTCCACGAAGATGAACTCAAGGGGGAGCGTGGCCTCTACAGCGCAGAGCAGCACCTCGGCCACAAAGACGAAGAAGGCCGTGCGCGAGTCGAAGAACACGGTGATGATTACCGGCAGAATGGCCAGCGGCACGCAGTATATGCCGTTGCGCAGCAGCCGGGCCACCAGGGCGGTGAAAATGAAGAACACCACCATGAGCAGCACGGGGATAAGCACGAGCTTCACCCTCCGCAGCGACGCCGGATAGTAGAGCAGGCAGAAGGCGAACACCATGGCGAAAATCAGGGCGGCGTAGACGGCCTTTCCCGCGAAAGCGTTGATGCGCTGCGTGCGGTCCACGCTGGAGCGGCGGTCGAGCATCGATTCGTAGGTTTTCAGCACCTGGTAGAGCTGCGGGGTTACGATTTCCGCCGGTCCGATAATCTTCTCCCCCTTCTGGATTAGGCCGATGCCGGCCACTACGGGCTGGATAAGGCTCTCGCGGTAGAGGCGCGTGGCCTCGCGGTCCTCCACAATGTTGGGGAGCAGCCGCTCGGAGAGGCGCACCGACTGGAAGGCGCGGTGGTCGTCGGGCGAGCCGGCGAAAAGCGAGTCGATATAGGCGTAGGCGTCGCGCTGCGAAAGATACTGAGCCGTGTGGCGCGACACGTTGACGTTGTTTTCCGAATATTTTACCTCGGGGAGCTCGCCTCGGGCTATGCGCGAGGAGGTAGTCTGGTCGACTACACCGACGGCGTATACACGCGCCACGGCGGCGGAAAGGCGGCGCTTCACGCCGGCAGCGAGCGAGTCGCTGGCTTCGATTTCGGCCATAAGGCGCTTAGGCTGGGCGTCGTCGCGCCGGTAGATGGGCACGAGCGAGGCGTCGATACTGTCGGTGATGTGGGCCACCGTGGCCGAGTCGCGGTAGACGGTGATGTCGAACGGTGCGGTGAGCAGCGAGTAGGCCCAGGGGCGGTTCTCCTCGTAGGCATAGCGCTGGCGCGCCGTGCGCGGCATGAAGTAGGAGCAGACGGCCACCGCGGCAATGAGCACCAGGGCGAGATATATGCGGGTGTTGTCGGTAGGTTTCACTTTCTTTCAGAGGGTGGTGGATGGATGGTTGCCGGAGGTCTACAGGCGCGCGGCGTTCTCTACGCCCGGAATCTTGCGGATTTTGGCGCAGAGAGTGTTGATTTCGTCGACGTTGCCTACGAGCAGCGAGAGGTCGGCGTGGAATACCTCTTTCTCGGCGCGGATGTCGAGGGCTCGGATGTCGAGCGTGAGCTGCTTGGAGATGAGCGAAATCAGTTCGTGGAGAATGCCGTGGCGGTCGATACCCTCCATATGTATGGTGGCGGGGAAGCGGGCTTCTCCCACCTCCCAGGCCGTGGAGAGGATGCGCGGGCCGAAACTGGCCTTGAGCACGCTGGCTCGCGGGCAGTCGAGGGCATGCACCGTGACGCTGCCGTCGTCTTCGATGAAACCGAGCGACGGGTCGCCGGGAATGGGGTGGCAGCATTCGGCGAAATTGAAATTGGTTTCGCCCTTGTCGTCGTAGCGCAGGCGGTAGGTCTCCTTGGTGTTGATGGCGGCGCGGCGCGCGGCGGCCTCCTTCTCGGCGTCGGTGGCCGGGACGGGCTCCTCAGAGCGGCCCAGCAGCTTGGACAGCAGGCGCTTGGTGGCGGAACTCTGGCGGCGCAGGGTCTTCACCACGTAGTCGTTGAGCACAATCTCCTGGTTGCCGAGCAGGCAATAGAAGTCGTCGCGGCTCTGGGCCTTGAAGAGCCCCATCACCTTGGTGATGGCCACGTTGTCGTCGGCGATGTCGTGAGCCTTGAGGAATTTCCCGAAAATCTCGCGTCCGGCCGAGATGGCCGGCTGCTGCATCTTGCGCAGCGAGGCGCGCAGGCGCGATTTTCCTTTGGCTGTGGCCAGGAAGTTGATCCATTCGGCCTTTGGTGTCTGGCTCTGCGAGGTGAGCACCTCCACCTGGTCGCCCGAATTGAGCCTCTGGCTCAGGGGCACGAGCTTATGGTTCACCTTGCCGGCGATGCAGTGGCATCCGATCTGGGTGTGGAGGTTGAAGGCCACGTCGAGCACGGTGGCGTCCGTAGGGAGCGTGAGAAGTTCGCCCTTCGGGGTGAATACCACTATCTCCGAGGCAAAGAGGTTGAGCTTGAGCGTGTCGAAGAAATCGAGGGCGTTGGGTTCCGGGTCGTCGAGTATATCCTTTATGGTGTGGAGCCAGGCGTTGAGTTCCGACTCCTCGTCGCCCTCGCCGACCTTGTATTTCCAGTGGGCTGCAAACCCCTTCTCGGCTATTTCGTCCATACGGCGCGAGCGGATCTGCACCTCGATCCAGTTGCCGTCGGGCCCCATCACCGTGAGGTGGAGAGCCTGATAGCCGTTGACCTTCGGGGTCGACACCCAGTCGCGCGTGCGGTCGGGATGCAGGCGGTAGATGTCGGTGATGGCCGAGTAGATCTGCCAGCAGATGCTTTTCTCCTTGGCCGGGTCGTCGCAGTCGAACACGATGCGGGCGGCGTAGAGGTCGTAGACCTCCTCGAAGGGGATGTGTTTGGTCTCCATCTTGTTCCAGATGGAGTAGACCGACTTTACGCGCGCCTTGGCCGTGTATTTCAGCCCCATGGCGTCGAGGCGTTCGAGAATCGGGGCGGCGAAGTTGTTGTAGATCGAGTTGCGGTGCTCCTCGGTGGTGGCGATCTTGCGGCTGATCTGCTCGAAGGCGTCGGGATGCTCGTATTTGAACGAGAGGTTCTCCAGTTCTGTCTTTATGGCGAAGAGCCCCAGGCGGTGGGCCAGCGGAGCGTAGATGTAGAGCGTTTCGCCGGCGATCTTATACTGCTTGTTGGGCGCCATAGAGCCCAGCGTGCGCATATTGTGCAGGCGGTCGGCCATCTTTATGAGCACCACGCGTATATCCTCCGACATCGTAAGCAGCAGCTTGCGGAAATTCTCGGCCTGGGCCGAGGCCTTGTCGCCGAAGATGCCGCCCGAAATCTTGGTGAGCCCCTCCACGAGCTGGGCGATTTTCTTGCCGAAATTCTGCTCGATATCCTCTACGGTGTAGTCCGTATCCTCCACCACGTCGTGGAGCAGTGCGGCGCAGATCGAGGTTGATCCCAGGCCGATTTCCTGGCTTGCGATTTTGGCCACGGCGATGGGATGGAGGATATATGGCTCGCCCGAACGCCGGCGGATACCCTTGTGGGCCTCGCTGGCGAAGCGGAACGCCCGCTCTATAATCTCCACCTTCTTGCGGTGATTGCTTTTGAGGTATCCGTCGAGCACGTCGCGGAAAGCCTCCTCGATCATGCGGTCTTCCGCTTCGGTGGTGAATGTGTTGTTCTGGCTCATAACAAAGAATGGCTGCACCCGTAAATGGCAGTGCCCGGAAGCACAAAAGTGCATATAAGCACCAAAAATAGGAAATTTCCGAAAATCTCGCAAAAAAACCTTCGTTTCGCCCTTTCGGCCACAGCTCAGGGCTGCGGCCAGCCGGGGGCGCGCAGGTCGGAGAGGGCGAGCGAGGCGAGGGTGTCGGCCACGGCGCTGACGGCGGCGTCGGAGCGGGCGCGCAGCTCGGCGGCGAAGCCGCTGCAGCTGTCGGGGCCTTCGGTGGCGATCCAGGCGAGGATGCCTGTAGCCACGGCGTGCTCCAGATGGCGGCGCACGGTTATCAGGGCGCCGCTGCTCAGGCGGTCGGCACCGGCGAGCGTGAGCCGCATGGCAGGGGCTTCGGAGGCAGAGTAAGGGTGGTCGGCGGGGATGTCGGAGTCGTCGATGTCGGAGGTTTCTACGGCCGGCCCGAGGCGCAGGAGGATTTCGGCGAACACCATCCGCGCCAGCACGCGCAGCCCCGGCAGCTGGTCGCGGGTTACGAGCATCCCCTCGTCGGGGTTGGCGGCCGTGGCCTTGCGAAGGGCGGTAAGGGCGAGAATTTCGTCAGTTATGGTCTTGAAGTCGAGTGTAAGCATGGGGGATGTGATTTTATGTGGCTGGTAGGGCCTATGTGGCCTATGTGGCTGATTGGACCTATGAGGTTTATTTTGATTTTGATTGGGAGCTGCGCCGGTGGTGGGCAGGGCGCGCGATGGCCAGACGGCGCATACGCGCCAGGCGTGCGCGGCGGTCGGCTTCGGCTTTCTCCTCGCGGAGCCACGCCAGGCAGAGCCGACGGGCGTAGGAGGGGGCGATGAAGAAACTCGACGGCCGGTAGTTGGCGATTATCCAGTCGAGTGCCTCCCACTCGGTCTCGCGCGGAGCGACGCGGCATCGCGCGGCCAGAGCTCGCTCCATCTCGTCCCACATGGCGCGTCGGTGGGGCTTTTCGCCGGGAGGAAGATGGCCGTGGCGACGGCGCAGAAGCATTTTGTAGGCATGATTTCGGCACACGTAGAAGCGTCCGGCCGGCATCCGGAGGGCTTCGCCGATGGCGAATTCCTCCGAAACCGGACGCTCCCCGCTCAGCTGGCGCCACAGGCGCTCGAAGGCGGCGATGAAGTCGCCGGCACGTTGATGGGAAGTATACATAGTTCTCGTAATTGTTTTGAGCTTGCGTTCTGCAAAGTTAAGGCCCGGGTCGGGCAAGAATCTTTCACACCCGGGTTAAAAGAATGTTAAATTTGATGACGTTTATTTTATGGTTCTGGCTATCAGGTTGTCGCGGGTGGCGATGAAATGCGCGAAGGTCTTGATGAGATCGTCGACGGTGAGCGAAGCGTTGGCCACCTCGCTGCGGTAGCGCTCGGCGCCCACTCCGGCGCTGATGTTGCGCCCCATAAGGGCGTCGCTTACGCCGCTCACGTCCTGAAACATCTCGATCTGCGTCTGCAGCATGCGCGATATTCCGGGGTCGGAGAGCGGCGTTACCACCTGATGAGGCTCTCCCTTATCCATCGGGCGGTAGGGAATCACACCTCCGGGGTCGGCCCACAGCTGCACGATGTCGGCCCAGTCGAGTTCGTCGGGCTTGCATTTGCTGGGGAAGAGCAGCACGCCCTTTGCTGCGGTGGCCATCATGCGGTCCATGATCGTGATCATGCGGTTCACGTGGCGCTGCTGGTCGATCACATCCTCCACGAGCGAGTGAACGTCACCGTCGACGAGCGGATAGAATTTCATTGCGAAGGGGTGTCCGGCTTCTGCCGGCCGCGAGCATTCGGCAAGAATCGTGGCGTCGGGCGCCATGATGCGGCAGTGCCAGGCGGTTGTTGTCTCGATGCGTGCCTTCAGTTCGGGCAGATGTCTGCGGCGCCGCCGGCGGTTTATGCGCTCGATGCGCTGGAGGGCGCCGGGTTCGGCAATCGCCATGGTGGCCGTGGCCGGGTCGTGAACGCGCATCAGCTCGCGGCATTCGAGCGTCCACACCTCGATTACGCGGCATCGCCCTTCGGGAGCCTGATAGAAGCTTCCCGCGCCGGAGCGCACGGCGGCCTCGGCCGTGCCGAGGGCTCCCGCCGAGGCATATATGCTGCGGAGCATGGCCGTGCGCCTGGGGTCGCCGCAGCCGTAGCGCATGCAGACCTCGGCGATACTCATGTCGGTGAAGCGGCCTACCAGTTCGGTATCGCATCCGCGCGGGTCGCCCACGGGGGTGATGAAGAACGTCTCGGGATTCACTATGTTGACCCACACGGCGCGTCGGCCGCGGCGCGTGTCGTGCCCTACGCGCTGCAGGGCCACGCCTGAGATCAGGAATTCCTCGAAAGTGCGTGCGTCGAGCTCGTCGGTGCAGTTGAAGCGGCGGCACGCGCCGAGGGGTGTGTCGGCATCGTCGTGCCCGGTCCCTTCGGCCTGCATGCGGTAGCGCCCCACTACGGCTTTCACCATGCGGCGGATCAGGTTGTTGGTGAGCGGGCGTGCGCCCTGGGCACGCATAGCTTCCCCCTCGGATATGGCACCCGATGCTTCGGGCGCGGGGTCGCCCCACTGGTCGCCGTAGGTGTAGCGGATGTAGCGGCGCCGGCGCCGGCGGAAGTCGGCAATGGCCAGCCACGCCTTGTGGGCGGCCTCAAGCACTCGCCGGGCGCGGTTTATGGCTGTTTCGTTGGTTTCGGTAGTCATGGAAATATTTTATAGGATTTATAGATCAGGAAAGTATAGAATAATTTTGGAACAGTTACTTAAGTCACTTATATGAGTGGCTGCGGGTTTATCAGCGCCACGGCCTGCTCGTCGAAGGTATAGAGGTCGGGTCCGGCGTCGACTGCGGCGCGCACCGACGCCACGGGCGTTTCGGCAGCTACGGCGGCCGACATCAGCCTCACAACCTCGCTCCCCGGCGTCCAGATAGCCACGGGCGCTTCCACGCCGCCACGGCTGAAAGGATTCTCCTGAAGCCTTACGGTGGGATGGCAGGGGTCGGTGATTACCGTGGCCGCACGGCACCAGCCCGAAAGCTGCACGCTGAGTACGCGTTCCACTCCCGCCGGCAGAATCAGTTCCGTCACCCCTTCGGGCGACACCACCGCGCGGCATTCCCCGGCGATTTCGGCCGGAGCCAGCACCTCCACCGGCCCGTGGCGCAGCAGGTCGAGATACCATGCGCGCATCTCCTCGCGGCAGCGTGCATCGATGTCGATACCGTCGGTGCGCTCTATAGTGCAGTCGGCTCTGAGCGGTTCGATGAAATGCCGGCGCTTCCAGAGCGCCAGCATTTCCGTTTGGTCAAGGGTAAGTTTCATCGTTCAATGGTCTTGAGGTCAGGCTTTCGTGGCTACGATGCGCACGTGGCTCTGCGGGTAGCGGAGCACCAGGCAGCTCGCCTCTGTGATTACGATTGCGTCGACGTTGCGCACGCCGCTGGTGCGCAGGTTGAGGCTCTCGGTGCGGAAGGGCACGTGGCAGTACTTCGTGATGTACTCCGGATCGATCACCATTCCGTTGCCGCTCATGCCGCAGCTGTCGAACACTTCGGCGAGCATCACGTAGAGCGTGCCGAATTTCGAGTGGATTTCGGTGAAGTCCAGGCCCCACTTGGTCACCACGGCGTCGTTTACCAGCACGCGGGTGCTCCCTATCATATGGAGCTTCTCGATCAGGTCCGAGCCGGCAAGAAGCACTTTCTTCGAGCTTCCGGCGCTGTTGGCGAAGGCCTGGCGGCAGAGCTGCACGAGTGTCTGCTCGGTGATGCCTGCGGCCTCGCTGTACTTGAAAGTGTTGTCGGTCTGGTTCCAGATGCCGCCGGTGAGGCATACCTCCTCCCCTTTCACGGGGTCGAGGATGCGGCTCTGATGGCCGAAGAGGAAGTTGCGCTCCATGCCCATGCGCATGTCGATTATCGCGGCTTCCTCCTGGTCGGAGAAGGTCCAGCCTACCTCCTTGTTGGAGATTTTCATGAAGGTGGTCTGCTCCACCTGCGCCTTGAATATCTGGCAGAGGTTGCTGCTCTTGGTGGGGAGGGCGCCGTACTGGGGCGTGGTCACGTCGAGCTCGGTGGCCGCGCGGCCCATGCGCACAAGGCGCGTGCCTACGGGCATCGCCGGGAAGCCCGGTCCGTCGTTGTATTTATGGTTCACGGGAATCACCTGCGCGCCGTCGCGCGTCAGCTCGCTCACGTAGAGCACCAGCGGCCCACCCTCCGAGGCTTCGATGTCGGGCGCCATCAGCGTGGTGCTGGGCTGGAAAATGTCGTTGAGATCGGTCTTGAGCACCACGGTGGTGTCGGTGTTGCGGTCGTCGGTGGCGGTCACGGCTTTGGTGAGTTTGGCCTCGTAGGGTTTTGTATCGACCGAGTAGTATTCAACCTTCATCGATCCGCTCAGGCGCGAGCCTCCGTAGCGCGAAATCTGGTCGAGAGGGGTCGACATCGGGCGGATTTTCACTATGCGCTCGTCGATCTCGTTACGGAGCAGCCCCGGGGCCTCGATGTTGGCCGTGTCGGTGGTAAGGGGCCTGTCTCTTATACACATCTCCGAGCC
>UREH01000012.1 GCA_900546835.1 uncultured Porphyromonadaceae bacterium
AATTTACATTAATAGTAACAGAAAACAGAATATTTTTATGGATAAAAACAGAATTCGTCGTACTTATTTCTCGGTAGGTGGTTCACTTCTGATGGCTTTCCTGCCGGCTTTGAGTGCGTGTGGAGTTTTTACAGATAATTCCAATAAGTATGTCGTTAATGGATCGGGAGTCGAAGTGACCAAGGGTAAGGCTACGACTTCCGAGTCCTCAGGGCAGGTTCTCACGCCTCCCAAGTCGGATAAAGCTGTTGCTGCAAAACCATCGAAACCTTCGAAAAGCAAAGCTGTGAAGAACAAGAACAAGGTGAAGAATGAGCAGTCAACATCCAAGACCGCGAGGCCGACGGATACACGCCGTGATGCAGTCGGTGAGGCAAAGTCTCCTTCTGTCCGGCCGGTAAGGTCAGAGCATACCGATGGATTGGAATCGAAGCACTCTCTTACAGATTTCAGTATCGAGGGTGAATGGACAATCTACAGCGTGCGCGGCAATATTGTTACCGGCGAGGAGCGTCCATATGTATGTTTCGATCTGCCCGCAAACCGGATGTATGGATCCAATGGATGTAATATCATAAATGCGGAGATATCGGTCAAAGCTCCTTCGTCTGTTAGTATCGAGAATATGGTTTCGACAATGAAAGCGTGCGCTGATGCTCCGTTTGAATATCTTATTAATCTTGCGTTGGCCGATGTGAAATCTTATTCGGCCCGTCAGGAAGGACCGGATACTTATCTGGACCTGAAAGCTCAGAACGGTTCGACGTTGATAACTCTTCGTAGGCACAATATGGAGTTTCTTAACGGACCTTGGGCGATTACATCCCTGAATTCAATGGCAATGCCTGCCGAGGGCTCGGAAGACGCTGCCTCGATTGTGGTAGATATACCACAGTTGCGGATACATGGTAATACAGGGTGCAACATTTTTAACGGCAACCTTTTTATTGATCCCGATAAAGAGCGCTCCATGCAGTTTGCCGATATAATCACAACCCGAATGGCGTGTGCGCCCGATTCGCGTGAGACTGAGCTGCTACTGGCACTCGAAGCTGTGGAATCGGCCCGTCAAACCGGTACCGATACTGTCGGTCTTTACGATGTGGAGGGGAACGAGATTATCACTCTCAAACGTATGGTGATGAGGGAAGATTAAATCTTCCCCACACCGTTTGCGAAAAAGGGCGCTCCTCCATATCGGGGAAGCGCCTTTTTCGAGGGATTCGCATTTGAATGGATTGCAGCGCCATTCACGGGCTAACTCATTCAAATATATGTTTGAGCTTGGAAAACAAACGATGAGAGGTCTGTTCGGAAGGTTTGATGTTCGGCATATCGCGGAGGTTCTCGAAAGCCTTGCGTTCTTCGTCGGTCAGTTGCTCGGGGATGTAGACCATGATGTTGATCAGCTCGTCGCCTACCGCTCCGCGGTTGTCGGGAGAGGGGAGACCCTTGCCACGCAAGCGAAGCACTTTACCGGGCTGCGTGCCGGCGGGAATATTCAGTCGGGCACGTCCTGTGATGGTAGGCACCTCTACGGCGCCTCCGAGAGTGGCGGTCGGAACATCCAGCATCATATTATAGATTACGTCTGAGCCGTCGCGAATCAGCTCGGGGTGTTTGATTTCCTGAATTACAACCTGCAGGTCGCCGGCTATTCCGCCTCGGCGCGGGGCATTGCCTTTACCCTTTACGGTAAGAGTCATGCCCTCCTGCACGCCGGCAGGGATGTGAAACGATACTGTTTCGTCTTTTCTCTGAGTGCCTTCGCCGTTGCAATAGCCGCAGGTCTGCTGTATGACTTTCCCTTCGCCTTCGCATTGCGGGCAGACGCCTACAGCTTCCTGAGGACCAAAGAATCCCTGAACAACCTGACTTATCGTTCCGGATCCATGGCAGGTGGGACAAGTGGTGAAGGCTGTGCCGTCCTTTGCGCCGGTGCCGTGGCAATGCTGACATGCTACGTTGGTGGGAACCCGGAGGGTCTTGTCAACCCCCGACGCGATTTCTGCAAGCGTAAGTTTGACCGTGATACGGAGGTCGGAACCTCGGCGCTGGGGGCGTTGTGAGCGACGGCTGGATCGTCCTCCGGTCGCACCTCCGAAACCGCCACCCATATTGAAGTGGCCGCCGAAGATGTCGCCGAACTGAGCGAAGATGTCTTCCATCGACATGCCTCCCGAACTGTAGAAGCCGCCTCCGCCACCTCCGAATCCCTGGGGACCCATCGAATGGCCGAACTGATCGTACTTCTGGCGCTTTTCCTCATTGGAAAGCACTTCGTAGGCCTCAGCCGCTTCCTTGAATTTCTCCTCGGCGTTTTTATCGTCGGGATTCTTGTCGGGATGGTATTTGATTGCCAGTTTGCGGTAGGCCTTTTTTATTTCATCGGGGGTCGCAGTTTTTGAAACTCCAAGCACCTCGTAGTAATCTCTTTTTTCTGCCATTGCTGTAAGTTTTCAAAAGATGACACACGTATCACTGAGCTACGACGACTTTGGCATGACGGAGTACGCGGTCGTTGAGCATATATCCTTTTTCCACGGTGTCGCTGACCGTTCCCTTTTTGTCGTCCGACGGAGCGGGAATCATCGCTACTGCTTCGTGAAGGTCGGCGTCGAATGCGGCGCCGGTTGATTCCATCGCCGTCACACCGTTATCGGCAAGATATTTTACAAGCTTGTTGTATATCAATTGCATTCCTTCTTTTACTGCTTCCGCGTCGGTAGAATCCTTGATGGCATCAAGTCCGCGTTCAAAATCGTCGACGATTGGAAGTATACCCTTGAGTGCTTTCTCGGCGGCAGACTTTACAAGGTCAGTGCGCTCACGGAGGGTGCGTTTGCGGAAGTTGTCGAATTCCGCCATAAGAAAGAGGTATTCTTTCTTTTCTTTTTCTATTTCCTGTTCTTTCTGATTAAGCAGTTCTTTTACTTTTTCAAGTTCAGCAGCCTCCACGTTTTCCTCTTCGGGCATCTCGTCTGTTTCCGGAGTCTCGATGTCGTTGATTTCAATATCGGGATTCTCTATGCGTGCATCGGTAGTGTTTTCGACCGACTTGTTGCGTTTGTTCTTATCCATATGGCGTATTATTATATTTCAAGAGTTGTTGGCGGTTTTACCCAGTTGTATTTACAACAAAAACATTGCCAAAAATGGCCGAATTTGATTTTGTGTCGTATTTGGCATGCCTGTTCGTAAAAATTCAATAATATAACAAATGCACACGTCGTTGGGTTTAGACGTGTGCCATGAGGGGCGCGCTGCTTGAAATGCATGGTATTATGCGCTTCTTACAAACCGGGTGTAAGGGCCTGGAGCTCGACTTCGGCTCTTGCGAGTTCTGCCTGCAGAGAAATCAGAGAAAGACGTGCATCAAGGAAATACGTGCTTTCGCGTAAATAGTCAAGTAAAGTAATCTGTCCTCCTTTGTAGGCTTTCAGAAGAAGTCGCTGATTGTTTGTATTTTCAACGGGAGGAGCGAGCAGGGAAATCCTGGTCTGAAGCCCGTGTAGCGTGTTCAGAGTGCTGCGTATGCGTCCGGCGGTTTCTGTCAGGACGGCTTTTTGTTGGAAAGAACTTGCCAGTTTGGCGGCATTGGCCGCTGCAACTTCCTTGCCGGAGCGCCATATCGGCAGTTCGATTCCCACACTGAGTCCGTTGAAATGGTTGCCGTCTTCGAAAGCGTGCCGGTATCCGAGTGAGAAACCAGGGAAACGCCCTTTTCGGGTGGCCTCGGCTTCTGCCTCGGCAACTCTTAGAGCTGCCATTGCGGACACCACTGCCGGCGCCGTATCTGCTGCCGTGAGATATGATTCGTCAGGCAACAGTTCATAATGAGGGAAATCAACCCCGAACGACAGTGGGGGCATTGTGCGTGGATTATACCCCATGGCCTCAAGGTCTGCTCTACGAGCGGCGAGTGCGGCGAGCGATTCAGCATAGTCTGCGCTGACTCCCGCAGCCTCGACAGCTGTACGGTTAACATCGAGGATTGTTGTTTCGCCGTGGCGATAAGCTTTTTCTGTAGCATCCCGGAGAGACGATAGTAGGGAGTCGGCCTCCGCCAGCACGGTGGCTTTTCGTGAAGCTTCGACATAGTCGATGAGAGCTTTCGACACTTGCGCGGTAATTTCAGTCCGGAGTTCATCCATTCGCCGCAAGTTTGCCTCAGACACAGTCTGTCCGACTTTCGACCGGGCATTGTATATGCCGGGCCACTCGAAACGTTGGCTTACGCCCGCGCTCCAACGGTTGTCGCCATGCTCTCCGGCATTCCAGAGTCTTTCAAATTCAATCTCGGGATTATCCAGAGTGTTGTCCGCTTTTGTGGCAAGAAGTTGAGCCCGAAGCGCTTCCTGCTGAGCCTGAATTATCGGCGACGAACCGACCATTGCGTTAGTTATTTCTGTGAACGTATCGGCGGACAATGCTGTCGGTATGAGCAGCATTCCGAGTATGATATTTTTTATGGTTGAGTTCATTTCGGCTTTTTGCGGGTGGAGATGAATTTATATAGCACTGGGACTACAAATATATTGAGTGTGGTGGAACTTACGAGGCCACCCAGTATTACCAAGGCAAGCGGGCTCTGAATTTCATTGCCCGGCACACCGCTGCGAAGGGCCAGAGGAATAAGCGCGAGCGCAGAAGTGAGCGCTGTCATTACGATTGGAATCAGTCGGTCGGTCGAGCCGGAGCGTACGCGTTTCTCAAGTGTTTCACCTTCGATCTGGAGCTGATTGTAGCGCGACATAAGCAACATGCCGTTTCTGGTAGCGATGCCAAGCAGCGAGATAAAACCGATTATGGCAGGTATGTTCAGGTCATTTCCGGTAAGTTTCAGAATCCATACTCCTCCTATCATTGCCAGCGGCATGTTGATTAATATTACCATGCTTTGGCTTAGATTACGGAAATCAGCATATAGAAGCATGAAAATCACCAGGAGGGCAATTATGGTAGCCAGCGCAAGTGTGCGCGATGCACGCGCCTCATTTTCAAACTGACCGCCATATGTCACGTGGTAGCCTTCAGGTAGCTGTATCTCACTGTCGACACGCTCTCGGATCTGATCTACTATTCCACTTAGATTCCCGCTGCCGTCGACGTTGGCGGAGATAACTATACGACGTCCGACGTTCTCGCGGTTGATTGTATTGGGGCCTGTTGTCGACTCAATATCGGCTACATAGCTTAACGGGATTTTCCCGACATTCGAATCAATCATAATATCGGCCAGTCCTGCGATGGAGTTCCGGGAATTCTCGTTGAATTTCAGGGTTATATTATAAGGGAGATTACCGTCGTATACTTCACCGATTACCATACCTGCCAGTGCTACGTCGACTGTACGGGCAAATTGGCCGGGCGTTATACCATAGCGGGCGAGTAGCTCGCGACGCGGTGTAATCTTCAGCTGCGGTCGTTCCATCTGTTGTTCGAGGTTCACGTCGGTCACTCCGGGAATCTCCTTGAGAATCGTGCTGATCTCCCGACCGTAGATAAAGAGTTTGTTAAGATCTGTGCCGAACACCTTGATGGCGATCTGGGCTTCGGATCCGGAAAGCATAGCGTCAATACGGTGGGAGATGGGCTGCCCGATTTCAATGTTTACGCCGGGGATCTCTGAAAGTCTGCGACGCACGTCGCGAACCATCTCGTTGCGGCTTCGTCCGGAAAGGGTATAAGGTGCTTCTATTTCCGACACGTTGACGCCAAGGGAATGTTCGTCGAGTTCAGCGCGCCCGGTTTTTCGGGCTACCGTACGAACTTCCGGTGTCGCGAGGATTATTTCTTCGGCCATTCGGCCTACGCGGTCGCTTTCCTCCAGCGAGAAGCCTGGAAGGGTGGAAACATTAATTGTCATGGACCCTTCATTGAAAGGCGGAAGAAATCCTCGTCCGAGAGTGAAGATCAGTATAACGGCAGAAATAAATAATGCTGCAGTGATGGCAATGACCGTTTTGCCGTGATGAAGACACCATTCCAGCGACCGGCTGTAGGCGTCTCGCAATTTTTTCGCAAGCCATGGCTGCCGGTTTAACATTCCGGTGGCTTTGTCGGAACTTAGCATATAGGAGCACAGCACCGGTGTCAGCGTAAGGGCAACGACCGTCGATGCGGCGAGCGCCACAATAAATGCCACTCCAAGAGGAATAAGCATACGCCCCTCAATTCCGGATAGGAAGAACAGCGGGATGAAACTTGCGACGATTATCAGCGACGAGTTGAATATGGGGGTACGGACCTCTTTCGAGGCCTCGTAAATTACGTGAAGCGCAGGCTGCCGGTCGGATTCGGGCCGGTGTCGGTTTTCGCGCAGGCGTTTATATACGTTCTCTACGTCGACAATAGCATCGTCTACAAGCGAACCGATGGCAATCGCAATGCCTCCGAGGGTCATGGTGTTGATTGTCACGTTCATACCACGCAAAATCAACACGGTAATGATAATTGACATCGGGAGCGATACGAGCGAGGCAATCGTGGTCCGCAGGTTCATCAGAAAGAAGAAAAGTACGATTATCACCATCAGTGCTCCCTCAAGGAGCGACGACTGTAGATTGCTGACTGAATTGGATATGAAATCGCTCTGGCGGAATATATCGTCAGAAATCTGCACATATGGAGGCAGGGTAGCAGCAATCGAATTCAGCTCTTCTTCAATGCGGTCTGTCAGTTGGATAGTAGCTGCAAGCGGCTGTTTGGTCACGGTAAGCAATACCGCCGGTCGGGCCTTGACCGAAGCTGAGCCGAGCCGGGGCGAACTGGCTCCCATTGCAACATCCGCTATATCGTTTAGCGTCACCACAGACCCGGCTTTCGATTTGACTACAGTCTTTGCGAGGTCGTCGCAATTGCGAGTGTTGACCACTCCTTTTATGATATATTCGTTGCCGAATTCGTAGTGTGTCCCACCGACGGCATTTTCGTTGATGGCATCGGTTGCTGCGAGCACATCATCGAGGGTCACATCGAATTGTTTCATAAGTGCGGGGTTCAGGAGAATCTGATATTCACTGACATCCCCGCCAATTACCGATACCTGTGATACGCCTGAAATAGAAAGAAGTCGTGGGCGTATGTCGCGGTCGGCGATTGAACGTAATTCTCCCATATGGTTGCCGGCAGGAGCAATCGAATCATTGACGGTGAGGCCGATGATCATGATTTCTCCAAGAATTGAAGATTGCGGTCCGAGGGTGGGCGATTTTACTCCCGCTGGAAATGATTGGGCCAAAGTGGCAATGCGTTCAGATACATTCTGACGTGCGCGGTAAATATCCGTCTCCCAGTTGAACTCCGCCCATACAACCGAAAAACCCATTGCTGAGGAGGAACGGACGCGACGGATACCTGTTGCACCGTTGACGGCTGTCTCTACCGGAAACGTGACGAGTCTTTCAACCTCTTCAGGAGCCAGCCCCGGGGCTTCTGTCATGATAACGACTGTCGGAGCGTTTAAATCAGGAAAAATGTCGATCTCGGAACGAATCAGGGCGATAGTTCCGCCTATGAGAATCAATCCCGACAGAATGAGGACAACCAGACGGTTATATAATGAGAAATGAATTATTTTATTGAGCATATAGTGCGGTCGTGCTTCGGGAGATATAGAGAAATAATTTCTTCAAAAGTCGGAGCAATATGGCTTCTTAATGGGTATGGCCTTCCGGCCGGACTCCGGAGGCCTCTGCCAGACGGAGAAATGTGACGCCTTCCGTCACAACGTCGTCGCCGGCATGCAGACCACCGGCTACCTCAACCCTGTCAGCGGATCTACGGCCTAAGGATACGGGACGTTTCTCATAGCCGTCGGCATCCAGACGGACGTATACAAATGTCTGCCCCTGCTGTTCACTTATTGCAGAAAGCGGTAGGGATAAGGTTTCGGTTTTTTGGGGGGAATGGAGATATACTTCGCAATACGTACCGGGAGTCAGAGTTTTGTTGGATATGGCAAAATAGAGGGGGATATATCCGTTCTGAGCAATTACGGTCGATGCGTTTACCCTATGGCCGTTTAGCTTGCTGACAGATAGCAGTTCGGATGTGCCGTTTATTCGGAAGTCGGCATCGGAAAACGAAGCGATGTCAGATGAATAGCGAACAGGGACGTTCACACGAAGTACGACCTGATTCGACGATGCGATTGTCGCAATCGCATCGCCAGGATTTACGGCCTGCCCCTGGCTGGCGGTCAGCGACGTAATCACGCCTGCTACCGGCGAAGTGACAACGCTCCCACGGCTGGACGACGTCGCCCCCATGGCAGCTTTTGCGGTCTCATATGCCTGTAGGGCCGCGTTGTAGTCGCGGGTTGATACAATTCCTTCTGCATGCAGCGGTTCGAGCCGCTGAAGTTCGCGCTTTGCGGCGTCAACTTGTACGCGTGCATTTTCCGTAACGTCGCCACCGGCCATGCCCGCACCTGATATTGAGGCGATTGCCTGCCCTGCTACGACCTGGCTGCCGAGCGTTATTGATGGTGAGAACGTAAGGATGCCACCCGATCGGGCCGATGCGATGCCTTGGCCGACCGGGGAGTAGTCGATTGCGCCATCTACAGGAATCGCTTCCTGGAATTCTCCGGCTTCAATTCTGGAAACTTTTATACCTAGTTTTTGTGCCTGTTCCGGTTCTATTATAATATGGGAAGGGGAGTGGTTATGTTCACCCTCGTCGATTATATCAGCAGAATCATGAGCATGATTATGGTTGTGTGCAAGTTCATTGGACTCATGATGACATCCGCAAAGCAATCCTGTAAATACGATTGCCGCTATAGCATTGAAATTCATTCCGGGTAAGTATTTCATCGTATGTGCGGGAAAATTATATTTTCACAAATTTACGCCTTTTGCACATGCTTTTCATTATATTTGCATTCCGAATTTTTGCACAATTCGGCGGCTCACTTGCATATTTCAGTCGCTTGATCATGATAAAATATTTTTGAACAGTTACTTATGATAGAAAGTGTTATTATATTTTTTGCCGCAATGCTTATTGTGGCTTCCATGATATATTTTGCCCGACAGATTAAAGTTTCAGGCGAAAGGGGAGAGGCCAGTGCCTTAAAGACTCTTATTGCATCAAAGGATGAACTTATATCGCAGCGCGACGGTATTATTACCGATCTTCGTCAGCAGTTGCAGAGAAAGAACAATGAGATTACTGAAGAGACGCGCAAACGCACCGAGGCTGACATTGCGCTTAAGGAAATTCGCTCGACTCTCGACGATGCCAACCAAAAGAATGCCACTTTGCAGGCCGAAATGGCAAGAATGGAGGAGCGCGTCGCATCGGCTGAAAAAGAGTTTCAACAGCGCAGGGCTATCATAGAGGAAATGCAGAAATCCTCCACCGAGCATTTTAAAAATCTCGCCGGCGAGATTTTCAAGGAACAGACCGAATCAATCCATAACGCTACCAGGCGGAATATCAGTCAACTGCTTGAACCTCTTAAAGAAAATATCGATAGTTTCCGAAAGAGGGTAAACGACGCATACGAGACGGAATCAAGGGAACGTTTTTCCTTGCAAAAGGAGATTAAGAATCTAATTGAACTGAATCAAAACATCAGCCTTGAAGCCCGTCATCTTACCAAGGCCCTTCGCGGGGATTCAAAGATTCAGGGTGACTGGGGTGAGATGATTCTTGAGCGTCTTCTCGAAATGTCGGGATTACAGGAGGGTATTCATTTCAAATGTCAGGCGACCACAAATGAGGATGGCTCCAAAATTGCTTCCGACGATGGACGCCAGCTCCGGCCGGATGTTGTAATCAATTATCCAGATGGACGTTGCGTAGTCATCGACTCTAAAGTTTCGCTCACGGCATATATAGATTATGTCAATGCCGATTCGGCTGATACCGTGGCTGTTGACGCCGCTGCCAAGAGGCATTTGCTCTCGGTGAAAAAACATATAGCTGAATTGGCCGATAAACGTTACCAGGACCTCGTGGGTGATAAACGCCTGGATTTCGTTATGATGTTTATTCCTAATGAGGGCGCTTATATGGCGATGATGAAACTGCAGCCGGATATCTGGCAGGAGGCATATGAAAAACACGTATTGCTTACGTCGCCCACACATCTCATAGCAGCTCTGCGTATGCTCGAGCAGCTGTGGAAACAGGATTCAGTAAACAAAAACGTTCAGGAAATAGCGAGACTGAGTGGTACGATGCTCGACAAATTCACGAACGTCACCTTGGATCTTGAAAACATTAATAAGCATCTTAAGGCTGCCAGCGATGCTTATTTGCAGGCAAAAAGCCGTTTGGCCGAAGGAAAGGGAAATATAGTTGTTACTGCGCAGAAAATCGTCCGGCTAGGGGCTAAAACCAGTAAAGGCGCGGAAATTAACCGAATGGAGTCCAGCGAGTCTGATGTCGTCGATTTGGAATCTGAAGCGAATGGGATGCTATCAGAATCTTAAATAGTCGTTAATTTAAGAGTATGCAGTGGAACTTGTTATCTTGCTGACCTTACTCTATTGATTGTCTAATTGCTATATAATGGGGGTTATGTAAAATAGAGTGTGAGGATCGTCCCCTCCGATGAGCTTTCTTCACATTGAAAATATTTGGAACTTCTTTTTCACACTTGTAAGTTCGTGCATTTTGTCACAGACGTTATAATTGCTAACTTTGCCGAAGTTAATCTCAAATGCCCGAATTATGTCAGTTCCCGACGAACGAACCTCAGTCTGTTCCTCAGATAAACATGCTCACAAATCGCTTACTGATTTTGTGATTCAGAAGAATATCAGGCTATCTGATACATATGCCTTGCTGGTTTTACGCGAGTGCGGAGGCCAGACCGTTGATTGGAATCATATCTGTCCGGGACAATTTGTTGAAATCCAAATTGTTGCTGATTCGATGGCGTTAAGGCGTCCGATTTCCATACATGATATTGATTCTGCCAATCACACAATCACTTTGCTCGTGCGGGTGGCGGGTCGGCAGACGGCCACATTGTGTGATATGCCTTTCGGAGCCGTTCTGAATGTGATGCTTCCTTTGGGCAATGGTTTCAATCTGGCGGCTGCCGGAGAGTCCCCTTTGCTTGTGGGCGGAGGTGTTGGAGTTGCCCCTCTCCTACTCCTTGGTAAATGCTTGAAATCAAATGGTATACGACCTACATTCCTTCTCGCGGCAAAGTCTGCCACTGAGCTTCTCCGGATTGAGGAATTCAGGAATGTCGGTAATGTACTGATTTCGACTGACGATGGCTCGGCCGGTGTGGCAGGACTTATTACTGAAAATCCCGCATTACATTCTGATGTCTGGTCGCATATTTATTGCTGTGGACCGATGCCTATGATGAAAGCCGTAGCAGCGATAGCGTTGGCCGGGAGAATTTCTTGCGAGGTTTCTCTGGAGAATTCGATGGCGTGTGGTCTCGGGGCTTGTCTTTGTTGTGTTGAGAACACGGTAGATGCCGGGAATGTCTGTGTATGTACCGACGGACCGGTCTTCGACATAAATCGTCTCAACTGGTTTAGTTGAGAACAGGCCTGATTATTCCGGTAAGATTGATTGGGCCATTAATAAACACCGTTTCGGGCGTTTCCCTGACAAATGGTGTCAGTTCCACAATATCCCCTACCCTTTTATATACTTGTAAGTGAAGATTTATATCGCCGATGCGCACTATGCCAAACAGTGCGCATCGGCCGTTTATATCCGGTAGTTTGTTCTTGTTGAGAATGCTATATATCATATTCTCAATCGCTTATTTAGTGCGTTTAGCCGGAATGGCTTTGGCCGGCGCGGCCGACGAACGTTTTATCGGTTGTGCCGAGCGCTGACGTTCGCGGGCCTCTCTTCGCTGAGTTGCAGTGGGTTTATGTTGCGAGGCATCCTGGCGGTGTTCGCTCGCTTTGTTGGCCGACGAACTTTCCGGAGCCTCAACTCCTTCGGCCAACGGACGATGCCGTTCAGTCGTTGGGCGACGATGCATAGTCTGGACATTTTCCATCTCGTCTGTAGACATCGCTGTCGAATCCTGTTCCGCTTCGTTTTCAATGACATCTCCCGTATGGAATATTTCCGGACGTGCGTTGAATCCCGGGATTAAATCCTTGCGCTGTCGCGTGAGCGATATACTGTCTATTTCAAAGCGGATGTTTTTCTCCGGCTTGAAAACGAGATAACCGTATACACGAAGTGGTGTCTCTGTTGAATCGACCTGAATCTGCAGGCGGTTGGGAAACCGCATTGAGTTCGAACGGTCTACGTAATGTGTCAGTCCGCCGGCATAATCAATCAGGACTCTGGCAGTTACGTCGCTTTGGCCATTGATAGGTTTATAGTTGAGGGTATAGATGTCGCCGGCTTTCCATGTGCTGTCGGGTGAAACCGAGAATGTAACGATACGGGAAGGCATCGTTTCCGAAACGAGAATACGTTCCGGTCCGCGCCATACGGCTACGGAATCGCCTGCAATCGCAATCTGGGCTGAATTGGCGCTTACAATGTCGCTCTGCCTCTGGTGCAGAATCTCTATCGTCCGGTCGTATACCTTGATGTATTCCTCGATATTGTTGCCATACCATACATAGGATGTATCGACCTGCTCTGCCGTCACTCCGTGAGCCTCGTATACGCTTTGCTTCAGTAGCTTACGGGTTGAATCAGAAGGAAAATCGGAATAATTGAAGTCAATTACTGCCTCGGCCATATGTATGTCGGCCATAAGCTGCGCCATCTCTTCCCTATCAAGTACATAGTCGGGCGTCTTCTTGCATCCTGATGTCAGAAGCAGAAATGTAGCGGCAAGTGCAAGGTAAAAGCCTGCATCGCCGCTCCGACCGTTGATTTTGCGTGAATGGAAGAGACTACTGCGTTTCATTTCGCTTGGTCGTTTGTATCGTTATCAGCCATTTCCTGCGACTTCTTGCGCCATGGGACGAGTGATATCTGATTGGAATAAAACAGAATAAGGGCCACCATACCTACGCTTATGGCTGCATCGGCGAGATTGAATACCGGTCGGAAAAACATGAAGTGTTTTCCGCCGATTATCGGCATCCATGTGGGCCAATCCCATTCGCAAAGCGGAAAATAGAACATATCCACCACAAGGCCGTGAAGGAAAGTGCCGTAGCCGCCGTCGGCCGGGAAAACCTGCGCAACCTCTGGCGGAAGTGGATTATTGAAAATCAGGCCATAGAACATGCAGTCCACTATATTGCCTGCGGCCCCGGCCACAACAAGTGCCAGGCAGACAAGATAGCCTGTGCGACATTCTTTCCGGCCGTAAATCCGGCAAATATAGAATATCAGGAAACCGACGGTTGCTATGCGGAGCAGGGTCAGCAGTAGTTTGCTGCCGATTTCCCAGCCGAAAGCCATTCCGTTGTTCTGGATGAACACAAGTTGAAACCAGGAGAAAATCTCAAGACTTTCTCCCAGATAAAAGTTGGTTTTGACCCAGAATTTCAGCACCTGATCGGCTAAGAGTATGGTCAGGATTATGCCTGCCACGAGCAGTCCGCGCCTTCGGGGGCATGACATGTGCGTCATTTATTTCTTTTTGGAATCAACGTTCAGTGTGGCATGAGGCACTACGCGCAGACGCTCCTTCGGAATAAGTTCGCCTGTGATTCTGTCAATGCCGTAGGTTTTGTTCTCGATGCGCACGAGTGCGGCCTGCAGATGTTTGATGAACTGGGCCTGTCGTTGCGCAAGGCGCACCGCCTCTTCTTTTGAAAGAGTTGAAGCGCCCTCTTCAAGCACCTTGAACGTCGGCGATGTGTCAGCCGTTCCGTTGCCGTCGGTATTCATCACTTCGGCGCGCAATTTTTCATATTCATTGCGTGCCTTGTCGAGCTTCTGGTTTATGAGAACCTTGAATTCTTCAAGTTCCTCGTCGGTGTAGCGGGTTTTCTCTATCATGGTAAAAATTGTGAGCTGTGTGAATTTGGATATATACCAAACACAACAGAGTGCTATATCGTTCAGAGCGGGGAGCGCAATTTGTGTTGCTTTCCCCCTCCTCTGTTACGCAAGTGTCACTTTTACAGTCACCTCCGTGCCGTCGATGTCAAGTCGTTCGTCGTCGAGAGGATTTTCTACGGGAGCAACGACCACTGCCTGTGCAAGCACCTGCCTACCAATGTATTCGCCATATTCGGCCACGGTGTCGTCGGTCAGGGCGCTTGGCGCGATGGCTACGTTGATTCGTGCGGTTATCTCGTAGTCACGGCTCTTGCGGATGTTCTGTATGCGGTTTACGAGTTCGCGTGCGACACCCTCTCTGCGGAGATTTTCGGTCACCGTGATGTCGAGTGCCACCGTAACCGCTCCCTCGGTGGCAACGAGCCATCCGGGAATATCCTCGCTTCTGATTTCGACATCTGCCACATCGATGGTAACGGGTGTTCCTTCCACATTGATTGCAAGCGATCCGTCCTTCTCCAGTGCGATGATTTCAGCCTGGCTGAGAACTGCTATTGCAGCTGCCACTGCTTTCATCATCTTGCCGTGTTTCGGGCCCAGTTTCTTGAAGTCGGCTTTGATGCGTTTCACAAGGACGCCTTCATCGCTTCCCACGAATTTGATCTCCTTGACGTTGACTTCCGAAAGAATGAGCTGCGACATATCAGCTATCTGCTGCTTGGCTTTTTCGCTGGAAACGGGTATCATGAGCGTCTGCAGCGGCTGGCGGACTTTGATGTTCACCTTGCGACGCAATGAAAGCACAAGCGATGTGATGGTCTGGGCAAGGTTCATCTTCTGCTCGAGGTCCTTGTCGATAAGGCTCTCGTCGGCAATGGGATACGATGCGATATGTACTGAGGTTGCCTTCTTCCCTTCGGCTTCGAGAGCCGGAGCGGTAAGATCCTTATATAGCTTGTCTGCAAAGAATGGAGCAAAGGGAGCGATAAGTCTTGCAACGGTTACCAGGCAGGTGTGAAGTGTCTGGAATGCCGAGAGTTTGTCGGAGGACATCTCTCCTCCCCAGAAACGTTTTCTGTTGAGACGGACATACCAGTTGCTCAGGTTATCGTTGACAAATATGTTGATGGCGCGGGCCGCTTTGGTCGGCTCATAGTCAGACAGAGCTTCGTCGACGTCCTTAGTGAGCGTGTTGAGCAGCGAGAGTATCCATCGGTCGATTTCCGGTCGTTCGTTTACCGGAATCTGCTTCTCTGCACCGGAGAAAGAATCGACGTTGGCATATAGTGCAAAGAATGAATATGTGTTGTAGAGCGTTGCAAATAGTTTGCGCGCCACTTCCCGAACACCTTCTTTATCGAATTTTAGATTGTCCCAGGGCGACGAATTGGCAATCATATACCAGCGCACGGGGTCTGAACCGAATTCCTCAATGGTTTCAAATGGATTGACGGCATTCCCGAGTCGTTTCGACATCTTGTTGCCGTCCTTGTCGAGCACAAGACCATTGGAAATTACGGCTTTGTAAGCCACAGAATCGAAAACCATCCCGGCTATTGCATGGAGAGTGAAGAACCATCCACGAGTCTGGTCTACGCCCTCGGCAATAAAATCGGCGGGATAGAGTTCACCGCTGTCGAGGCCCTCTTTATTCTCAAACGGATAATGGATCTGGGCATATGGCATTGCACCGGAATCGAACCATACGTCGATAAGGTCTGTTTCGCGGTGCATTTCACGACCGGATTCGGATACGAGAACGATGTCGTCGACATACGGACGGTGGAGGTCAATCTTTTCATAATTGGCCTTGTCGTAGTTCCCCGGTTCGAACCCTTTTGCCTTCAGCGGGTTGGTCTCCATGACTCCGGCGGCTACCGATTTCTCGATTTCGTCGTAGAGTTGCTGAACAGAGCTTATGCAGATTTCCTCGCGACCGTCGTCGGTACGCCAGATGGGGAGCGGCGTACCCCAGTAGCGGCTGCGCGAGAGATTCCAGTCCTGAAGGTTCTCCAGCCATTTGCCGAATCGGCCGGCACCGGTAGCGGCAGGTTTCCACTTGATGCTCTTGTTGAGCTCCATGAGCCTTTCGCGTGCTGCCGTTGTGCGAATAAACCAGCTGTCGAGGGGATAGTAGAGCACAGGTTTGTCCGTACGCCAGCAGTGGGGATAGCTGTGCACGTGTTTCTCGATTTTGAACACTTTCCCCTGCTGTTTCAGCCATAACGACAGTTCTACGTCAAGCGTCTCGTCGCCTTCTGATTTGGAGGCGTCGTACGCGTTTTTCACATACTTGCCGGCCCAGGGAGTATAGGCTACTACATCCACGTTGTTGGCT
The DNA here is from genome assembly GCA_900546835.1 of uncultured Porphyromonadaceae bacterium. Lineage (GTDB taxonomy): Bacteria > Bacteroidota > Bacteroidia > Bacteroidales > Muribaculaceae > UBA7173. The sequence continues at coordinate 16,256 of UREH01000012.1, forward strand.
ACGTAATTCGGGTCGATGTCTTCAATGCGGAAGAAGCGTCCCTGCATGTCGACCATCGGCCTGATGTTGCCGTCGCGGTCGATAAGCGTCAGCGGCGGGATGTTGTTCTGGCGCGATACACGGAGGTCGTCGGCGCCGAATGTGCCGGCGATATGCACGATGCCGGTACCGTCTTCGGTCGTCACGTAATCGCCGGGGATAACGCGGAATGCCCCTTCTCCTGGATTCATCCAGGGGATGAGCTGTTCGTAATGAAGTCCTACGAGGTCCTTGCCTTTCAGCGTGGCGACAACTTCAAAAGGTATCAGTTTGTCGCCTTTGTTATACGAGTCCAGCGGCAGTCCTTCAGCTTTGGCGTTGAAGAAATGTCCCATCAGCGCTACAGCAACCACTACCGTCTCTTTTTCGCCGCTGTAGGGGTTGTAGGTATGAACGATGTTGTAGTCGATTTCAGGTCCTACTGCGAGGGCTGTGTTCGAGGGAAGTGTCCAGGGCGTTGTGGTCCACGCCAGGAAATAAGCGTTGCCGAAGCCCTTCATTATGTCGAGCGGGTCGGTGCAGAGGAACTGGGCCACGCAGGTGGTGTCCTTTACGTCGCGGTAACATCCCGGCTGGTTGAGCTCGTGTGTGCTCAGGCCTGTGCCGGCTGCGGGCGAATAAGGCTGAATCGTGTATCCTTTGTATAGATAACCTTTCTTATACAATTCTCCCAGAAGCCACCATACCGATTCGATATAGCGGTTGTCGTATGTGATGTACGGATTCTCCAGATCAACCCAGTAGCCCATCGAGTTGGTGAGTGTTGACCACTCCTTGGTATATTTCATCACCTCACGACGGCATGCGGCGTTGTATTCGTCGACGGAGATTTTCTTGCCGATATCCTCCTTGGTGATTCCGAGCGATTTCTCGACTCCGAGTTCCACCGGCAGACCGTGGGTGTCCCAGCCGGCCTTGCGCTTCACGTGGAATCCTTTCATTGTCTTGTATCGGCAGAAAATGTCCTTGATGGTGCGGGCCATCACATGGTGAATGCCCGGCATGCCGTTGGCCGAGGGCGGTCCTTCATAGAACACAAAGGAGGGGCAACCTTCGCGGGTTGTCATGCTCTGCTCGAAAAGATTCTCGGCGTTCCATTGCGCGAGCATCTCCTTATTGATTTCAGAGAGATTGAATTTGTTATATTCGGCGAATTTCATCGTTCGGATAGTGATTGGATTCATTATTTTGATGGATGCAAATATACGCAATTTGCCGTTAGGGAGCAAACCTGAGAATCAACGTCCCGCTTTAGCTCCTTTAACGCCTTTCGCCCCCTTGGTGCCTCCACCCATGGCGAAAATATTCTGCGAGAACGAGAACGTTTTGCGGCCGCGTTCCGTATGACGTTTGACGGCAAGTGCTACAAGTCTGTCGATCAGCACGGAGAAGTTAATGCCGGAGCCTTCCCAAAGGTAGAACGACAGCGAGCCGGGAATGGTGTTGATTTCGTTCACGTAAATCTTGCGTGTGGGGCGGTCGATCATCATGTCTACGCGGCTTACCCCGTGGCACGAGAGTGCTCGGAAGGTCTCCCCTGCAAGTCGCTGAATCTCTTTGGTTTCGTTCTCGGGAAGGTCGGCCGGAAATTTCTTTGCTGAAGCCTGCATCCCTTTCGTGCCTTTGTCGCCTCCGAGATATTTTGCGTCGTAGGAAAGAATCTCTGATGATTTAATTGGCTCTTCGAGCACGGAAGTCTGGAATTCGTTGCAGTCGCCGAGCACCGAGCAGTTGATTTCCTGCATATCGGCCAACATATGTTCCACGAGGATGCGCGAGGCGTAGCGGGCAGCGTCTTCAACGGCTCGGTGCAGTTCCTCGCGGTTGTGGGCGCAACCGATGCCGATCGACGAGCCGAGGTTGGCAGGTTTCACGATTACCGGATAACCGAGTTCCGACTCGATTTTATCTGTCAGAGTGGATTTTTCGGAGAACCATTGGCGGTCGGTGAACCATACATAGTCGACCACGGGTATACCGTCGGCACGGAGTATCATCTTCATCGTGATTTTGTCCATGCCGTTGGCCGAGGCGAGTGTGTCGCAGCCTGCGTATGGGATGCCGATTGAGTCGAGAATTCCTTCGAATGTGCCGTCCTCGCCGTTGGCTCCGTGGAGTACTGGAAGCACCACGTCGATTTTCGCTGCGACATTCTTTTTCCCGAACAATCCTTTCGGCTGCGAGTAATAAAGGTTGTAGTCGCCGTAAATCGGACGCATGTATACGGCCTCTGATTCTTTGAGCAGCTGGGAAAGATTGCGGTAACGCTGCAGGTCGAGCAGGCAGTCTCCGGTATACCATGCTCCTTCCTTTGAGATGTAGATAGGCACGACATTGTATTTGTCGCGGTCGATGGCATTGATTGCCTGGTTGGCTGATATTACTGAAATCTCGTGTTCGGTGGATCTTCCGCCGAAAAACACGGCTATTGTAGTTTTCATCTATTATCGGATATGTAGGTTGTTTTCGTTACGGATTATTTGAATGTGTCGGGAAGGTCGTTTTCATAGAGGATGGTGTCGCCGCCTTTGGCGATTTTGCTCAGGAGCGCCTGCGCTTCGGCAAATGTATCGACGGCGTGTATGTTTTCCGGTTTTATGGGACCTTCGGCGGTGCCGTTGAGTATGGCGTCGCGGTTGTAGTGACCTACGATAATGGCCACGTCGGCACAGCGGGCTATCGTTCGGCCGAATTCCTCGTTGGCGGTCGCTTCGATTTCACCGAGTTCTATCATCCCCGGAGTGACTACGATACGTTTTCCCTGCTTCATCATTGCGAGCACTTCGAGAGCCATTTTCGAACCTACCGGGTTGGAATTGAATGCGTCGTCGATTATGGTGATTCCCGAAGGCGTACGCTTCATATTCAGACGATGATCCACCTGTTCAATCTGCTCAACGGCAAAACGTATTTTGTCGGTATGAACTCCCAGCCGCAAAGCGACTATTACTGCGGCAAGTAGATTGGAAACATTGCACTCCCCTACCAGCTTGGTATGTAGTGTCAGAGGTTCGCCGAGAATTTTTCCTTTAATTGTAAAGTCGGTGCCTGAGGGCGAATAAACGATGTCTGTTGCAACGAAATCGGCACCGTCAGGCGAAGCGACCGCATAGCGAACGCAGTTTGTATTGTCAACGGGTCGGTTGGCAACGTAAGGGAAATCATTGTTCACGACAATCATCCCTTCTGCCGGAATGGCGTCGGCAAGTTCGAATTTGGTGGCCTGTACGCGCTCAATTGTCTTGAAGGATTCCAGATGTTGCTCGCCTACGGCTGTGATTATGCCCATTCCGGGATGAACCAGATCGCAAATTTCCTTGATGTCGCCGGGCTGTTTGGCACCCATCTCCACAATGAATACCTCGTCGTATGGACGAAGGTGTTCGCGTATCGTGCGGATAACGCCCATTGTGGTATTGAAACTTCCGGGTGTCATGGTCGTGGCGAAATGCTCCTGCAGAATTCGCTGAAGGTAGTGCTTGGTGGAAGTCTTGCCATAGGAACCCGTTATGCCCACTATTTTCAGATTGGGCATTGAGGAGAGTATGGATGCGGCTTCGTTGTAATATTTGCGGTTGATGTTTTTTTCTACGGGTTTCAGCAGGTCGTTGGCACCTACAAGCAACAGCGGAGATACTACACCGATGGCAAGCACCGTGGCCGCCAGAGCCTTTAAGCCTGCAAAGATACCGAGAAATGCCGCAACCACGCAGGCCAGGCCGACCATCACTCCGTAGATACGCTTTGCGCGGGCGGTCCATACCAGCGGCTTCTTATATTTCTTTCTCAGCAGCGAGATGGATTCCCAAATCGAGATGATGATGCCTGCCGCCCCAGCTGCAAAAGGCGGGATGGATGGAATCAGCAGCAGCATAAGCGCGATGCACCCCATTATTCTCCCTGTTCGGGTGCTTTCGCCGGATTGCGAGAACCAGCGGGAATAGCGCTCGTTGCGGTAGGAGTTCTGTTGGAGCATCATCAGGTCGCGGCTGAATGTTACCAGACAGCAGAGAGCGGCTGCGACTGTAAGTATGATTAGGAATACGAGATTGATGGTTGACATTGGTGTTGTCAGGATTGGATTCTTGAATTAAGGAAACTCGACACTACGGCTGCAAATTGGCCGGGATTCTCGAGGAAACTGTAGTGGCCGCACCCGTGGAAGCTTACAAGTCCGGCATCGGGTATCAGACGTTCCATCTTTTTTGCGTCGGCAAGTGGTGTGGCCGTATCGGCTTCCCCCCATACGAGCAGTGTGGGCGCTTTGATTGCCGGAAGGCAGGAGGTCAGATCGAGATTCACGACACGACTCATGATGGCACGCATCTTCGGCGAGGCTCCGGCGTAGTCCGACGAGCCGCTTTTCCCCCTCCAGCGGTCTATTACCCGCTGCGCTTTCTCTTTGCCGAGAAAAAGATTGGCAAGATGCTTCATTGCCTTAAAGGTGTAAACCTTGCGGTAGTAGCGGAATGTGCGCCGTGGCTTGATGCCCGCGGCGTCCACCAGAATAAGTGAATCGATGTCGTCGGGGCGGCGCGATGCAAGTTGGATTGCCACCCGTCCGCCGAAGCTGTGTCCTGCGAGTACGGGCTTCCGGAGGTCAAGCTTATCAATCAGGCTCTCCACAAGGTCGGTGTAGTTGTCGACTGTCCAGACTTCATCCGGCTCAGGCGACTGTCCGAAGCCTGGCATGTCGAGATTCAGCACACGATGGGTGCGCGAGGCCACTTTGGCAATCGACCGCACGGTCGTGTGGTCGCATCCCCATCCGTGCATCAGCACGAGCGGGCGCCCGCTGCCGGTCTCCTCGTAATGGAGTTTTATGCCGTTGATTTCAATATCTTTTTCCACTTGGTCGGGTACTCGATTTTCAAACTGCAAATTTACTCCTTTTTCGCCTTTAACCCAAATCTGTTTTCCCTAATTGCGATGCATGATTTCTAATTTAACCACTTTAACCACTTTTGCCGGCTTTCTTCCCTACTTTTATCCTGAACTTAATTGTTTCTCTCGTCCGCTTTCCCCTGTCTCCATTCATCTCCGTACATCTTACCCGAAAATCCGATTTCCCCCTTTATTCCCGTCGGAATGTGTGTGCGCTGATATTTAGCTTGGCTTATTTCCTTGTCACTCAGTTTGTTACGTAAGCCACACATCCCCAAATGTTAAATTCCTCCGAAATCTTAACCTTATTTAGTTTTGATGTGCATTGGGTTGGCACTACCTCGGTCGTATCTTTGCATCACAATCATTTCACGTCGCTTTGCCTATATGTCTCGTCGTCCCCGCCACCCCTACTCCCATCCGCCCGACCTCCAGAGGGCCATCTACCGCACCACCCGGCTCCCCCGGGTGCGGAAGCACCGGCTCTATTCCCTCGCCGACATCCGGCGCCTCGTCCATCAGTTTGAGCACCGCTATCTCCATCCCGACCTTGATGCCCTGATCCGCCGTCGTATCGGCTCGATTCAGCTTCCCATAGATCCAGAATTCACACCGTTCATCCTTACCGTACACAGAGGTGTCGACCATGAGCGATGTATATAGCGGCAAGTCATGCCCCGCAGCCCAAAGCTAAACCGCATGGCAAGCGTACATTTACATTCTTCCATTCTCCTGATTGACCGACCGGGGCTGTTGCCAGGTTCCTATCGGGCAATGGCGCACCCCATCCGGTCAGGCATAAGCTATGGCAAAGCTTTTGTTCCCGGTGCCCGAGCTTTGGCTCGGCGCGATATGGGTATGCGAGGTAGGCCTCATCGCGCCGGTTAGATCAACCGCCTTCGCCCTGCCGCAATCATATATGGATCGAATGTGATTGTGGCGGGGCGTCGTGTTTTATACGCTTTTTACTTGGAAATGAAGACCCCATGGGGCTCCTCCATTGGATTGCTCCTTTGTTTTTCCATAAGGTTCATTCTACATTTAAGCGGCGAAATGGTTATCTTTGCAGTGTAATTAAAATTCCCGAAGTCACTTGCTTCGGTATTCATATGCAGATATGTCTGTTTCGTTTATATGGCTACCCTTCTACAGATAGAAAACCTGACTAAGAGCTATGGCGACAGGATGCTTTTCGCCGATGCCACTTTTGGAATCGACGAAGGCGATAAGGTTGGTATTATTGCCCGCAATGGTATGGGAAAGACCACAATGCTGCGTTGCATCGCCGGACTGGAGCCTTTCGACAGCGGGAGTGTAACCCCTACTTCGGCCCTTCGTATGGCGTATCTGGAGCAATCGCCTGATATGCCCTCGGAGATGAACGCCATCCAGTGGTGTCTGGACATTGATTCCCCGGTCACTAATGCTGTGCGTGAGTATGAGGCTGCAATGGCGTCTGCCGACCACGAAAGTGTCGCTGCAGCATCGGAGCGCATGGACAATCTTGCTGCATGGGATTATCATGACCGTCTGCGCCAGACGCTCGGACGACTCGGTATTTCCGAGTTTGAGAAGCCCCTCGGACAGCTGAGCGGTGGTCAGCGTAAACGTGTGGCTCTGGCCCGTGTGGTTATGTGCGACCCTCAGCTACTACTGCTTGATGAACCCACCAACCATCTTGATATTGAGAGTATTGAATGGCTTGAGCAATTCCTTCAGCGTTCGAAAATCGCGCTTTTACTCGTGACACACGACCGTGAATTCCTTGATCGTGTCTGCTCGCGAATCATCGAAATCGACCGCTCGACCACTTATATATACGAGGGTAATTTCGCCAATTATGAGCGCAGGCGGGCCGAACGTATCGATGCCATGACAGCCGAGCTTGCCAAAGTGCGAAACACCTTGCGAAAGGAGCAGGATTGGATGAACCGTCAGCCGCAGGCGCGGGCCGGCAAGGCCCGTTTCCGTATCGACAATTTTTATAATCTTAAGGAAAAGGCTGCCGTCGACCTTCGCCAGCGCGATGTCGCCCTGAACGTCAAGGCCGGATATATCGGATCCAAAATATTTGAAGCCTCCCATATCTGCAAGCGTTTTGGATCCCATATCATTCTTGAAGACTTCAGCTATGTGTTCTCGCGTTATGAAAAGGTCGGTATCATAGGCCATAATGGCGTAGGCAAGTCCACCTTCATCAAGATGCTTCTTGGCGAAATAGAATCGGATTCGGGCAATTGGGACATTGGTACTACAGTCAGATTCGGATATTACCGTCAGGATGGCATCAGTTTCAATGAGGGCAAGCGCGTGGTCGATGTGATTACGGAGGTCGCCGACGATATCGTGCTCAACGGCGGCGAAATCCGTGTGAATCCCTCGCAATTCCTTCAGTATTTTCTTTTTTCTCCGGCCGACCAGCAGAAACTTGTCGGGAAACTTAGCGGAGGGGAGCGTGCTCGTCTCTATCTTGCTTCTGTACTCTTGTCTCAGCCTAATTTCCTGGTGCTTGACGAACCCACTAACGATCTCGACATAGCAACCCTCGGCATTCTTGAGCAATATCTGGCCGATTTTGGCGGTTGCCTTATTGTCGTGAGCCACGACCGTCGTTTCCTGGATAATGTGGTTGACCATCTTTTTGTATTGCCGGGCGATGGCGCTGTAAAGGATTTCCCCGGAACATATACGGAATTCCGGGCGTGGCAAGCCCGTCAGGAGGCCGAGCGCACGGCTGCGGAAGCTGTCGCGCAGGAAAGAAAGGCTGCCCGCACGGAAGCGAAGCCCCGATGCTCTTCCCGCCCCGAGCGTCTTACTTTTAAGGAAAAGAAGGAATTCGAAGCGCTTGAGGAGGAATTGAAGTCGCTCAACGACGAACTTTCCGCACTTGAATCCCTGTTTCAAAGCGGGAGCACTATAGAGAATATTGCGGAGAAGTCCGCTCGTTATGAGCAACTGAAATGTATTATCGACGAAAAAGAGATGCGATGGCTTGAACTGTCGGAAAAGGCATGAAGAAGGCCTACGTTTCTATATTACAGACAAGGCGGTGTGTCAAAATTCCGTAATTTGACACATCGCCATACTTTTTACCCGAATGGTGAGGGCGCTGTCAGAATGGTCCAGATGGTAGGAGCTTGAGGGTGAGGGCGAAGGGAGTTGACTAAGGTCAATGACCGAACCCGAACCCCTCAGGCGACGCCCCAGATGGGCTATTATGACACGCCCTCTTGGTCATATATAAGGTATATGAGGGTTATTCACGTTCTTTGATTACACCGCTCACGGTTTTCGATGTTTCTGTTCCATCTCCGGGAATCTGGGATTCATCGGTTACAATATAGACCTCATACTGAATATATCCCCAGCAGATGGGATAGTCAACTACATAGATTGGCATCTGTGCCTGGAGGAGGTGTATGCCCGGCTGCATATCAGAGGTGTCAAGCTCGAGTTCGTAAGGCGCTGTCGGGTTTGTCCCAACCAGATAATGGTCCCAATAATAATTTACTGCTCCCAGCGCAGCGTCTTTGTCGGTGTGGTTGATTAATGTCAATCCGTCGATGCGCAGTGTCGACCCCTGCGTGACGTAAATTACGTTGCCTTCAAAGACCCCTCCGGATATAGTGCACTGCACACCTACGTTCGGCATGTCGTCGTCATCGTCGTCGCAGGCTGTCGCTAAAATCGTAAGCGGCAACAGCATCAGCATGATACTGAAAAACTTTTTCATAATTCGTTATCCCTTTTAATAGTTTGAAAAATAAATAATTGTAGAGCAAAATATAATAAGTATGTGGTCACACCAAATGCATACTTTATGCGAAGCTGTTTTGGAGCTGATTTCGCTGCGGAGAGAAGGAGCAATGCGGGCATTGCGACTGAGCGACAATGCGGAAGCAGCTCCAAAAGAGCGAGTAGAAAGTATGCAAGATTTCAAAAATCCACATAATATCGGTTTAATTTGAACACATACTTATAACGGGAATGAAGCCGGAAGCGGTGCGGGTCGCATCTGAGCCTCATTCCCGCAATGATTTTTAGTTACGGAATACCAGCTCGTCGTTAGCCACGTCGATTATGATGGGACGCGAGCGGTCTACGGTCTGTGCGAGTATGTCCTTCGACAGGCGGTTAAGCACGAGACGATGAATCACACGCTTCACGGGTCGTGCGCCGAATTCAGGATCATAGCCTTCGTCGGCCAGCAGACTCAGTGCGGCCGGGGTAACCTCAAGTGTGATTCCATTGGCTTCAAGCATGCGTTTCACACTCTTTACCTGCAGTCCGACGATTTCCTCGATTTCCTGGCGGTTGAGCGGCGTGAACATTATGGTCTCGTCGATTCGGTTGAGGAATTCAGGCCGTATTGTCTGCTTGAGCATATCGAGTACTTCCTGTTTGGTCTTTTCAATCACTTCATCCTTGTTTTCAGGCGTCATCTTCGAGAAGTTCTCGCGGATAACGTTCGAACCCATGTTGGAGGTCATGATAATTATGGTGTTCTTGAAGTTCACCATGCGGCCCTTGTTGTCTGTCAGTCGGCCGTCGTCAAGTACCTGCAGAAGGATGTTGAACACGTCGGGATGTGCTTTCTCGATTTCGTCGAACAGCACAACTGAATATGGTTTGCGACGTACGGCTTCGGTCAACTGGCCTCCTTCGTCATAACCGACATATCCCGGAGGAGCTCCTACGAGTCGGCTCACGGCATGCTTCTCCTGATATTCGCTCATGT
>UREH01000013.1 GCA_900546835.1 uncultured Porphyromonadaceae bacterium
GCCTCTATCTTGGCTTTCTTTTCTGCCTCAAGCTTGGCAATCTGCTCGGGAGTAGGCTTGGGCTCGGGCTTTTCGGGCAGATAGTTAAGCTGCTTCACAAGCTTTTCGCGGGTAAATACAGCCTGCTCGAAATCATTGCTGAAGCGGATTGCATTGGTCGGGCAGGTAGTGACGCACAGCTGGCAGAATGTGCAGCTGCCGAGGTCGTAGATATACCGGTCGAGCTTTTTCTTCTTTTTGCCATCCCAGGTATCGACCATCTTGGTCTCCACGGTGATGGTGCCGTTGGGGCAGTTGCGCTCGCAGGTGCCGCATGCAATACATTTATGATTCCCTTCCTCGTCGTAGATGAATTCCAGAGTGGCGCGGAAACGCTGGGCCACGTGCATCTCATCACGGTTGTCGGGGTATTTTTCTGTTATCTTAGGCGTAACGAATTCTTTTCCGGTAACCTCAAGACCCTTCACGAGACTCGAGATTCCCTTGCCTAAAGACGAAAAATAATCTTTTACACTACCCATTGGTTAAATCTGATATGTGGTTTATTTTTCAGTTTTTTCAAAGTTATTTCACCTGGCCGCCGAGTATGTCGAGCAGTTCGGTGGTGATGGCCTGCTGGCGTAGTTTGTTGAACTCCAGCTGGAGCTGGTCGTGAAGCTTCTTAGCGTTGTCGTTGGCGCTCTGCATGGCCATTACACGGGCTGCCTGCTCCGAAGCGCGATTTTCGGTGAAAACATCGGATACCACCGAGAGCAGATACAGCGGCAGAATGGCGGTAAAAATGCTTGCAACGTCGGGCTCGAAGATATAAGGCTTGACCGAACGGCCTTCGGCTCCGGCCAAAAAGGCGGAATACGATACGGGGAGGAGCTGCTGGAACTCCGGGCGCTGACGGCTGACGCTCTTGAACGACATATAGAGCATGTCGACCCGGTCGTAGTTGCCGGAAAGAAATGCGTCGCGGAGCGAGAAGGTAAAATCGCGCACGGCAGCGTCGGCAGATTTGGAGTCGACACCCTGCGCAGCAACACCTTTCACGCCGGGAAGCCGGAGCTTGCCAACGGCCTTGGTCATTTTGGAACCAACGGCCAAAACTTCTATTTCGGCTGCATCGCCCAGCTGCGAGCGCAGCTCGGCAATCCGCTGAAGCAGAAGCTTGAAGATATTCACATTGTAGGCACCGCAGAGACCATCGTCGGAGCCCCACACCACAAGAGCGACGCGGGCTACCGGCCGCTCCTCCATAAGCGGAGAAGAGAAAGAGGCATCGGAGCTGAGAAGATTTGCGATAACCGTCTCGACCTGATTGCGAAACGGACGCAACTGCTTCAACGCCAGCTCGGCCTTATGCATCTTGGCCGACGAAATCATCTTCATGGCGCCGGTGATTTTTTCCGACGACGCCACGGATCCGATGCGGCCTTTGAGTTCTCTGAGAGTTGCCATTCAGTGTCTGTTAGGGATTATTGTTACAATCAGTTTTTGATGCTGCAATCAGTTATAGCGTGCGGCCACTTCGTTGGCGGCAGCGGTGAGTTTGGCGGTGCAGTCGTCGGTGAGCTGACCGGACTTGATCACATCAAGCACATCGGCCTGATGCTTGGCGTGGAGCAGCTGCAGCAGAGCTTCCTGGAAGTCGGCCACCTTGTCGACGGGCACATTGCCGAGCAGCCCGTTTACACCGCAATAGATAACGGCAACCTCATCTTCAACAGCCCAGGGCTTGTACTGCGGCTGAATGAGAAGGCGTTCGTTCTTACGGCCACGGTCGATGACTCGGGCGGTAACGGGGTCGATGTCGCCACCGAATTTGGTGAACGATTCGAGCTCGCGGAACTGGGCCTGGTCGATTTTCAGCGTACCGGCTACTTTCTTCATCGACTTGATCTGGGCGTTGCCGCCCACACGCGAAACGGAAATACCGACATTGATGGCCGGACGGATACCGCGGTTGAACAGTGCAGTCTCCAGATAAATCTGACCGTCGGTAATCGAAATCACGTTGGTAGGAATATAGGCGGATACGTCGCCGGCCTGAGTCTCGATGATAGGAAGCGCCGTAAGCGAGCCTCCGCCTTTTACACGGTCTTTGAGGACTTGGGGAAGGTCGTTCATGCTCTCGGCCACCTGCTGATTGTCGATGATTTTTGCGGCACGCTCGAGCAGACGCGAGTGGAGGTAGAAGATATCGCCGGGATAAGCCTCGCGGCCCGAGGGGCGCTTTAGGATAAGAGAAATCTCACGGTAGGCGACGGCCTGCTTCGAGAGATCGTCGTAGACGATAAGGGCGTCGCGGCCGGTATCGCGGATATATTCGCCTATAGCAACGCCTGCGAAAGGCGAGTAATAGCGCATGGCAGCAGAATCAGAAGCAGTGGCGGCAACCACACAGGTATAATCGAGGGCGCCATGCTGGCGGAGTGTCTCTACGATTGCGGCAACCGAGGATGCCTTCTGGCCGATAGCCACATAGATGCAGTATACGGGTTTACCTTCTTCGTAGTTCTTGCGCTGATTGATGATGGTGTCGATGGCAATCGCGGTCTTGCCTATCTGGCGGTCGCCGATGATAAGCTCACGCTGACCGCGGCCGATGGGCACCATGGAATCGACAGCCTTGATGCCGGTCTGGAGCGGCTGCTTAACCGGCTGACGGAATATTACGCCCGGAGCCTTGCGTTCAAGCGGCATGAGCAGGCGCTCGCCCTGAATGGGGCCGCGTCCGTCGATAGGCTCGCCGAGGATATTGATTACACGGCCGAATACACCTTCGCCTACAGAAATGGAGGCGATTTCGCCGGTTCGCTTCACGGTCATGTTTTCGGTAACCTTGTTGACGTCGTTCAGAAGAATCACGCCCACATTGCTTTCCTCAAGGTTGAGGGCTACACCCTTAACGCCGTTTTCAAATTCCACAAGCTCGTTGGCGCAGACGTTGTCGAGGCCATACACGTGGGCCACGCCGTCGCCTACCTCAAGAACCGTACCTACTTCCTCGAAGGCAACCGTGCGGTTCACACTTTCAAGCTGTTGTTTTAAAACTTCTGAAATTTCGCTTGGATTAATCATTAGTGGGAATATGTATATGTGAGAGTGATATTATTTCTGAATTCAAAACTTCTTTCGGACATACGGGGGTCATCATCCGAGAAGCTTCTGCCTTATCCGGTTGAGTTCGTTCTTAACCGAGGCGTCGAGGCGCTCGGAGCCGACTTTCACGGCGAATCCGCCGATAAGCGAGGGATCGAGCCGGAAGCTGTATTCCATCGTGCCGCCTTCGAGATGCCGGAGGATGAGCTTTTTAAGGCGTTCCTCGCTATCCTTGTCGAGCGGTGCGGCGGCCGAAATCTCCACCTGATATATATGGTTCATCTTCCGGTAGGCGTCGGCGTATGCGATGGCGATAGCGCGGGCCATGGAAAGACGATTGTTGTTTGTGAGCAATTTGAGGAAGTCGGAGTAGACCTCGTCGGTCGGTTGGGCTCCGGCTGCCGTAAGAAGCAGCTGTACTTTCTTAGCCGAGTCGATAAACGGGTTCGACATCGAGGCGTCGAGGTCGGGGAACTGCCGGAAGGCATCCTGCAGCCTGTTCATAAGCTCGTACAGATGCTTTTCGGCACCCTTCTCGATGGCGAACTTCAGGAGAGCCTTCGCATATCTATGAGGAATAAGACCTTCGTTCATTATTTGTCGGCTTGGAAAATATTTAAGCTATTGATATCTGTTATGGTCGTCGTGCAGGCTGCCGGGAAATATTCCGGGGCAACCAATGTCGGCCGTTCAGTTTTTAGTTTCGAGTTCGTCGAGCAGACTGTCGACAAGCTGCTGCTGCGAGCGGTCGCTTTTCAGCTGGGTACGGGTTACCTGGTCAGCGATTTCGAGCGCATAGCGGCTAACCTGGTCGCGCAGACTCTTTTCGGCTTCCTTGCGGTTCTGTTCAATAGAGAGCTTGGCGGCGTCCATCACCTTCTGTGCTTCCTTTTTGGCTTCGTTGCGGGCCTCCTCGATGATCTGAGTCTTCATTTTGTTGGCCTCGGCAAGCATGTCGGCCTGCTGATGACGGGCCTCCGCCATATATTTCTGAGCCTCAACCTGAGCATTGTCGAGTTGCTGCTTGGCGTTCTGGGCATATTCCACGCCCTTATCTATCAGGTCGGCACGATTTTCCATACCTTTCAGAATAGCGGGCCACGCGAATTTCCAAAGGATGAAGAAAAGTATCGCGAAAGCCACGAACATCCATATAGTCAGGCCGAAATCAACTTTAAAAAGTTCCATTTGCTTGGGTTGAGATTGCAGATTTAAATAGTTTCAAAAAGAAGAGAGACGCTGGCCGTAAGCACAAAAGGTAAAATACGGCCTCAAGAACTTTCCGCCCTTCGGCCGCCCCCGCGCCACGCAATGCGGGGCGCGGAGCCGACGTAAGGGTCAGACCAGCTTCCTGCCTGAAGCCGGTGGAAAACTGCCGATCAGACGAAGAGGGCGAGTACGCAGACGATGACGGCGAAAAGAGCCACACCTTCGACGAGGGCGGCAATCACAATCATGTTCGAACGGATATCGCCTGCTGCCTCGGGCTGACGGGCAATGGCTTCCATGGCCGACGAACCGATCTTACCGATACCGATACCGGCAGCGATTGCAGCGATACCTGCGCCAATGGATGCGCCCAGACCTACGAGAGCTTCAGCAGCTAAAATCAATCCTAACATAGTTTTAAGAATTTAGGGTGGTTATGTTTACTGTTTTTATGTTTACGCGTTCCGAAAGCTCGGAGAGATTTATCAGATTCAGAGGGTTGTCACTTGGCGGGGTCGACATGAGGCTCTTCATGCGGATTCTCCTGAGCAAGCGAGATAAATATGGTGGAGAGCATGGTGAACACATATGCCTGGATGAAACTCACGAGCACATCGATAAGCAGCATGAACACCGAGAAGAGGACCGATATGACGGCCGTACCGGAAGCAACGGCATATCCCATCGCTCCGAAAATGAAAATAAGGAGCGTCAGCACCAGCACAATCATGTGGCCGCCCATCATATTGGCGAAGAGACGGACCGTAAGTGCAGCAGGCTTGGTGAATATACCGAAAATCTCGATAACCTGCATGATGGGAATCGGGAACTTGAGCCAGATAGGAACATCAGGCCAGAATATTTCCTTCCAGTAATGCTTGGTGCCGAAAAGATTTGTCATGAAGAACGTCATCAGCGCAAGCACAAGAGTAACAGCGATATTACCCGTAACGTTCGCACCACCAGGGAAGACCACAATCAGGCCCAACAAGTTCATGAAGAAGATAAAGAAGAACACCGTGAGCAGATATGGAGCGAAACGCGCGGCTTTATCTTTCAAGGTGGCCTTTATGACACCTACATAGATGAAATCGACAAGAGCCTCGAAAGCTCCAAGACCCTTTCTGGGAGCCTTGTAAGGATTATGACGATGCCAGCGCGCGAGCATCAGGCAGCAGGCAAGCACGATAATGCATGCTATGAAAATAGCGCACACATTTTTGGTGATTGATATATCCCAGGGCTTGAACTCCTTGCCGTCGACTATTTCGACGACTTTTCCTTTGTAGTCGCCTTCGGTCGCGATGCGGAAGGTAGCGTTTCCGTCGGTAAAGCTTGCACCATGGTCCAGACGTGCAGACGAGAAGATATGAAGTCCGTCTTTCCCGATAACAATTATCGGAAGAGGCATACGCTTATGATGGTTGAAAGGTACCTCCCAACCGTAGCCATCGCCCAGATGCTCGAAAATGGTCTCCTTGAGGTCGGGCTTTTCCTTCTCAGCAGCCTCTACGGTATCCTCGAGCTTTTCCGTGACAGCCTTTTCCACGGCAGGCTCAGCCATAATCGCCGGGGCGGACCCAACAATTGCGGCGAGAGCAACCAGGAGTATGTGAATGGTTCTTTTCATATCTTCAAGACGGGAGTGGTGGTCGGCGGAAATAACAAAATCAGTAAACGCAAACGGAAATCACATTATTGTCAACATCGGCAATGCCGCCGGCGATATCGACCGAATGTGCGCCCTCTTCATCCCGGTAGACAATCTTACCACGGTCGAGAGTAGAAATGAGCGAAGCGTGGTTCGGAAGAACCGTGAAACTGCCCATCGCACCGGGGAGCGTTACGGAAAGTGCCGACCCTTCGAAAAGGATTTTCTCAGCCGAGATAATTTTAAGCGTCATCTGCGATTCGTTTAATGGTCTACTTTGCAATTTACAGGTAAGCTTACTTCACTTCGGCAAGCATCCTCTTGCCTTTCTCGATTGCCTCGTCGATGGTTCCGACATTAAGGAATGCCTGCTCGGGATACTGGTCCATCTCGCCGGAAAGAATCATCTTGAAACCACGGATGGTCTCGCTCAGTGGCACCATCACGCCGGGAAGACCGGTGAACTGTTCGGCCACGTGGAAGGGCTGCGAAAGGAAACGCTGGGCGCGACGTGCGCGGGCAACCACGAGCTTATCTTCGTCGGAGAGTTCGTCGACACCAAGGATGGCGATGATATCCTGAAGCTCATTGTATTTCTGCAGGAGCTGCTTCACTGCCTGAGCGGTATTGTAATGCTCCTCGCCGATGATATTCGGGTCGAGGATGCGCGAAGTCGATTCGAGCGGGTCGACGGCAGGGTAGATACCGAGTTCGGAAATCTTACGGCTAAGCACGGTGGTAGCGTCGAGGAAGCTGAACGTGGTAGCCGGAGCGGGGTCGGTAAGGTCGTCGGCAGGCACGTAGATAGCCTGAACGGACGTAATCGACCCGTTTTTCGTAGAGGTGATACGTTCCTGAAGCATACCCATTTCGGAGGCGAGAGTGGGCTGGTAGCCCACGGCCGACGGCATACGGCCCAGAAGAGCCGACACCTCGGAACCAGCCTGAGTGAAACGGAAAATGTTGTCGATGAAGAGGAGAATATCCTTACCACCGCCATCCTGATCGCGGAACTGCTCGGCGACTGTAAGACCCGACAGAGCGACACGCAGACGTGCGCCCGGGGGCTCGTTCATCTGTCCGAATACGAGGGTTGCCTGCGACTGTGCGACTTCCTTCATGTCGACGTCGTTGAGGTTCCATTCACCCTTTTCCATACCGGCACGGAATTTGTCGCCATATTTCATTACACCACTCTCGATCATTTCGCGGAGGAGGTCGTTGCCCTCGCGGGTACGCTCACCGACACCGGTGAACACCGAGAAGCCGTTGTGACCCTTGGCGATGTTGTTGATAAGCTCCATGATGAGCACCGTCTTACCTACGCCGGCACCACCGAACAGACCGATCTTGCCGCCCTTGCTGTAGGGTTCGAGAAGGTCGATCACCTTGATACCGGTGAAGAGAATTTCGGTACCGATGGTAAGGTCCTCGAACTCGGGCGCGGGCTGATGGATGGGACGCAGATTCTCACGGTCAAGCTCCGGAAGGTGGTCGATAGCCTCACCCACTACGTTGAGCAGACGTCCCTTTACCTGACCGCCGGTCGGAACGGCGATAGGACGTTCAAGGCTGTCGACGCGCAGGCCGCGACGCAGGCCGTCGGTGCTTTCCATGGCCACGCAGCGCACGGTGTCCTCGCCGATATGCTGTTCCACTTCGAGAATCAACATCGAGCCGTCTTCACGGTCGACTTTGAGGGCGGTGTAGATGGGAGGCAACATATTGCCTTCGCCATCGAAAATCACATCGACTACAGGGCCGATCACCTGTGCTATTTTTCCGAAATTTTCGCTCATTTTTATGAGGGTGTTGGTATTGGGGAGTGAAAAGGATGATTAAAGTCGGGAAGGAGACATCAATAGGAGCCGAAATACCAGCCCTGCCAGATGATTACAACCATCAGGACGAGGTTGAACAGGTTGATCGGAAGCAGATATTTCCATTCGAGAGAGAGAAGCTGGTCGATACGCAGACGGGGATAAGTCCACTTGAACCAGATGATTATAAAGGAGAGAACGAAAGCTTTGAGGAGGAACCATACGATAGAGGGGATATAGCCCATGATTTCGTTGAATCCGTCCCACCCGGCAACGCGGAAAGGCATCCAGCCGCCGAAGAACATCAGAGTGGCAACGCCGGACACAATGAAAAGGTTCAGATATTCAGCCAGATAGAAGAATCCGAAGTGAATACCGGAATATTCGGTGTGGTAACCGGCGGTAAGCTCGCTCTCTGCCTCGGGAAGGTCAAACGGGCCGCGGTTAGTCTCGGCTGTGCCGGCA
Organism: uncultured Porphyromonadaceae bacterium; assembly: GCA_900546835.1. Classification (GTDB taxonomy): domain Bacteria; phylum Bacteroidota; class Bacteroidia; order Bacteroidales; family Muribaculaceae; genus UBA7173. Next base: position 8,236 of record UREH01000013.1, read on the forward strand.
ATCATGTAAATCACGAAAGCGATGATGGCGGGCACATGTGCCGAAAAGATAAACCAATGATCGGCCTGAGCCTCAACGATTTTAGCGACATCCATTGTTCCTGCGAAGGCCACCATCGTAAGAATCGAGAGGCCAACGGAAAGTTCATAGCTCACCATCTGGGCACCGGAACGGAGGGCTCCGATAAGAGTAAACTTATTGTTTGACGACCAACCGGCAAGCAGGATGCCGAGCACGCCAATCGACGAGCAGGCTACAAGGAAGAAAATGCCGATGTTAAAGTCAATTATCTGCAATCCGTTGCCCCAGGGAAGAACTGCGAAGCAGAGGAACGAGGCGATGATTACAAGATAAGGCGCAAGCGCGAAAAGAAACTTATCTATATGATTGAGGGATATGAGCTCCTTTATAAGCATCTTCACCGCATCGGCCATACTCTGGAAGAGACCCCACGGACCAACACGGTCCGGGCCCAGACGACACTGGAAATAGGCGCAGATCTTGCGTTCGTAAAGGATGTAGAAAAGCGCCAGAACGGTGTAGAGCAGCAGCAATCCGACGCCGACCAGCAGGCACTCGACGGTAGTTGCAAGCCAGGAAGGCATCGCGGAGTTGAGCATCTGGTCGAACCATGCCGAAAGCGAGTGGAAATCATCTATGGTGTAGTTGGCCATAACAATTTATGTAAATAGCAAAATTACGTGTTAATCTATTGTATTCGGCGGCTAAGGTCAGCGGTCCATATCGGGCACGATGTAGTCGAGCGAACCGCCGATAGTAATAAGGTCGGCTATTTTCTGGCCCTCGGTGATATGGTCGACGACCGAAGCGGCGTTGAGACTCGGAGTTGCCAGCTTCAGGCGATAGGGCTTTGTGCCACCGTCGCTCTCGAGATACACGCCAAACACACCGCGGCAACCTTCCACAAGCTGGAACCAGTGGCCGGCAGGGATTTTCAGCACTTTAGGCACCTTTGCAAGATAATCGCCTTCGGGGATATTGTCGATAAGCTGCTCGATGATACCGGCGCTCTGCATCACCTCGTCGAGACGGTTGTTGAAACGGGCCATCGAGTCGCCCTCGGTGCGGACAACCTGCTCGAACTTCAGCTTCTCATAGCCGCTGTAGGGATGAGTCTTACGCACGTCGCAAGCCCAGCCGGAAGCGCGGCCGGAAGGGCCAGTAATGCCGTAGGATATGGCGTCCTCGCGAGAAAGCACGCCGACGCCGACCATACGGTTCCTGGCGATGACGTTGCCGGTGAAGAGCTTGCGGTATTCGGCCACGTTGGCGGGGAGCACGGCCAGGAGTTCCTTTACGTCCTTAACGAAATCAGGATCAAGGTCGGCCATTACACCGCCGAGACAGTCGTAGTTGAAGGTCATGCGGGCTCCGCATGTCTTCTCCATGATGTCGAGAATCTGCTCGCGCACGCGAAGCGTATAGAACAGCATCGTGGTGGCGCCGAGGTCCATGCAGAACGTACCCATGAAGAGACAGTGGGAAGCGATACGCGAGAGCTCATCCATAAGAATACGGATGACACGCGCGCGCTCGGGCACCTCGATACCGGCGGCCTTCTCGATGCATAGGCAGAGACCATGATGGTAGTTGTGGGCCGAGAAGTAGTCCAGACGATCCATGAAATGGAGGGTCTGCATATAGGTAAGGTCCTCGCAGAGCTTTTCCACACCTCGGTGGATATAGCCCATATAGACATCGATTTTCTTAATCGTCTCACCGTCGACGGCCGTGCGGAAACGAAGCACGCCGTGGGTAGCGGGGTGCTGGGGGCCAATGTTAACAACGAAATCCTCGGGAGCGAATACTGCCACCTCGCGTTTCTCCACCTTGCCGTCGGGAGTCTCCACCCACGTGAAGGTGGAATCGCTCTGGCGCTCGTTTTCGGTGGTTACCGCGTTGTGGGGGTTGTTCATGTCGTAGTCCTTACGCAGGGGGTAGCCTTCCCAGTCGATGCTGAGGAAAAGGCGGCGCATATCGGGATTGCCGATGAACACGATTCCGTAGAAATCGTAGACCTCGCGCTCGAGCATGCAGGCGATACGATATAGGTCTGCGATGCTGTGGAGCATCGGATTGTCGCGGTCGGTGGTCTCCACGCGCACGCTTACGAGCTCCTTGGTTGCGGTCGACGTAAGATAATAGACGCATCCGAGCGAAGTTTTCCAGTCGTTACCAACGATGGTGACGAGGTAGTCGAAACCCAACTGGTCGCGAAGCGTGGCAATCAATTGGTGAAGGTTGCTGTCGTCGGTGTGGATCATCAGGATTTCGCCCTCTTCGAAAGTCGCGTCCGGGAAAAGGCGGGAAATCTTATCCTGCAATTCAGCCATATTGTAAAAAAGAGTCTTGTTGTCGGTTGTGGTTATTAAAATTCCTTTGTCGTCGAGGGCTGGAAGAGTTTATGCCTGCGTGTCGTCGACAGGATGAGCCTTAAGGAATTCCTCGCGGCTTTCCTTGCGGTTGACGCCTCCGAAGAAACGCTCCACCTTCATTTTACGCGAGAGCTGCATGATGCTGTAAATCATGGCTTCGGGGCGCGGAGGACATCCGGGGCAATATACGTCGACAGGAACGATATCCTCGATGCCGCGTGCAACATGATACGACTTACGGAAGGGACCGCCGGAAATAGCGCAACTACCGCATGCAATCACATATTTAGGCTCGGCAAGCTGGTCGTAGAGACGACGCAACACGGGTGCCATGCGGTTCACAATCGTACCGGCCACCATGATGAAGTCAGCCTGACGGGGCGACGAACGGGCGACTTCCCATCCGAAGCGGGCCATATCGAAGCGGGCGGCGCCAAGCGAAACGAATTCTATGCCGCAGCAGCTTGTAGCGAAGGTCAGGGGCCAGATGGAGTTGCTACGACCCCAGTTTATCAGTTTGTCGAGCGAGCCGACGAGAACATTTGCACCGCTGTCGCGGAGTTCCTGCACGAGCTTTTCGATATACTCATTGTCTTTCCACGCCTCGTAGGGCATACCCTGCGCGGTTATCTCCTTCATTTCCATTCAAGTGCTCCTTTCCGCCAGGCGTATACAAGGCCCAGCACTAAGATTGCGAAAAAAACAGCGACGGCTGCCACTCCGGCGCCACCGAGGGCGCGCAGGCAGACAGCCCACGGATAGAGGAAAACGGTTTCCACATCAAACATCAAAAAGAGGATGGCGAAGAGATAGTAACCGACATGGAAGCGGGTCATGCTGACGCCGCGGGTCGGAATACCGCACTCATATGCCTCCCCTTTCTGCGGGTTGAACGATCGAGGTGAAATCAGCCCTGCCAGCCACATGGCCAATGCAACAAGGGCCGCTCCGGTAAGCAGCGCCACAATTGCGAACACTGCGGGTTCAATTCCGAAAATACCTAATGATATCATATTAATTTGAGTTTTCATTGGTTTCACCGTTCCGACGGATACGGAATCAGCACAACTCCACGTGGAGGGGATTCTCACAAGGAAGAATCAGCCTTTCGCGGAGTGGAGAAAGAGGCGCCAACGGCATAAGGTAGTTTCCAACTGGGCGGTACCGCCGCTCTGCCCTATCGCGTGATTTCTGACGCGAATCCTGACGAATGGCGCTTTCCGCACAATTTCGTCGCAAAGATAAGATTTATTTTTCAATTCTAAGCCCTTTTAACGATTAAATTGCCTCCCGACTTTTCAACACTTTCCATCCGGGACAATTAAAAAGGGATTAGAACAGTAGCCTGACGGACGGGTAACACAATATACCTATGGCCCCGTTCAGAGGCGAACTCCCACACAATCTAAAAAAACGCACCACAGGCTCCGCAGCATATGGAAATCCATATCTTCGGAGCCTGTAAGGGTTACAGTTTATATGTATGTGATATACGAATAGTGCGAAGGTTAATCCTTGACGCCAAGCTTGGTTTTCACAAGGGCGGTGACGTCCTGAACGTCGGCTGCCACATAGGCGGGAACGCCCTCAGGGAAAATCATTGTGAAACCGTTCTCATTGCCTACGGTCTTGATAGCGTTCATGACCTTTTCCTGAATAGGCTGCATAAGCTGCGCCTGCTGACGCTGAAGATCCTGCTGGGCCGTCTGAGCAAACTGTTGGGCTTTCTTATCGAGGTCCTGCACTTCCTGCATGCGGCGCTCCTTGATGCTTTCCAGAGTTGTTGCATCCTTGTCGAGTTCCTGCAGTTCGGCGAACTTTTTCTGCATTTCTTCCTGAATTTTGGCATATTCGGCCTCGTAGGTCTTGGAGGCTTCGTTGATCTTGGTCTGTGCTTCCTGGAACTCGGCCATCTTCGGGATGATGCTTTCCACGTCGACGATACCGAACTTGGGGGCCTGGGCCCAGACGCATGCGGGGAGCGCTACGGCGAGCGCCAAAAGGAATTTTTTAATCATTGTGATTAGCTGTATGGATTTTATTTTTATTGATTCCGGATTTTAGGACCTCGACACTCTGCCTAAGCAAAAGAGAGCAATCAGTTGGCGTAGCCGAGTTTGGAGAGCACCTCGTTGCTGACGTCGATTCGAGGAGATGCGTAAATTATGTTGGCCGACGACGCACGGTCGAAAATCGTCTGGTAGCCGCGCTCCTCCGAAAGCTTCTTCACAGCGTTGTAGATTTCGTCCTGAATAGGTTTCATGAGGGTCTGGCGCTTCTGATAAAGCTGCCCCTCGGGGCCGAAATATTTATAGCGTAACTCTGCGGCGCTGTTTTCCTTGGCTACAATTTCCTCCTCGCGTTTTTTTATCTGCTCGGCTGTAAGGAAAACCTTGTCGGCCACATACTGCTTGTACATCTCGTCGGCCTCCTTGCTGACAGCCTCGACTTCTTTCTGCCAACGCTGCGAAAGCTGGTTGAGCTGTTCGTTGGCCATCTCATACTGCGGTACGTTCTTAAGAATGTACTCCATATCTATGAGAGCAAACTTCTGAGCGCTGGAAACGAAAGCGATTCCGGCAAAAAGAACCAAGGAGAGCAATATCTTTTTCATATTCTTGATTTCCGGTATTATAGGATTATACTAATTTGTCAAATCTCAGCCTGCGGCTATATAATTAAAGACGTTTGAACGGCGAAAAGGTTTAACAAAAGAGCTTTACGTGATGCAAACCGATCAGAACTCCTGACCGAGAATAAAGTGGAAGTGAGAGCCGCCCTTGGTTCCGAACACTTTGTCGAAGCCGTAGGCCCAGTCGATACCCATCATCCCGACCATGGGGAGGAAGATGCGGACGCCCGCACCGGCGCTTCGTTTGAGATCGAACGGCGAGAAATCTTTCACGGCCGTCCAGGCGTTACCTCCTTCAGCAAACACGAGACCATAGATTGTGGTCGACGGCTGGAGCATGAAGGGGAAGTGGAGCTCCAGGCCGAAACGGGTGTAGGCGTAGCCTTCACGTCCCCACGGGGTGAGCGAACCGTTTTCATAACCGCGCAGGGCGATGGTCTCTGTGGCGTATGTATAGGAACCGCTCATGCCGTCGCCGCCCACGTAGAAGGTCTCGAAGGGCGATTTCAGCCATTTGTTGTAGCTGCCGAGCAGCCCGATATCGGCGCGGGTCATGAGCACGAGAGTCCATTTGCCGTCGGGATCGGTGAGCGGAGTATAGGTGCGCGACTTGAATTTGAGTTTCCAGTATTCAATCCACTTATACAACTCCTTCTTCGATGCGGTGGTATTCTCATTATAGAGTTTCTCCCAGTCCTTCTTGCCGCCGAAAAGCGAGGCGGGAGGCGTAAAGGAGAAGTTGAGCGAAATCTGCGAACCGCGTCGGGTGTAGAGCGGATTGTCGATGGAGTTGCGTGCGAGGGTAAGACCAAGCACGAGAGCGTTCGACGTACCGTTGTTCATATAATAGAGGTATTCCCAGTTCTTCAGATAATAGAAGTTGTAGGATAGCTCTGTTGTGAGGGTAAAGAAATCATCGGGCCAGTTGAGGCGCTTACCGAAACCGACGGTAACACCGGCCATCTGGAGCACCTTGTTGGGGTCGTAGGCGTTCTGGATGGAGTTGGTGTAGTAGTCGTTGTAGCTCGAGCCGTAGCCATATCCATATCCGTAGCCGCCGTAAAGGTAAGGGTTAGACCAGTTGGAGTTATAATATGAGGAGTTCACACCCGTCTGACGGCTGTAGTAAGCCGATACCTGAAGCGAATTGGGGCGCTTCCCTCCGAACCACGGGTCGAGGAACGATACGGAATACATCTGGTAATACCGGGCGTTGGTCTGGGCACTGATGGTGAAGGTCTGGCCTTCGCCCTGGGGGATAAAGCCCTTGTATGAGCTCGGATTGAAGAGATTCTTCATCGAGAAGTTTGTAAACTTGAGCGCCACCTTGCCGATGATACCTGTCTGGCCCCAGCCGAGCGAGAACTCAATCTGGTCGTTGGCCTTCGAGGTAAGGTTGAAGATTACATCGACCGTTCCGTTTTCTTCGTTGGGCTCCACGCGCGGGTCCATGTTCTCAGGGTCGAAATGGCCGGTCTGGGCGATTTCGCGCGCCGAACGGATAAGGTCGCTCTTGCTGAAGAGTTCTCCAGGCTTTACGCGGAGCTCACGGCGGACCACCTTTTCATACAGACGGTCGTTGCCGTTGATGACGACGCGGTTTACGCGAGCCTGCGGACCTTCGAACATGCGCAGTTCGAGGTCGATACTGTCGTTGTGCACATTTTTCTCAATGGGCACCAACTGATAGAAAAGGTATCCCTGGTCCATATAGGCATTCGACACGGCGTCGTCGTCGGTGGTGAGACGTTTCTCCAGTTCCTTCTGATTGTAAACGTCGCCGGGTTTCATTCCCAGGAAATAGTTGAGCTGGTCGGTATTGTATATGGTGTTGCCGACCCATGTAATATCACTAATGTAATATTTATGACCTTCTTCAAGGTTGATGTAAACGTCGACCTTCTTGTCGTCGTATGGCACGACGCTGTCGCTGAGAATCTTTGCATCGCGATAGCCGAGTTCATTGTATTTCTCAAGGATACGGTTGAGGTCATCCTGATAATCAGACTCAACGAACTTCTTCTGGCTGAACAGTTTGAGAAGGTTGCCGCTCTCATTGGTCTTTTTGATCACGCGCTTCAGCTTGCGGTCGGACAGCACCTCGTTGCCGGTGATATAGATTTTGTGGACCTTCACTTTTGCATGCTTGTCGACATCGATGTTCACAATCATCTCGTTTTTGTTCGAGAGGTCTTCCTGAAGGGAAATCCTGACGTCGGCCTTGCCGAAACCTTTTTCATCGAAATATTTCTTGACAATCATTTCGGCACGGTTCACGATATTCTGCGTAATCTGATTGCCCTTCATGAGGTTAAGGCGTTTCTGCAGGTCTTCGCGCTCACCTTTCTTCATTCCGGTGTAGACTACTTCGGAAATACGCGGCTGAGTGCGCAGATTGAGCAGAAGCCAAACCTTGTTGCCGGCGATTTTCTCAACGACAAGCTGAGCCTGAGCAAAGAGGCCCTGACGCATCAGGCGTTTCACGGCAGTTGTCACGTCGTTGCCAGGAATCTCGATCTTGTCGCCCTTCTTGAGCCCTGAATAGCCGATTACGATGTAGTCCTCATAATTGTCGGCACCCTGCACACGTATGTCGGCAATCTCGTATTCAGCAGGCAGCCCGGAATATACGATGGGAGGATTGTATATTGTGTCGACCCTCTCCTGAGCGCGGGAGGCTCCGGAGATTCCGAGAAGCGCAATCAATGCAAGAATTAGATTATATCGCATAATGTAAGGAGCGGAGCGAGAGAATATCTTTTTGAGTGGTTTTTGTGATATATTCGTGAAACGTGGAGAGAAGATGGAACCTGACCGTCAACTGGACTCACCGGCTATCTGGGAGCTTGTCTTGCCGAAGCGTCGCTCGCGCCTCTGAAACTCCGCGATATCTGCCAGGAACTGCTCGGCGCCATAGTCGGGCCAGAATGTCGTTGAGAAAATCAACTCGGTATAGGCGATCTGCCACAGCAGGAAATTGCTTACGCGCACATCACCTCCGGTACGTATCAGCAGGTCGGGATCGGGAATCGAGGAAGTGGTGAGATACGAAGAAAATACGGCCTCATCAATCTCCGTCGGAGCAATCCGCCCGGCGGCGGCTTCTGCAGCTATTGTCCGCGCCGCGGCTGCCAGCTCCCAACGGGCGGAATAACTGAGGGCAAGATTCAGCGTGAGCCCCCGGCACGCGGAAGTTGCGGCAACCGACTCCTGCAACCGGGCAAGCGCCTCGTGGGGCATACGCTGGATGTCGCCGATAAGATTCAGCCTTACGTCGTTGCGGATAAGGTCGGGCGTCTCGCGCTCAATGGCGATTCCAATCAGATGCATCAGAGCATCGACTTCAGCCGTAGGGCGATTCCAGTTTTCGGTCGAGAAAGCGTAGAGTGTGAGATATTTTATCCCGATATTGGAGGCGAGCTCAGTGATTTGCCGCACGGTCTTCACACCTTCCACATGGCCGTGGGAACGGTCGAGGCCACGTTGCACGGCCCAACGGCCGTTGCCATCCATAATGATGGCCACATGGGCGGGAACACGTGCGGGATCTATGTGGGCGGTATAGTCGGTCATCGTCAGAGGTCTAAATATTCGGGAATAGAGGCGTCAGTCCACGTAATGGCACGTGGCACATCGCTTGCCGAACTCATAGGTGATGGAGATTGCTATATTGGAATACCAGTCGGTATTTTTAAGAAACGAGCTCTTTATGCCATACAGATCCGAAAGCGGTCCGTCGACATGATCGGAAAACACTTTCGTCATCGTAAATTCCAATCCGAGATTCCAGCGCTCGCGCATCTTATATTTAAGGCCGGCTCCCATGGGGATATTGAATCCGGCGTGGTTCTGCCCTTCACAAGTGGCCATTGTAAGGCCTACGCCGAGAGTGAGATAGGGGGTCCAGCGTCGTAGTCGTTTATACGTCTCCCCTATTCCATAGGGAAAGAAGTTGAACTCGATGCGGCCGCCGAGGTCGTAGACCGTCGACTTGAACGAATACTGGGCCATCGACGGGAGCACATCGTCCATAGTCGAGGTATCACCGCTGAGACTCAACACATTGAGTTGAGCTCTTACAGCCCACCGCACATCGGGCAGATAGCGGAACGACGCGCCGAATGAAATCCCCGGTTTGGAGAAAATGCTCGACGATGCATCGCCAAGATAACCGGCCATGCCAATCTGCCCGCCGATGTCAAACCGGTAGGACTCCTCCTGGGCGGATATATGCCCGGACGAGGAGGCGAAAAGCAGAATAAGCAATGCCAGATATTTTTTCATATTACTATCAACAGAGTAGCGGCGTGTCACATCTGAGCACAGCCACTATTGAAGCGGCTGGAACGTAAAGTGATTTACAACTCCTCGCCATACAACGTTCTGAAGAGCGCCGTCGGCATCCGTACCGCCGAACATATAGAGGAACGGGCAATCCCACGTGGTGACGGGAGCGACAGCGCGCGAGAGTGGCGCGGCGCCCGGCAGATATATCGACGGAAGCTGAGCCACTGGCATTTCAATCCATCGGCGTCCGCCGGAACGCGCGGAGTTCCCTTGGCTGAAGAAGCCGTTATAGGCCGTCGTGTAGAATACGAGGATGTCGGCGCCTGAGGTAGCAGGCATGTATTTGGGAAGCTGGAGATACGAATCACCCTTCTTCCATGTAATGCCCATATCGCGCGAAAGATATACATTGCCGTTGCACTCGCCGTCGGCAAGAGTGCCACCGAATGCCAGAAGAACATCAGTCTCTTTCAGACGCCACGAAACGGTGTCGGTCTCGCATATTGTGCAGGCGGTCACCGCATATCCCGAAGCGGCTGGCAGACTCTCGGCAATGCGGGCCCACTGAGTTCCATCGTAGGCCCAGGTCGCGCCGGTAGGAGCGCCGTCGGACTTAAGGCCGCCGAATATCATAATCTGACCATCCTGAGCCCATTTTGTGCTAAACGATACAGGATCCGAGAATCCGCTGACAGGGAAATCCGCCGGCACAGAGCCGGAAACCGACGCCGGATAGCTTACAAACGTATCTGCAGAGCCGGAAGCAGCGATGCCGAGCAGCTTACTGCCGAATCCTCCGATAATATTTTTCCAGACGGTTCCGGTGAATGTCCAACTCAGCCCGTCGGCGCTGGTGAGCAGCGAGCCGTCGGCTGCCAGAATATATAATGCGTCGTCGGTTGCAGAGAATGTCTTAACATCAAGAGCCGACGAGATTGCAAGCCGGGTAGTCTGCCATGCGTTGGCATACGGATCGGAAGAAACGGCCATGGCATAGCCGGAACCGTCGGTAGTAAGGCAATATGCCTTTTCATTCAGTTTTACGGACTTCTGCGCCGTGGGGTCGGAAAACACAGTGGGAAGAGATGTTCGTGCCAACTTACTCCAAAACAGGGAATCGGGCACGACCTTATGGACGTTTACCCCCACATGGTATTCACGCTGATGCTCACCATCGAGAGATGTGATCAGCACGCGCACCGGCCCTTGGCTGAAATTCAGCTTTGTCGACGGTTCGACCGCAAGGTCTATTTCGGCCGTCTCCGTGCCGTCGGCGTTTGGCGAAAAAGCCTTGACTCCACCGCCTGCGGTAGTGAGATTGACGGAAAGAGCGCTCACATCGGTGCCATAAGGCAGCGAGTCGGCGTTAAAAATAATGGCCGCATTGAGATCGATGGAGAAATATACGGAATCAAGATTATTAAGTACATCCTTATTGGTTTTCAGCGAAAATGCTGTGATGGCTGTACTGGAATTGTCGGTGGGATCGTTGATTACCGTCGTATCGTCGGAACTGTTGCAAGCCGACAGCATCAAAGATGCTGCGGCCACGACGGCAGACGACAGTTTAACAAGATTGCTCATATAGGCTTATCGGCCCTTTTAGTTAGAATATTATAGCACTAGTTGAAGCGGAACACAGGTTCATAACCAGATGTGCCCGTCGGAGCGGCCGACAGGCCTTATACAGGCGAAACTGCTTGCTTTCAACTTACAAAGGTATAAAGAATTTGGCAACTTTCCGCTATAACCGATGGAAAAACGGCCACTTTCAGAGGCATTTTCACAGCAATGGCGTAATCCATAAAGGGTTACGCCACATCCGCTGTTGCCATTTTAAATATTTTTTTTATACTTTTCACAGACCTTTTCAGTCGATTCCGAATCAGAAAGGAGTGTACAGACAGCACCGTCCGAACGATAATGACGCAGTATTGAATCACCCACGCTCTCTTCGCGGTGGATACATCCCGCAGGAAGAACCGGCGCTCTGTGGCACCCCTCGCCATAGAGGGCAAACGGGGCAATCTCCTCGCGGGCATCATCCCACAGCCGCATGTCGATCAAGGTACTGAGCATGGTCGGACCCGCCTCCACAAGCACGGAAGATATGCCGTGACGCGTATAAAGGTCATGAAAAATATCCTGAAGTGCAGCGGAGTCCTCAAACTTATAGACAAGAGGTGCATCGGATGCTCCGGCCAACAGTTTTTTGGCGAGGAAAGAATCTTCCGGCAGTTTTTTTGAATGAGTGAGGACGACAGCAACAGGCTGCCTGCCGTCGAAATTCCTCAGCGTAAGGCGCGGATTGTCGGCTTGGACCGTCGCGGCTGTAGTAAGCACGGCATCATGAAGAGCCCGCAGACGCATTGTGGACAGGGAAGTAAGCGGAGTGGAGAACCGGCATGGCTCCGGATGCTCGTCGGAACGAATCCAGTCCATATAACCATCCTTGCTGCAGGCCCATTTAAGAGTGATGAACGGACGACGGAGTGTGACGGATTTCAGAAACCTGCGGTTCAATTCGTATGCCTCGTCGGAAAGCAGTCCCACCTCGACCTCTACGCCCGCGTCACGCAAAATGCCGATACCGCGACCACTTACCTTCGGATTGGGGTCGGCCATAGCAACAACGACACGCGGGATGCCCCGCTCCACTATCATCCGGGCACATGGGGGTGTCTTCCCAAAATGGGAACAGGGCTCAAGAGTGACAAACATTGTCGATTTTCCGAGCAGAGGAATGTCTGCTTCGGCTACCGACGCAACGGCATTAACTTCGGCATGGCCCTCGCCGCAGCGGCGGTGCCACCCCTCCCCTATTATACGTCCGTCGGGGGCTACGATTATCGCTCCCACCATAGGATTAGGCGAGGCATAAGCCGCTCCGTTGGCGGCAAGTTCCAATGCCCGCCGCATATATATTTCATTGCAGGTTGACACGCCGGATAAATGATATTGACAAGTCAAGGCTTTGCATCGACTTTCGTGCCGCGGAAATACACCACATAGGGAGTCCCGCGATAATTACATATAAACTGCAGGTCGAGCGTACGGTCAGGAACCCATCTTGCCTGAAAATTCGAAATCGGGAAGCCTGAAAAAGGACGCTCGCCGATAAGAGGTGTCAGAGCGTCGCATGTAAGCTTTACGACATTGTCGGTTACTGCATACTTGATTCCGGGGAAAGTCATATCTCCCAGAGCGGGCATTCCGGCCAGGAAATCGGCATCGGAAATTACCAATGTAGCCACCTTGGTTTCCGGATCCACACTGACGGTATAAGCCGACGGACGTTGCCCGACATATATATCGGCGGGCGAGGTCTCCGGCCACGTTCTGGTTTCACCCATGAAAGTCTGGCTCATTTTTTCGTTTTCCGGCACGGGGCCGTCTTCACCATCGTCGCCACACGACGAAAGGTAAGGTGTGCAAAGAGCAATCGCACATGCAAGACCGATACGGCATACAGCCGACTTGATATTGAATTTCATTGTAGAGTATTGTTGTTTTAATATTTTCTGGATGTTTCGGATTGAATTTCACCTCTCACTGCCTACGAAAGAAAATGAATAACGCAGTGTGAGGCCGGCCGTCAGAGGATTTCCACGTTGCAGGAAGGCATTGCCGATACTTACGAAATAGAATGATGAATAGCGCGTAGAAGTGAGATTGTCGACCCACACATCGGCCGAGAAAGGGCCATGCTCCGCCCGTACGGAAGCATCCACTATGGCATAAAAGGGCTGGCTTACGGTATTCCCCTCATCCCAATATATGCGTCCAACTCCGCGCACACCGACATTGGCGGAAAGCCTGTCGACAAACCCTGATGAAAACCAATGTCCGTAAGTGAGGCCGGCATAGAAAGTATTCTCCGGGGCATACGGCACCCGACGGCCGGAGTAGTCAATACGGCCGTTATAGAAGCGGCGGAAGGTCGCATTTGTAAATCCATGCGAAATCCGCGCGGAGAAACCGGCGCCAAGTGTAGCTGAAAGACTGGTTTCCGTGCCCAGCGAACGCGCCCGCCCGGCATTTGCCATTATACGGCCGGTTACAGCTCCTTCCGGAAACATCGTAAGCTGCTGGTCGCTGCATTCAATCCAGAAGGCGGCGACATCGAGCGAGAATCTTCTGTCGGGCGACGCCAGATGTGCGCCAATCTCATAGTTCCACGTTTTCTCCGGCCGGTAGCTCACAATATCATCCACGTCATAAAGCTCCTTGAGACCAAGGAAACCCATGATTCGCTGCTGAAGTACGTCGGAGAACATCTGGGTATTGTAGCCGCCGGCCTTATATCCTTTGGTAACGGACGCGAACAGATTGCCCCAGTCGCCCGGGAGCCTGTAGCTGACCGACAGTTTTGGAAGGAACTGGCTGAACGACTGCTGAAGATGGCCTCGGTCGTCGATATCCACCGGGATTCTGGGAGCGTATATCTCCTCTCCCCCACCGGGCAGCAGATGATAAATCGTGTAAGTCGAGGCAGAACTGCTGCGGTAAATCAATGAAGTTCGTTCCCAGTCCCACCGCAGCCCGAGCGTAAAGTCGAATGCGCCAAGAGTGAGCTGACTCTCATGATACACGGAAATCCCTCCGGATGGAGTAATGAAATCGCTGTCGAGCAGAAGGCTGCGTTCATCCCAGCGGATGGGATATTCCGGACTGAGTTTATTGGCGTTATTTTCAATAAGCTGCGTCAGACCATAATCATGAAACGTGACGGGAGCACCCATATTGCCGCGCCGGCCGAAACCGAATACCCCCGCGAGCCAGCGGTATGCCGCTCCGGCACGTCCACGCGCTACGACATCGGCCGTCACAGCCCATTCATGCCGCTTCTGGGTCAGCGTAAAATAGTCCACCGGCAGGAAATCCTGGTCAAGCGTCATGTTGTCGTTGATATACTGAAAACTTCCGATGGCCGAGAGATCCACCGACCCGAAATGCATCTTTGCAACCAGTCCGTCGGTAATGGAAAGACGGCGGTAGAAACATGTATCGTTGTAGGCTATGCGGCCGGTAGCCACACTCTCGTATGGATAGCCGTTCTGAGTGGTATGGGAAGCGGCAAAAGTATTCTCCACAATAGAATTCTGCGAAGTGCGCCATATGGTTTTCCAGCGTGCTGAATAAAGGCGCTCGCGTCCGGTACGCGAATTGTTGAACTCGTTGCGGAAACACCCGTCGGTACCGGAGGCATAGAGATTAAGAGAAGTGCCGTGTCGGGCGTTCATAAGTTTGTAGACTCCGACAGACGCCTTATATGTATTGTATGAGCCATACTCGGCCGTCAGTTTCACCCCCTCGAAATTAAATGGCGACAGAGTGAAGATGTTCACCAGACCGCCCATCGTATTCCTACCGTAAAGTATATTCTGCGGTCCGCGGAGAATCTCCACGCGGGCAATATCGGCCACATCGAAATCGAAATTATCTTTGTTTATTACGGGGACATTGTCGATATTAAGCCCCACTACAGGCTGGTCGATACGCGTTCCGAGACCGCGCACATAAACCGACGACGTCATTCTCGACCCATAGGCCGGCATATAGAAGTTCGGAGCGATTTCGCTGACCTGCTTTATGTTGACAACGTTGAGACGCTCGAGCTCGGAATGTCCGAGTGTAGTGACAGCCTCGTCATGGTTGGCGAGGGCTCCACCTTTTATGGCGGTGACAGACACCTGCGGAAGAGATAAAAGAGTGTCAACGCTTTCGGTGCCAGGCGATTCAACTTCCTGCGACACATTCGAAGCCATAGCACTACCGGCAGCCCCGAGCAGAGCGGCAAATGCCGTATAACGAATCCTGATTTTCAGAAATAAAAGCTTCAAATTCAAACCGATTGCAGAAATGGAGCCGGGAGTCTGGCTCCGGGCGGTGCAAAGGTACATATTTTCCGACTATTTCTCTCCATTGACCTACATCAAAAAGAGATTGGCAGTAGTTGAAGATACTCAAAAAGCAACACGAGTTATACAATGTAGTTACAAATCGTTTACATTTAGCATTCATACGCTTTTTTCGCCAATTCCCATAATATTTTATAAAACATTTTATAGGTCACTCTGTTATATTATCAGAATTCAATAATAACTCCGCAAAACCCGCGTAAAACCTACCCCAGACATGATTCAAAAGAAAGTAATAGACGCCATCTACCGTAAATTCAAGAATCGTCCCGCTTCGCCCGACGAATTAAATATACCATTATTATTCGAGAAACTGCCGGAACAGGCCGGAGTGGAAATCGACGGTGACAACATTGTCCTTAACAATGTGAATACGGATTCGCCGTTTCATATGATTCCCGTCGGGCATATCCACGCCATTGTGGAGTTCGACGAAGCCATCGCAATAGTGCTCCACAGTTCAATAATCTTCATCTCTAAAACCGACGGCAAAGCCCACGTGCACCTCCGGGAGTTAAATCCGGGATTATTCGACAGACTTCGCCATTTCGTAGGGCGCCAGGCAGTGCTCTGACTTCCGGGTAGTCATCCGCAAATTATTTCGCGGTTACAGTTTTTTTTCGTACCTTTGCAGATGTCGGACGACATACCGCTGCACAAGGCGGAAAACGCGCAAGTGGCGTAATTGGTAGCCGCGCCAGACTTAGGATCTGGTGACTTCGGTCGTGGGGGTTCGAGTCCCCCCCTGCGCACCACACTAAAAAAAGTTTTTCATATACTTTGGCTATTGGAATCCTTGCCTTGAACTCAACAAAGGCAGGGATTCTTTCCTTAAAAGCCGGACAACCAACACTAACCAAACCCAAAATGAGCGAAAAGAAAATCGTAATACTCGATGCCGACACCATCGATGCCGACCGCTCGATATGGAGCCCGCTCGAAAGCCTCGGTAAAATAGAAGCCTACGGCAACACCAGGCCGGAGGAGACGGCCGCACGCATCGGCGACGCATGGGCGGTGCTGACCAATAAAGTACCGGTATCGACCCATGCCATGGGGCATGCACCTTCGCTGAAATACATAGGCGTGCTCGCCACGGGCTATAATATCGTCGACATCGACGCTGCCCATCGGCTCGGAATAACCGTAACGAATATTCCCGGCTACAGCACCGATTCGGTGGCTCAGCTTGTATTCGCTCTTCTTCTTGAACTGACCAACCATACAGGGAACTACTCTCAAGAAATACACGCCGGCCGCTGGGAGCGTTCGCCGCTCTTCTCGTTCCGTATCTCCCCTATCGTGGAACTCGCCGGACTGACAATGGGAATCTACGGCTTCGGAACAATCGGGCGCCGCGTATCCGAAATCTCCCGCGCTTTCGGTATGAAAGTAATCACTCCATCGAACAAGACGCTCCCCGAAGGTGTTGAACACGTGGAGCCGGAGGAGTTCTGGAGACGTGCCGACGTAATTTCAATCAACGCCGCATTTACCCCCGAGCAGGCCGGGTTTGTAAACGCCCGTACGCTCGCCATGATGAAACCGACTGCCTATCTGATAAATACGGCACGCGGAGGATTCGTCGACGAGCAGGCTCTCGCCGACGCTCTCAACAGCGGCCGGCTAGCAGGCGCCGGAATCGACGTTCTCAATCAGGAGCCGCCGCGCAACGGTTCGCCTCTGATTGGCGCCCGCAACTGCGTGATTACTCCCCACGTGGCCTGGCAATCGACC
>UREH01000014.1 GCA_900546835.1 uncultured Porphyromonadaceae bacterium
TGAAAGCGATGATAACTTTCTTCTGTTTTTCTTGCTTTTTAGGGTTATTGAGCAGGAACAATATGATATGATCATTCTATCAACATACATCTATATTGAAATATAGCCGCTTACAAACTTTATCAACACAGTGTTGATAAAATGCAAAGTTAATAACTTTCCCTTAAATAAACACCTTAAAACTGTTGAAATAGCTATTCAAAACAGGTGGAAAACCAATGTGCCATTTATTTCTCATTTTGGTTATTTACTTTTATACCGGCTTTTGTCCACATTATCCAAATTTTTTCTTTCAATTTTATATCTCACTTTTCACACGGTTTTCAACATATTTGTCAACATAAAAAAGACACTCTTTCAACTGTGTGGAGTAATTGAAAGAGTGTCTTAGTTTATGAAAGGATGGTGGATGTTGCTCAAGTGGTTACTGCCCGGATGAGGATTTTTTTCACCCTCCTGAATGGTAAAAATGAAAAGAGAGGCATTTCCCTTTTTCATTATCATAAAGTCTTTAATGGAAAAGAGGGTGAATCGGAACTCCGGAGAAAGAGTTACGAACTACCCATTTTGATGTTACCTCAATATGAGGAATTTAATTATGCCCTGACAAGGTAAAACATAGGATATTCTGCTAAGAAAAAAGTGGTAATTATCTTACAAGCCGTTTGTAGGTTTTGTCTCCCTCACGTACTATGTAAAGTCCGGGGGTAGGATGTACCACCCGCATACCCTGAAGATTATAGTAAATAGGGATGGAATCGAATGAGTCCTCTTCCGTGGATATGGTTCCCGCTCCTGAATTCTCTGCTTTTATCACCACATCCCATAGATTGGCACTGATGTTGTTGAAACGTACGGCGAGCTGATGCACACCGTTGAGCTCCGGTAGTCTATCGAAATGATAGGACTGATAGCTCGATGTGTTGCTCTCGCGGAAAGGAACCGTGGCCCACACATCCTTATTGTCGGTGATCAGTGATATTGAGGTGGATTCATTTATTTCAAAAGGAGAATTGGCGTTGACGGTGATATCCTTTACTCCGGTGGTATTGATATGTCCCACTACAATATCGGAACCGGCGTTTGCACGCAGAAGGCCGCGTCCGTCGGACGAAAACACATTGGCAGCTCCGTTCTGCTCGGCACATTCCATGGCAGTGAATGTGTGTTCGCCGTCAAGAAGCGGAGCCTCGGCCTCAATCCATTCACCTTCTTTTTCCATATATCTCAGAAGTGCCACCTCTTTTACCCGGAATTCCTGCTGGCCCCGGGTTGTGAGGTCCGCACACCATCCGAGGTAAACATCACTGTCGGTATCAAGATTGAAGGTTACTCCCTGCCACAGATCGTTGGCGGCAGCTTCGGGAACAGAGTGCCATGCAATTGCGTGATCTTCTACCTCTGAGGCGGCAAGAGGTAGGTCGGCCACAAAAAGATAGGCTTTCCGCACATCCCAGATATTATAATAGGAACTGCCGAAAAAGTAGCGTCCGGCCGGAAGTGACACCTTGCGGTATATTGCGCTTCCGGCAAGGTTTCCCGATGCGTTATGCGAGTCATCCCACACACCGAGGGTCAAACAGTTGTAACCCGGATATCGGTCGATACCCTGTTTCACACCGTCATCCCCGTTGGGAATGTAGAAATCAGCTACTTCCCAGTTTGTGGGTTTGCCGAATCGCAGCGGGGATATATCCTTGCGTGTGTATTCCCGGTAATTGTCGAAAAAAGTTACGGTGACATCTTTTCCGGAGGAATCATAAAGCCTCAGATCGCTGAATCTCACGCTTCGTCCGGAGTTGGCCGCGGCTATGTTCACAAGCCATCCTATGGTGATCCTGGAGTCGTCGGCAACGGTGAATGTACCTGCATCCACCCAGTTCCACACCCATCCGGAGCGATCCGAGCAGTCGTAGACCGACAGAGGAGTCAACGCCGGATTGAAATCGTTGCCGGCAACGATATTGAACATGCATTCCCCCTTTTCAAAACCGTAGTTTGAAGTGACATACAGTTTTACCGAATATTCCCCTTTGGGAAGCGCTTTTTTGCTTGTCTGGAAAAGAAGTCCATTGCGGATCGCGGGCAGACCATCGTCGTATTTCTCGATGCTGATGTATTTTCCCCCTTCAAAACTGTCGAATCCCCCGTGGGTGAAATTGTCCATATTGACAATGTTCGGCGTATATTGCCATGGTTCGCCCAGCAGTCCGAATCGTGTTGAGGTGCCTGTTCCAGTATCCGAGCGGGAGAAGTTGCGCGCTTCAACGAGATATTTTCTCGTCACATTCATGGTTCTATGTTTGTCGGGCACGCATCCGGGCGCCAGAAAGGCAAACGACTGAAAATTGCAAAGAGCATCCATCAGATTGTCGTAGGCCTGGGAAATTATGGCTGCCCCGTCGGTTTCTTTGACTTTTCCGGCATCTGCCAGCGCATCTGTAAGGGCATCGACCACTATCCGGTCATATGTTCCTGTTGTCTCTCCTATATTGTCTCCAACAGAGGCCAACGCCTGTGTGGCTCTGCTGATCAGCTCGCGGAGTTCTTCAAGGCTACGATCTGCATTTTCACCGAAAACAACGGTGAAACCTCCGTAGCCGAGGCAATGCAGGGTCAGTGTCTCGCCTTTCCGGCAGTCCATGTGGGAGAATCTGAATGATTCCGAGGTAGGTCCGTCGGCTATTACAGTGGCATTGTATGTCTTTCCGTCATCAAGAAAGTCAAGGGTCAGCTCCATATCGCGTTCGCGGTTTTCGCCGACGATTCCCGAAAGATACCATACATCCCCTTTGCGGCGAGCAACCACAAACGACTCACCCGGATATCCGTCGACAAATATTGTCTCGTCCCAGGTGGCCGGCACTCTCTGCATATGCCTTCTGGCACTCTCCGGAAGGCCGAGAAACCCTTCCGGACGGTCAGCCCAGTGCTGAATCCCCGACTGAAACGCTACGGATAGAGCCAGCTCATGGGCATAGGAGGTGAGATGTGCGTTTTGCGAATTTGTGAATGCCACAGGTGTATAGTCCATCGGCCCGACCACATTGCGGGTGAAGGGGAGCAGGCAGTTGATGCGCGGGCCGTTGGAGGTCATGAAACTGCTGTTGTTGTATTGTTCCGCCCCGTAGACAGCCTCATAGGATATGAGGTTTGGATAAGTGCGGTGCCATCCTCTGGGCACCGTGCATCCGTGAAAATTCACAAGCATGTTGAAGTTTCGCGCATCCTCCAGAATGTCCAGATAATAATTCATCATATACTGCTTGTCGCTCTCGAAAAAGTCGATTTTCACTCCTGCAACACCCAAACTTCTGAGCCAAGTGAATTCCTTCACACGGCTTTCATGTGTAAGCATCCGGTCGCGCGGCGTGCTCCCCACCCCATTGTGCGGTCCCCCGGAATTATACCACATCAGAGGCTGTATGCCCTTCGACAACGCATATTTCACGGCATCCTCCAGCCGGCCTCCGTTGCCCATTTCATCCCATTCCCAGTCGAACAACACATATTCCCATCCCATGGCAGCGGCCAGATCCACATAGCTCTGACAGATTTTGAAATCCTTTGTGCCGTGATTATATGCCCAGTACACCCATGCGGCGCGCCCGGGTTCTATCCAGGATGTATCCTCCACCACGCATGGCTGGCTCACATCCTCCACAAGTGTGCTCTCAACAATATCGTTGAGATTTCCGATAATAAGCACGCGCCATGGAGATTCCCATTTCCCGGTCCATACCGGATTGACGGCGCCGATGCCATTCCCTTCTCCGGCGCCGGGATAGGCTATGGTATATGTTCTACTCTCCGCGCTGTTAGAGAGATGTGTGGCGCAATACATGCGTGAGGTACCTGCCTCGGTCAGCAGAGTGAAAACGCCTTCCGAAGCCTCAAATAGCGCGGGGTAGCCCCATTCACCACTGGCAGTGGCACCGTTCTGACGGGGAAAATCACCTTCATAGGAGGTTACATACTTTTGCATCCATCTTGGGGCATCCGCCGGAAATGTGAAAGAGGTTGCCTCTCCGGTGAATGTAATTTTCTTGTTGTCTGGATTTGGCATCACATATCGGAATGCCAGTCCGTCGTTGAACACCTTCACCTCAAGTTCTATCTCATCGCCGTCGGCATTGGAAAAAGAGGCCGTTCTGCGGTTCCCGGAATTGGAAACCGATTTTTTCTTTCCGTGCACAAGGTCATAGGTCTCGGTGAAGCTTTCTGTCGTACCCGGCGATTTCAGTTGTAGATTCCGGCTGAAATCGGCATCGGATGTGAAAAGACCCAGATCGCCCGCACACACTTCTTTACCTTGATAACTTACATTAAAAACAGGTGTAGCATTATTCTGCCCAATAGCGACTTTAATGTTTCCGTCGGGGCTTTCCATTTCCCAGACGGGTGCCGTTTCGGCCGAGGCCGACGCGATAGCGGCCAATCCAAGCCATGATAGAATCAAATTTTTCATAACAGGTTTTTCAGTGATATTTAAAGGAAGATATTTTATCGGTAGAATTTATTTTAGAGAGTTGTCCGGAAAAATTTTCTAAAGTTTCCGGAATAGCTTTGCCGGCAAATTTACGGTCTCCTCCGTCCATACACTCGGAATTATCAATCTATATACTGGAGAAATCGGTCAGAGAAATTCAATTTGCGGTCAAAGTGGTCTCCAGGGTGTATGGATTCGTTTTCTTTTATCTATCTTTGCGATGTTCGGCAGTAAGAAGGTATTTACATTTCTATCGGCCCTTCACATTCTAACTAACTGTTGGACGATAAGAATATCATTTGACATTCTCAGAAATTCATAGGTCAATGCCTGAAACGTTACATAGCCGCCTGTTCCGGATTATCGTCGTGTGGTTGCTGGCTCTATGTCCCGCCGTAGTCGTTGCGGCGGCTGCACGGGTGTCGAATCTAAATATCAGCCATGGCCTTCCCGACAATTATGTCACCGGCGTTGCGCAGGATCGGCAGGGTTTCATGTGGTTCGCCACCGAGGAGGGTGTATGCCGATTTGACGGACGCCGATTTAGAAGCCTTTCTGAACGCAACAGTCCGCTCAGCGGCAATTCCGTCAACGCCATATTCTACGACTCCATCGACAACAAGCTATATGTGGGGTCAAAGAAAGGTCTTGACCGGATAGATTGTTTTACAGGACGATTCGACTGTCTCATTATGCCTGATATTCCCGAGGAGATCAATTCCGTGAATGTTGTGGGATTCGCCCGGGATCCCGGAAACGACATATGGATACTCAACCGCTACAACTTCATATTGCGCTACAGTCATGCCGACCGGAAATTCCGGATATATACCGGCGACAGTATACCGGCCCTCAAATGGAAAATGGCTTTTCACAGTATCGCCGCCGACTCCGCCGGACGGATTTATCTCGGTCATGAGAACTATGGTTTCAGCATTCTCGATCCGTCCACCATGCAGGTGGTGAATATTCCCGAGGTTTCCGATGGATCTTCCGCGCGGATCACCGGCGATGTGAGGGCTATCCATATCGACCGGTATGAGAACATATGGGTTGGCACCGGGCAAGGGCTTGCGCTTTACAATCCCGTCAGCTGCAGTTTCACTCCCATGTATCCCGACGGACAAACCGAGGGAATGCCGCCGGCGTTCAGTGTGCATGCCATAGCCGAGACGGCCGACGGGCGCCTTTGGGTCGGAGCGGATCCCGGAGGATTGGCCGTGATTGACATACGCGACATTTCCATATCGAATCCACGCCGTTTCGCCTCGACTGTTCCGGAGTGGGCAGTGGAGCCGCGTTCCGGCGGCCCCCGCGGTATACGTGGAATCTTTCAGGACTCATATGGAAATATATGGATGGCAACCTATGGTCAAGGCCTGGATTTCATCAGTCATCTGCCGCCATTGTTCTCGGCAATGGAAGCTGGATCCGGCAGGGGAGGGGTATGGGCGCTGCATACCGACGGTTCAGGAGCTCTCTGGGCCGGCAAGGAAGGGGAGATAGTCCGGCGCGACGCTTCCGGAAATTCACGTACTTACAGTCTCGCAAGGTATCTGGCGGATCCCCGCAGCAGGATCATGGCCATCTCCGAAGTGCCCCATGGCATCTTGTTCAGTGCTTTCAACGAAGGTGTATTTATTCTTCACCAGGCATCGGGATCGGTGCGGAAACTCCCTTTGCGTCAGGAAGGCGACTATGCCGGAACTATCGCCACACTTGGGGATGGATCCGCCTTGCTCGGCACTCAGCATGGATTGTATGTCTATTCGGATGGGGCTTTGCGGCGAGACGACCGCATCTCCGGTCGCACCTCGTGGCTCGCGATTAATGGAATTATAGTCGACAGCCGGGGCAGGATATGGGCCGGCACTTATGGCGACGGTATCCATATTTTTGATCGGAAAAATGAGAAATTCATCCTCCATGAAAAAAACGGTCTGGCCTCGAATGCGGTGAAACAGATATATCGCGATTCGAGGGGATGGATATGGGTGGCCGCCCAGGATGGCATCAGTCTTATAAAGGACGACGCGAATCCTGACCGTACGGTCAACTTCGGGTATAAGGAAGGGTTGGAGGATATCCATATCCGCGCGGTGGCCGAGGATGAGGAGGGAAACATGTGGTTCGCATCCGACAACCGCCTTACCCGCTGGCATGCCGCCACGGGGCGATTTGCGAATTATGATATTCACGACGGCCTCGCGCCCGACAACATCACTGACCGAGCCGCGTGTCGTACCCCCGGCGGCTCCCTGTGGTTCGGCACTATGGGGGGTATCTGCACTTTCTCTCCGGAGGCTTTCAGCACCAAACCGTATGTACCCCCAGTAAGGATAGCCGAGTGTGTGGATCTTCTTGATGGAGATAAGCCGGTCGACCTTGCGAGCGAGAGCGGCCGGTGCGCCATCAGTGTGCCCTACAGCGGCAATTCCTTGAAAATAAGCTTTTCCACGCCCGATTATGCCTACAATGGTCAGGTGGAGTATTCCTATATGCTCGAGCATTCCGACCGAAACTGGATTTCAGCCGGAACGGTTCCTGAAGCCGTGCTGCGTGATATTCCTGTTGGCGACCACCGCCTTCTGGTAAGGGCACGCCTGCGCGACGGAGGATGGGAACAGTCGGGCACCGCTTCGGTCCTTATCACTGTGGTTCCACCCATATGGTTCACCTGGTATGCCAAGCTGTTTTATGTCCTTCTGGTTGTACTGGCAATATATCTGGTGGCACAGCAGTACAGGCGTCGGCTCATAATGCGCAACTCGCTCGAGATGGAGCGCCGCAAACGCATCGATCAGCAGGAGCTCAACAATGAGAAACTTCGCTTCTACACCAATGTGACCCATGAACTCCGAACACCGCTTACGCTGATTATCGGTCCGCTTGAGGATCTTGCCGAAGACCGTGGCATACCGGACGAACCCGCGGCGAAAATCCGCACCATCCGGTCGAGTGCCATGCGGTTGCTCAATCTGGTGAACCGTTTGCTCGAATTCCGGAAAACGGAGACACACCACCGGCGCCTGTCGGTGAGAAAGGGCCGTATCGCCGAAGTTATAGCCGAGGTGGGAATGCGCTACAGCGAATTGAACCGCAACGCGGATCTTTCGGTCTCGCTCGAAATTCCACCGGATCTGCCGGAAATCTATTTCGACAGGGATCTGGTTCATACCGTGATCAACAACCTCATGAGCAATGCCATGAAAAATACTCCCAAAGGGAAGATTACACTCGGCGCCACGCTTTCCGGTTCCGAATCGGGGAGATATATCGATATCACGGTCAGTGATACCGGCCACGGCATTGGCCCCGCGGCACTTCCTCATATATTCGATCGTTATTATCAGGCTTCTGACAGCCCTGAGGGCGCCGGTACCGGAATCGGTCTCGCGCTGGTGAAATCGCTGGCCGAGCTCCACGATGCCGCCATTTCAGTGGAAAGCACGCCGGGTCAGGGATCGGTATTCCATTTCCGGCTGAAGGTCGACGCCACATATCCCGAGGCGCTCCATCCTGGAGAAAATCCCGAGGACGGACCCGGGACCAACACACTCCGCTCGGAAGATATACCCGACAGCGACGTCCGGCCACTCGTGCTTGTCGTGGAGGACAACGAGGAGATCCGCTCCTATATCCGCGCATCGCTCTCTTCTTTCTGCAATGTGATTGAGGCACCCGATGGCCGCGAGGGGATCATTATGGCGCGGCGGCGTCTGCCGGATTTGATTGTCAGCGACATAATGATGCCTCATAAGGACGGTATCGAGCTCTGCCATGACATAAAGAGCGATGTGGCTACAAGCCATATCCCCGTGATACTGCTTACGGCCAAGGATTCCCTTTCCGACCGTGAGCAGGGCTACGACATCGGTGCCGACTCCTATATCACCAAACCTTTCAGTGCCCGGCTGCTTATCGCCCGCATACGGAATCTGCTGGAGGCAAGGCGCCGTCTGGCGGAGGCGTTGTCGCTCCGGTTGCGCTCGGCTGAAATTCCGTCCGATACCTCCCTCAGCGAACCGGATGCCTCCGCTCCATGGCCTTCCGGCCTCGGTACGCTCGACCGCGAATTTATCGGGAAGTTCACCCAGACCGTCAACGACAACATGGCCCGTTGCGATGTTGATATGGCATTCATGCAGAAGGCCATGCATATGAGCCATTCAACTCTTTACCGGAAAATACGTAGTCTCACGGGCATATCGTGCACCGAGTTTATCAGAAAGTTGAAATTGAAAAGAGGATATGCCTTGCTCATGGAGGGTCATGGCGTGGCGGAATCGGCCTATGAGTGCGGCTTCAGCGATGCAGGTTACTTCGGAAAGGTGTTCCGGGAGGAATTCGGAATTTTGCCCTCGCAGATCCACCGTGATAAGCCCGATGGTCCGCACTCTTAGAAAAAGCGGCATGCATGATGAAAACATATGGAATGTTGGCAGAAACTACTCTCTTGTTTGTTATAAAGGGAAGAGGGAGCGGGCGGAATTTTAATATAAGGAGTCGTGTTGCTACCTTTGCAGAATCTTTTGAAGACGATTTTTATTAACGAGGGATCTTTGTTTAAGGTATCCTGTTGAAGTATTTGTTTATGAGAAAGACTTTTATATTAGGCATGGCGACCATTGGCATGATGTGCCACGCTCAGAAATTCGAGCTCTTGAAGTATGGCGATTTTGAGAACTGGGTGACACGCAACGTGCCTGAATCGAAAATAATAGGTGGCAACACCAAGCAGCTTTATGAGATAGCGCCCAATGCGACCATCAACGGCGACAAGCCCTATGCCAACACGGGCGGATCCCCCTGGGCCACGAGCAATGTGATGGCTAAGGTGGTAGGAATAACCAAGGGTAGCAACGCCGTGTTTCCCGACAAGCGCGGGGCCGGCCGGGCATGCAAGCTTACCACTATGATGGAGCATTGCAAGGCTCTCGGTCTGATCAATGTGGATGTAGTTGTAGCGGGTTCCATTTTCCTCGGAAAATTCATCGAACCGGTGAAGTCCACCAAGGAGCCATACTCGAAGATGGAGATGGGTATACCGTTCACCCGCCGCCCCAAGGCTCTGCAGTTCGACTATAAGGTGGAAATGCCGGCCAATTCCGACCGCACATATTCTTCGGGATTCGGAAAGAAGAAAACATATCCCGGCCATGACAATGCAGAGGTCTACATAATTCTTCAGCGCCGCTGGGAGGATGCCGACGGCAATATTTTCGCCAAGCGCGTAGGAACAGGACGTCGCCATTTCGGTAAGTCGACCAACGGTTGGGTTGATGGCCACCGTATCCCCGTATGGTACGGCGACATCACCTCGCGCTCCGACTATAAACCATTCATGGGGCTTATTCCTGAGGAAAAAAGCTACTACGCGCGCAACTCGAAGGGAAAGATGGTGCCCGTAAAAGAAGTGGGATGGGATGATGCAGACGCCACTCCCACTCATCTTCTCGTTATGGCCTCGGCCGGCAGCGGTACCGCTTATATAGGTACTCTGGGACTTACGCTCTGGGTTGATAATATGGGTCTTGTTTACTGATTTATCAACTAATTTTACTAAATTTGTAGGTTGGAGGCCACGGGAAAATCTTATTTATAGCCTCCAACGATTAAATTTTAAATCAGGATCCTATGAAAGTAGTGAATTTTGCCGACCACAATTCGCTCATATCCCAGTATATGACCGAACTACGCGATGTAAACATACAGAAGGACATGCTTCGTTTCCGCCGCAATCTCGAACGCATCGGCGAGATTATGGCCTACGAGATTTCCAAGACTCTCGCATATAAGACCATCGATACGCTCACTCCTCTTTCGGTGGCGAAGACGCAGGTAATAGAGTCGCCTCTGGTGCTGGCTACTATTTTCCGTGCCGGTGTTCCTTTCCACCAGGGTTTCCTCAACTATTTCGACCATGCCGAAAATGCCTTTGTATCGGCATACCGTAAATATAAGGAGAAGGAGAATTTTGAAGTTTGCATAGAATATCTCGCTTCTCCGCGTCTCGACGGGAAGGTGCTTATTCTGGCCGATCCGATGCTCGCCACCGGCGCTTCGATGGATCTCAGCTACCGCGCCCTGCTCACCAAAGGAGAGCCGGCGCAGATTCACGTGGCATCGGTTATTGCCTCACAGCAGGCCGTCGACTATGTGAAGGCTCATTTCCCCGACGAGCGGACTACTGTATGGTGCGGCGCCATTGACGACCACATCAACGAACATTCCTATATTGTGCCCGGACTGGGCGACGCCGGCGACCTTGCCTACGGAGAAAAGGAATAAAGATATCTGAGCAAAATATATTCTGAAATGTTATATATGGAGGAGCGCGCCGGCAGGCAAAAGCTCCACCCTTTCTATTATATATACTGACAGCCCTATGGAAAATCTTCTCAAGAAAATGGCCCTTGCCTACCATCGCGAACCGCGCCCGGGTAAGATGGAGACAATTCCCACCAAACCATATAATACTCCAGCCGACCTTGCACTGGCATATTCGCCAGGAGTGGCCTACCCATGCCTTGAAATAAAGGATGCCCCTCGCCGGGTGTGGGAATATACCAACAAGGGTAATCTTGTTGCCGTGATCTCCAATGGCACCGCCGTTCTCGGTCTCGGCAATATAGGCGCCTCCGCAGGCAAACCAGTAATGGAGGGGAAGGCTCTTCTTTTCAAGATTTTCGCCGGGCTCGACTGCTACGATATAGAAATAGACGAACATGATCCTGAGAAGTTCATCCAGACAGTAAAGGCACTGCAGCCAACATTCGGAGGCATCAATCTTGAAGACATCAAGGCCCCTGAATGTTTTGAGATAGAGACTCGCCTCAAGGAGGAATGCGATATTCCGGTGATGCACGACGACCAGCACGGCACTGCCATAATATCCGGAGCCGCCCTTCTCAACGCTCTCGAAATTCAGGGAAAAAATATAGAGGATGTAAAGCTGGTGGTTAACGGTGCGGGGGCCGCAGCCATCTCATGCACGCGGCTTTATGTGGCTCTCGGCGTGCGGAGGGAGAATATAGTGATGTGCGATTCCAAAGGAGTGGTTCGTACTGACCGCGGTGGCCTCAACCCGCAGAAAGCCGAGTTCGCCACTTCGCGCGACATACATACCCTTGCCGACGCCATGCGCGGAGCCGATGTGTTTCTCGGACTTTCCGTAAAGGATGTGGTTACACCCGAAATGCTCCGCTCCATGGCTCCGAAGCCGATTGTTTTCGCCCTTGCCAACCCGGATCCGGAGATTGCATATGATAAAGCTATTGAGTCGCGCCCCGACCTGATTTTCGCAACCGGACGCTCGGATTTCCCTAATCAGATTAACAATGTGCTAGGTTTCCCCTATATTTTCCGCGGCGCCCTCGACTGTGGCGCCTCCGCAATCAACGAGGAAATGAAGCTTGCCGCCACACGTGCGATAGCCTCGCTCGCCCATCAGCCTGTACCTGCGGAAATACTGGAGGCTTACGGACGTCCGGATCTGGCTTTCGGACCCGACTATATCCTGCCAAAACCGATGGATCCGCGCCTGCTCGAGACTGTATCTCCGGCCGTGGCCCGCGCTGCAATGGAAAGCGGAGTGAGCCGTCGCCCCATCGACGACTGGGGCGCATATGCCGAATATCTCGCCCGACTGTCGGCTCAATGCAGTTCTGGTGTATGCTATTCGCGTCTGCTCGAATCGCGTCAGACTCTGGAGCGCGTGGCTGCGTCGCTTAATTATCCGCGATGAATGGAATTTATTTGAAATAATTCCGGATAGATAAATTTATTAAATAATTTTTCTATCCGGATTTTATATGTTATTTCATTGTATCATCATTTTTTAGATGCTGTATTTGCCAGATAAGCCACGTTCAATTACAACATTAATCATAATAAAATTTGCACAATTGAGAATTTCATATTAACTTTGCACCGCAAATCGAAAATAATGGCCCATTCGTCTATCGGCTAGGACGCAAGATTTTCATTCTTGAAAGAGGAGTTCGATTCTCCTATGGGCTACCATTAAACAATAATCCAAAGAATTAGCATTTTCTACTAAAATGGCAAACCATAAATCCGCTTTAAAGCGCATTCGTCAGACTCAGAGCCGCCGCCTGCGTAACCGCTATTACGCAAAAACAGCCCGCAACGCTGTGCGTCGTCTCCGCGCCATGACCGATAAGGCTCAGGCTCAGGAAACATATGTAAAGATTGAAGCTATGCTCGACCGCCTCGCTTCGAAGAAGACTATCTCGAAGAACAAGGCCTCGAACCTCAAAAGCAAGCTTGCTCTTCACATCAACAAGCTCGCCTGATAGCCTCCTTATCCAGGGCTCTCTCCACCCGGCTTTTTCATGCCGGTTTTGGTTTGAGTAGCATCCCTCTCCATCCTATTTGCTGAAAAAGTGAAATGATTGAATAATAGTTCTCGTAATTTTTCACCCACAAGCTTGCGAAAGTCAGTGGGTTGAACGGCCCATTCGTCTATCGGCTAGGACGCAAGATTTTCATTCTTGAAAGAGGAGTTCGATTCTCCTATGGGCTACCTTCCCGCAGAGCGGAGTTCTATCGGACTCCGCTCTTTTCGTGTTCTGGCTGGGGCAGACACAGCTTCCAGAAAAGTGAACTTAAGGACTTTAAAGACCATAAAGTCCTTATAGAAAATATCCTAAAGATTATAAGACCCTTAAGGATTTTAATAAAATTAGGGCCTCTAATGTATCGGGTGCTAAGAAAAAGTGGATATTGGCGGGAGTTGCAGCTAATCGGGAAAGTGGGTTTGCTTATTTTTTTAGGATTTCTTAACTTTGCAGCGGATTTTGAATGTAAGGGCATTCATTTTTGGTTTTCAACTATCTGATATATTTCCTTTTCAGGTACTGATTCCTTTTCAGGTACTAATTTATTTAAGGTAAAAAGCTTCACATTATGAATTTCAGCGGAGCTGTGGACTTCCGTCCCAAATTGTGGTCGGCAATGCGCCACTACGACACGAAAAAACTGCAGGCCGACGTTGTGGCCGGTATAGTTGTGGGCATCGTTGCCCTTCCCCTTGCCATCGCTTTCGGTATCGCCTCCGGTGTGAGCCCCACGGTAGGTCTTATTACCGCCATAATCGGCGGTTTCATGGTTTCAGCATTCGGTGGCAACTCAGTGCAGATCGGAGGCCCTACGGGAGCATTCATCGTTATTGTCTACGGAATTATCTCACGTTTCGGGCTTGAGGGTCTCGCCGTTGCCACGTTCATGGCCGGCCTGATTCTCGTTCTGATGGGTCTGTTCAAGCTCGGAACAGTAATTAAATTCATCCCCTACCCTATTGTGGTAGGTTTTACGGCCGGTATCGCCCTCACCATTCTGTCGACGCAGATCAACGACTTCTTCGGCCTCGGCCTGAAGAATCTTCCCGGCGATTTCACAGGCAAATGGGGTGTTTATCTACGGAATTTCGACCAGATTGACATACCTACTCTCTGTGTGGCACTGTTTTCTCTCGCAATTATCATCCTGACACCCAAGATTTTCAAACGTCTGCCCGGCGCGCTGCTTGCCATCGTAATCGTAACGGCAGGTGTGGCTTTCCTCAAATCCATGATGCCGGGGCTTGAGATCTCCACTATCGGCGACCGGTTCGGCGCCATGTCGACCGACATCCCCGAAGTGCAGAGTTTCTCGCTTACGATGGAAAATATCAATCTGCTCCTCCCTTCGGCGTTTACTATCGCCGTGCTTGGAGCGATTGAGTCGCTGCTTTCGGCCACCGTGGCCGACGGTGTGACCGGCTCGCGCACCTCGACCAATACCGAACTTATCGGCCAGGGAATAGCCAACGTGGTTGTTCCATTCTTCGGCGGAATCCCGGTCACAGGTGCCATAGCCCGCACAATGACGAATATCACCAACGGCGGCCGCACTCCCGTGGCCGGCGTGGTCCATGCGATTGTGCTTCTGCTCATATTCATCTTCCTGATGCCGCTGATCAGCTACGTGCCCATGGCCTGTCTGGCCGCAGTGCTCGTCATGGTGTCGTACAACATGAGCGGATGGCGCACTATCCGCGGTATGCTCCGCAACCCCAAGAGCGACGTTTCGGTAATGGTGGTAACATTCCTACTCACGGTGGTATTCGACCTGACGATTGCCATCGAGATAGGTCTGCTTCTTGCCGTGGTGCTCTTCCTGCGCCGCGTTATGGAAAATACAGAAATAAAGGTCTACTCCTCGCAGCTCGACGTGGCCGAGGGTACGGATCTGGACGCCTCGCATCACGAGGTGCTTGACGTGCTTCCCGGCGTGGAAGTCTACGAAATCGACGGACCGTTCTTCTTCGGTGTGGCCACTAAATTCGAGGAACTCATGCGATCCACACTTGTCGACAAGCCTAAGGTTCGCATAGTGCGTATGCGTAAGGTGCCTTTCATCGACTCTACCGCGCTCCACAACCTGGAGATTCTTATAGAATCGTCGCAGGCCGACGGAATCCACATCGTGCTTTCCGGAGTCAAGGAAAATGTGCGCGAAACACTACTGCGCGCCGGTATCGACCGGATGATAGGCGCCGACCATATCTGCCCCCACATCTCAGTGGCCGTGGAGATGGCCAATGCGATAGTACGCGAGCAATCAGCCGACCGTGCGGCCGACGTTATCACCGACTGACCCGGCGGCTACCATTATCGCCGTCTCCACCTTTCACCACCATCCCTACAACCGGCGTGAGCAGCAATGCCACGCCCGTTAATGCTGCGAGCGTGAATCCTACGTCGCCCCAACGAAGCTCCACGGGGTAGTTGGTGATACTCATCAGTTCCGGATTGGATGCGCCGAGCTTTACCCAGCCATAGCGCATCTGTCCGGCCACGAGAAGCACACCGCATGCAATTCCGGCCAGACCTCCGAGCAATACTATCAGCCATCCCTGCGTGGCGAACACGCCGCGGATCAGTCCACGCGTAGCACCCATGGCGCGCAGTATGGCCATCGAAGGCTCCTTGTCGAGCACAAGCATCGAGAGGGTTGAAATTATATTGGCCGAGGCTATCACAAGAATAAAGCCCAGCATCAGGAAGGAAATCCATTTCTCGATTGCTATCATGCGGTAGGTATGCTCCTGCTGCTCATAGCGGTCTTTTACTATAAGGCCATGCTGCTCTGCAATCTGCCTCAGATCGGATTCGGGAGTCAGTGAGCCGCCGGTGTAGATGGCTACTGCCGTAGCCGCATCGTCGTAGCCGAGCAGCCGCGAGGCCAGCGAGTAGGGCACAATCACCATGTCGCGGTCGTATTCCTCCTGTTCAACCTGATAGACACCCGCCACCCTGAGGTCGGCTTTGCAGAAAGCGGCCATAGGATTGGCCGGATTTATGGCGCCCATGCGTCGCGGTTCGAACAAGCTCATGCTGTCGGCCCCTTCATAAGGCCGCAGTCCGAGCATCATAGCCACGCCGACACTTGTCAGAACAGTCGAGTCGTTAGTCATCCGGTCAGTCCCGTCGATAATCACGTCGGCTATTCCGGATTCATGCAGTCCGCGTTCGGTAAGACCGAGCATCACGACGGCACTTTGCGCATCTGCGTTCATGGCGTAGGCGCGTTCGGATATCTGCGGGCAGGCTGCTTTCACACCGTCGACCCCCTCCAGCAATTCAACAAGCGAGCCAATCCCCTCAATGCGCTTCCCCTGAGTCGGCACGGCGAGATAGTCGGGGTCGAGCGCAGAGAGTTTCGACTGGGCGAGGCGTTCGAAACCGTTGAAAACCGACAGCACGATTATCATAGCCGCCGCGGCCACAGCCACGGCAGCCACCGAAATGGCCGATATTACGTTCACGGCTCCGAATTGTTTGCGCGAGAGCAGATAGCGTAGCGCAATCCGAAGTTTCAGCACTGCGTTACTTATCCTCGTGGAGAAGATGGTCGATATTCTCGATATAGTCGAGCGAGTCGTCGAGATGGAAGGCCAGTTCAGGAATCTTGCGCAGCTGGAAGCGCACTTTCTGGCCGAGTTCATAGCGGATTGTGCGGGCACTCCGGTTTATGTTCTCAAGTATCTCTTTAGCCTTGTCGCTGGGGAAAATCGAGAGATAGGCGCGGGCGATGCTGAGGTCAGGACTGACGCGCACGGCCGATACCGACACCAGTATGCCGTTGGTTTTAGCCGTCTGCTGCCGCAGGATTTCCGAAAGTTCTTTCTGTATTAAGCGGGCAATCTTTGCCTGGCGGGTTGATTCCATATATGTAGTAGTTTTTATTGGTTGTCTGTTCTTATAACGCCTCCACCCCATGCAAAGTTAGTAAAATCGCTCCGACAACCTTTGTATTGGGCTCTCTTTTTTGTTAAAAATGTTAACAGCGTCGTTTTTTTCGCTGTAAAAGTCTACTTTTGCCGTTAATCCTTTTTCTTTTGCTTATTCTTATTTAACCTCAATCTGATTGAAATGAGAAAACTTGCTTCTCTGCTCATTGCCTCGGCATGGATGCTCAACGGCGTGGCCGCCGAGCCGACAGGCTACTATACCTCCTGCGAGGGTTATCACGGGCAGGCTCTGCTCTCGGCGCTAAGCTCAAAAATCGCCTCACATACCAACGTAGGCTACGACGGCCTATGGAACGTTTATAAGGATTCCGACATGCGTCCAGACGGTACGCTCTGGGATATATATACTACCAAAGCCTGGCCGGCCAGCTTTTCCAAATGCGGCAACTACAAGCTTATCGGCGACTGCGTGAACCGCGAGCACTCGCTCCCCAAGAGCTGGTGGGGCAAGGGTACGTCTGCCCAGTATTCCGACGCCTATCACCTCTACCCTACCGACGGCAAGGTGAACGGGCAGCGCAGCAATTTCCCCTACGGCGAATGTTCCGGCGGCAAGCGCCTGCCCAACAACGGCAACGTGCGTGCTCTCGGACGTCTGGGCAGCAGCACTTTTCCCGGCTACAGCGGCACGGTGTTCGAGCCCGACGACGAGTACAAGGGCGACCTTGCCCGCACATATTTCTATATGGCCACAGCCTACAACTCGCAGATCGGCCGCTGGACCGAAGGCAACGGCAACCAGTTCTTAGCCGGCAACTCCTACCCGGTGTTCAAAACGTGGTCGCTCGAGCTTCTGCTGAAATGGCACCGCCAGGATCCCGTCAGTCAGAAGGAAATCGACCGCAACGAGGGGATATACCGGCATCAGAAGAACCGTAACCCATATATCGACCATCCCGAACTGGTGGAATATATCTGGGGAACGAAAAATACCGTCGATTGGACACTCAACGCTACCGCAGATCCCGAGATTGTCAGCCCCACCGAGGGTACGGTAATTGCGGTCGGCACAACGGCTACGGGCGTTACGCGCAGCCGTAAGGTTGCCGTGAAAGGAGCATCGCTCACCGAGGCCATCACACTCACCGTGACTGGTTCGGGCTTCAGCGTTTCGCCGACATCGGTTTCTGCCGCCGACGCCAACAAGGGCACGGAGGTAACCGTAAGCTATCGTTCCACCGCCACCGGCAATGCCGGCGGTCAGCTGATTCTCCGCTCCGGCTCGGTAACGCGCGCCGTGACGCTTACCGCATCGGCCGTCGACGGCATTCCCGCCGGGCCCGCAGTGAATATCTCCGATACCAATTTCGATGCCGTATGGAGCAACATCGACGGAGAGAATGCCACCTATACGCTAACCGTAAGCCGCGGCGGCTCGCCCGTTGAAGGCTACCCCAAGAGCGTAAGCGCCAGCGCTGAAAGCTATACCGTAATCGACCTCGAACCCGAGACGGCTTACACTTACACCGTATCCAACGGCATTCTTACCTCCGACCCCGTAGCCGTAACCACCCTGGCTCCCATCCCCTCCATCCAGTTCCTCTTCGACGGCGACCTCGAGTTCTTCGCCGAGCCCGGCCAGCCCTCCGAGGTAGCCGAGATTCTCGCCGATATAGAGAATATCCCCGGCGACATCACCCTGACCGTTACCGCTCCCTTCCAGCTCAGCCTCGACAAAGCCGACTGGAAAACGCAGATAGTGCTTGCTCCGGGTCAGGACCGCTTCTATATGCGCATGTTCGGCTCCACCGAGGGTGAATACTCCACTACCCTGCTGGCCGAGGCGCAGGACTTTACGGATGACTTTACCGACATCGATGGTACCATCGGCGTACCTGTGATCGAACCAACCTTCATCGAGGATTTTGAAAAGGGAACAGCGGGTTCGTATGATGATAAAGAATATCAGGGAAGCGCCTGCAAATGGCTCACGGACGCTTATATTACCAATGCCGATCCTGCCTACAGCGGAGATATATACGCTCGAATGAACAAGGATAAGGGTGGCCACCTTACTATGCTTGAGGATAAGGCCAATGGCATTGGCGTACTCACGTTCATGGCAAAATGCTGGGACAAAGACAAGTCGAAATATCCCGCCGACATCACCGTGAGCGTATCCTCCGACCATGGAACCACCTGGGAGGAGGTCGGCAAGGTGACTATCTCCGCCGACGATGCCGCTTCGCCCGCCTATCGTAAATATTCCGTGAGCATCAACCGCCGCGGCTCGCTGCGCATGAAGATGGAGCAGTCGACCAGCGCCCGCACGCTTATCGACGACATCGCGCTCACCGACTGTCGCACCAGCGGCATCGAGGAGGCTATGGAGGCCGAATACCATTCGTGGGATGCCTACTGCCGCAACGGCCGCCTCGTGCTTGAGAGCCGCGAGGACGGCACCGACGTGGCTGCGGTCTACTCGATGGACGGCGTTCTCCGCCACACGGGCGCCATAGCCCTCGGCACCACCGAAATCACCGTGGCTCCGGGCCTCTACCTTGTGGTTGTGCGCGACTTCACCCGCACGGTTCTGGTAAAATAAAAATTCAGGATAAATCTTATAAGCTCTTCTGGTCGTATAGGCCTTATAAGCAAAAAAAATCGGGGCGCCCAATTGCCGGGCGCCCCGATTTAACGTTTTATGGGTGATATTTATCGAGAAAATTTTCCGGTGGCGGAGTTGCCGTCGATAGATATGCGGTAGATGTAGATGCCGGCGGGGAGTTCGGTGAGCGAAGGCGTGGTGGCTACGAGCGTGCCCATGGTGCTGAACACTTCCACGCGGGCGCGGCTTGCATCGAAGCCTTCGAGGGTACGCGTCGAGGCGTTGTAGGCCACATTCAGGCCGTCGCACTCAGCGTCGATGCCGTTGATACCGGTCATATCGCCGGGAAGGGTATACGTGCCGTCGAAGAGCGGCGAATATGGGCGGTGGTCCTTGGTAAATACGGCCGCCATCACGTGGTTCTCGGGCTTGTCGATCCAGAGGTTGAGTTCGTCGGACGAGGTGCTGTTCGTGAAATTCACGCGGGCGGGAGCCTTGGCCTGGCGGTTGGCGGCGAGTTTCACCTGTGTGCCGTTGTTGGGCGTGGGATATGAGCCGTCGGTGGTATAGACAAGGTATGCGCCTTCGGGCACATCGGTGTATTCAAAATTCAGCTTGAAAGGACTGCCGATGTTATAGTCGCCGGGGGAGAAGTTGGGTGTCATGGTTACATGATCGTAGATGGGAACGTTGGCCCATACGCAGTAGTTGTTGTCGTTTTCGTTGCCTGCGGCCACCATGGTGTAGCCTGCGTCGGTGCAGTTGTAGGTCATGTCGGAACCGACTTTAACCACGAGGCTGCCATAGAGGCCTTTCACGCGGGCTACATAGCAGTTGCTTTCGAGCTTGATCATTTCAACCTCGCTCTGGTTGTGGATGCCGACAGCCTTGCGGATGTCGATGAGACGGTTGATGGCGTCCATATGGTCGAGATAATGGCGCAGGAACACGCAGGGAGTGCCGGGCGAGCAGAGCATAAGCGCGTTGGCAGCCACCACAAGTTTTTCGTTCTTGAAGCGGTCGTTCTCGCGGTATGTATCGTGGTTGTCGACGAAGGTGACGCCGTAGCGCTTGTAGACTTCGTGATGTACCAGACCGGCCGGCTGGGCTTTTCCTTCGTAGGTCCAGGATGCTTCCTTCATATTTTCGTTGCCGTTCATCGCTTTGTTGAGCGCGAATTTGAACGGGAAGTCGAAGGCCGCCGAGGCGAGTCCGGTGCCCGTTATCCAGTTTACAACATTGTCGAATGAGCCGTCCCAGTATTCGCCGACGGCATATTTCATGCCTGCCGAGCGCACATAGTCGCCTACGTATTGTGGGCCGAAGCCCTTCACCATGTCGAAGCGCCAGCCGTTGTAGCCGTATTTTTCATGGAGAGTATTGAGATAGGCCTTGATGCCTTCCTGCACATAGGCGCTGGTGTGGTCGAGGTCGCGATAGGCGTCGAAATCATCGCCGGTATCGGGATTGCCTGTGGGTTTAGGCTGGTCGGGCTGGTTTTTCACTTCATCGGTACTGCATATATGAGAGGGATCCCAGGTCCAGGTTGTGCCGTTGTGGTCAATCTCTTCGGGGAAATCGGTCCAGTTGGTAGCGCCTCCGCGGTGATTTACGACGACATCCTCAATCATGTTGGTGTTGAGGTCGTTGTAGAGGCCGTTCATCGTCAGAAGCTCATCCTCTGTACCGAAAGCACTGTTGTGGTTGGTATACCAGTAGACGGGGTCGTAGCCCATGCTCCTTTCGGCCGAGGCCCTTCCGCTGTTGGGCACCCACACGAGTTCGAAATAGTTGGAGTAGTCGTAAGCGAGTTTTTCGAGATTCTTCCATGCGGTGTCGTCGTAGGAGTCCCAGAAGAAGCCCTGAAGCATCACGCCAGTATATTTGGCAGGCATAGCCGTATCCATCAGGATGGGGTCGTCGCCGCTGCCGCCATTCTTGGTGATGGTGAGATGTGGACGTCCGCTTGTGAAGTCCATCCTGAAGGTGTATTCACCCGGCGAGGTAATGGTGAAGCAGCGGGTCATCGTGCCGTAGAGCGACATGTCGAATTCCGTTCCGTCGATTGTACGGTTGCCGCCGAGGTGTTTGTCGCCGTTCACGCCGTAGGCTGTGCTGGAGTTTGCCTCGGTCATGGCATCCCAGCTCGAACGGCGTTTGCGGTTGATGAAGAAGTAGAACTGCCTGTCGGCCTCGACCGTGTAGGTGAACACCTTGCCACTCTTTGTGAATGCAGGGGCATCGGCGTAATGCCATCCGTCGCCCATATCTGCGGTGAAATAAAGGTTGTCGGGGGTGGCGTCGCAGTCGAAAATCTCCATAGAGATACCATCGTCGCTACGGCTTGAGTCGAATTCCAGATCGATGGCGTATTCGCCGGCGGGAAGCTCATGGCAGTGCTTCAGCGTGCCGTAGCGGTAGGCGGTGTATTTGCCGGCGGCAAGCACCTTGTTTGCTTCGCTGCCGGCGTCATCGCCGGCAATCGTATATAGGCAGTCGCTGGAATACTTATAGCCATCGAAATTGTTTTTCTGGGAGTTGGCAATGAAGAAAAAGAGTTTGCTTCCGGCCGTCTCGCTGTAGGCGTGCATCGAGAAGGAAGTTACGTTGCCGATTTTGTCTTTGGAAAAGCGCGGCACCTGTGTGTTGTTATTGTCGATGAAAATCCAGCCGGTTCCGCGGTCGTTGGGGAAGTAGAGGCGGTCGGGAATGGCTGGAGCGGCGCTGGCCATACTGGCCGACGACACCGAAGCCACTGCCGCCAGCAGCAGTGCGTAAAGATTTCGTTTCATGGTAGGTTAAATAATTAAATTATAGATTTTTCAGTTCACAGATTCTGATTTGGATGAAATGCCGTGCGGTTGAGTAATCTCATAGGTGCGTTTTGCCGCGGGGCGTGTGTTGGCTGTTAGATTCAGGGGTCAACGTAGTATGGTTTTGTTGACAGCTGCGTAAATGTATCTGTTGAAAAAATAATTAATTTTATAGCTCGTTGTCCAAAAGGAGACAATATTAACATAGTTTAACCAATGCAGTTCATCGGATGTCTTATAATAGGTTAAATTATATTAATATAAAATGTCTGGTTTGAAAATTTTATAACTTTGTGAAGCATGATCTGACAATAATTTAGTTATGACGATTTAATGTGTTCCCGCGTGGGCGACTTGGAAGCAAGGCGACCCGATACTTTTTGCGGTACATCCGACCTTCGTATAAATCTTTTACCTTAATACTTACTTACTTACATGAACATGAAGAAGTTTTATCTGCTTTTATTGGCGGTGCTCTTCGCTTTCGCCTCTGTGCAGGCGGCTAAAGTGGAAATCCACACCGACATTTTCGGCAATCCCGGCTGGGAGAGTGTGGAGCTGACGGAAACCAACGGCTTCTACGTCCTTACTAAAGAAGTGAAAACCAACGGCCAGTTCGGCATCCGTATCGACGGCACGTGGTATGCCGCGCCTAACAGCGGTCCAGTCGAGATTTCGCTTGATACCCCATTCAAGGTGCAGAACAGTGACAATCAGAACGCCAAATTCAATCTCGGCGCCGGCAAATATACATTCACCTTCAATCTCGCTGACAAGGAGCTTACCGTTTCAAAGTCCTACCACAAAGCCACACAGCTCTATTTCCTCCACAACTTCGACGGCAACTGGAACGAGGCCGATGCTCCTGCCATGACTGAGACCGCTCCCGGCAGCGGCGTTTTCACCAGCACACTCGATGTTACGGCCAGCGACGGCCACTATTTCTCCTTCACCGAGACGAAGGGTGGCTGGTATAACGAAACGCGCTACGGACCTTATAACGATGGCACGGAGGCTTTTGTAAATCAGACTACCACCGATGTAAACTATAAGTTCGGCAACAGCTGGAACCTTAAATCGGGCGGCAAACTCACCTTCACCATCGACACCAACGAAGCCCACCGCTCGCTCACCATCTCCGAAGGCAATACGGTATATTTCCGCAATACCAAGGGCTGGGAGCACATCTACCTTACAACCTACGATGAGGCCAGCGACATGTACGGTACCAACTACAAGTGGACACCGGAGATGTTCCGGCAGTATCAGGATCAGACTACTTACGGCGACCGCAACACCGGTGTGGAAATCACGGATAATGCTACCGTGACCATCGACGGCGAGGAATGGATTAAAATCACCCTTCCGGCCGACGCGAAACATTTCGTAATCCACAACGGCCAGAACCCCGGCAAGGAAAACGAAACCAAGACACCGGTTCTCGAACCCCGGCCCGACGGCAAATATTTCATAGCCGACGACGCCATAGCAGCATGGCCCGAATCGCTCTATGTGTTCGGCAATCTCGACGGCTGGACGTTCCTTCCCAATCTGGGTGTGCAGCTCTTTGAGGAGACCCCCGGCAGCGGCATTTATACCGGTGTGATCAACGTGACCTCTCAGGCTGAGGGCGACGGTACGGGCGATGATACTTACGGCTATATAAGCTTCACTTCGCGTGTGCTCGAAGGCGACAATCTCACCAAGGAAGATTTCAGGTATATCAACGCCTGGCGTTTCGGCCCGGAAGCCATCAATACTCCTATCGAGACCAAGGATGTCCGTGCGTTCGTGATGTGGAACACCTGGGAATCTTCCTTCAAGCTCAAGAAAGGCAGCTATCTTGTGGAAGTCGACTTCAATACCGGCAACGTAACGCTCGACCCTGAGCGCGGCCATCAGATTGTAGAGGAACTGCCTGATGCCCTCTACATCCACGGCAACCTCTATCGTGAGCTCAGCGACGGCTCGGTAGAGAGCCACGACTGGGAATGGAGTTCCTATGAAAAGGCAGTCGCAGTGAAGGACGAAGCAGATGAAAATACAAGAATCTATATGTTCGGAAATCTCCGGTTTGCCGACAACGGCACCGGAAATGGTCACTTCGTGGTTTCCAGCTGGGCATCGGAAGTGCCGTTGGCCGACGAACCACAGGGCGCTCCCCGTCGGCGCGTAAGCTTTGCC
>UREH01000015.1 GCA_900546835.1 uncultured Porphyromonadaceae bacterium
GAGGGGAGGGAAGTAGGCGAGGAGAGCGCCGAGGCGGTTGCGCAGGCGTGTGCGGCGGCCGAAGAGTTCCTGGAAGCGGTATTGGCGGATGGCGGCGAGGCAACGGCCTTCGATGGAGGTGCGCTCGGCGGGGGTCAGCATCCCTTCGGGGGCGTGGAAAAGCATGGAGTAGGCGTTGCAGTGGGCTGCGAACCTCCGGCTTTCGGCGGCGCGGATGGCCTGGGGACATTCGCGCCCGATATAACCGACCATGCGGTCGACAACGTCGAGCACGTCGAAGCGGGCGCGGCTAAGGGTGTGGATAATGCTCGAGGGATGCTGACGGTAGAAATATGCGAGCGCGGAAGTCAGGACTATTCGCCCGGCATTAATCATAAGCCGATAGGTAATATCGAGATCCTCGTAGTAAATACCCCGTAGGTGCATGCCGTTGAAAAGTTCGCGGCGTATCAGCGCTCCCCACATGGAAGTGCCGATAACGTGCTGATACAACGTCAGATTCAGGCATTCTACATGGTCTATCACGCGGCTGGATGGATTTTCCTCTGCATCTGCCTGGAGCCACTTCGGGAGGAGGCGCGTGCCCTTGGCCATGCGGGCGATTACCATCGGAGCGTCGTGGCGGCGCGCGGCGGCAAGCATATGCTCAAGAGCGTGGGGGAGGAGGATGTCGTCGGCGTCGACGAATGCGAGATAGCGGCCCCGTGCGGCGGCTATGGCGGTGTTACGGGCCGGGCCGGGGCCGGCGTTCGGCTGCCGGATCAGGCGCAAGCGAGGGTCGGCTTCTGCGAAACCGGCGACAATAGCGGCAGTGCCGTCGGTTGAGCCGTCGTCGACCACGATAATCTCCAGGCTTCGCTCCGTCTGCGAGCATACCGACTCGAGGCACTCCACAAGATACTTCTCGGCATTGTAGGCCGGTATGACTACGGACACTTCCGGAGCCGACGCCGCCGGGGGGGTTGAATGTCTGATCCTGTTGTCCATAATCTTACAGCTGGCCTTGCTCCACGGCAACACACACGCGCTCTATGATGGCGTCGTTGGAATTTTTTTCGGGTTGGAAATTTCCCTTGAGGTTCACGCCGAAGAGGCGCCCGAAACCCTGCCAGAAAGTGGCGCGGAAGGAGCCGAGAAAGGCTTTCAGAATATCGTATCCGCTCTGGTTCGTCTCGCGCTGGATGAGTTTCACGAGCATGCGGGCCTGATTTTTCGAGAAGCGCATCAACACCGGTTTATACTGTTGGAAGATGGCACTTTCCATCTCCTTGAGATATTTTTCGCGTTCGGCCTGGGTGGGGAATGTCTCTACATATTCGTAGGTCTCGAGCAGGGTCTCGCAGATAAGCTTTGCGTAGGGAAGGGTCTTTTTCACGTCGCGTACGGTACGCCAGTAGAATTTTTCCTGCTTCTTGTTCTTGAATTTCAGCTTAGGGAATACGGTCACGTCGTTGAGCACGAGCATCAATACCGTGTCGCCCTCTTCGGTAATCGTATGGTATTTGCCGCGGTAAACGCTCTGCATCCCCGTGCCGGGATGCTCGATTGTGCGTTTTTTCGATATGCGCACGGCATCGTCGGAGGCTTCCGAGGCTCCGTCGAGCGGGCGGTTTTCCTGCGCCCTAAGGGTTTCGATAGCCTGCACCACCAGCCTTTCGTCGGCCCATGTGCGCGGCGCGCCGGAGGCAAACGTCAATATCAGAAGCGAAAGTAGTGAAATGATGCGTGTCATACTGATATATAAACTACTCCGCGACGCGTATTATTGTGTGGTCTTCACGGGTGCGGATGTACAAAATTAAGCGAAATTCCCTATATTAGCGTATTATCCTTAAAAATAATGCTTATGAAACGATTGCTTTTCGCGGTTGCGGCCGCAGTTGCCGCACTTATGGCCGAAGGCACTTCGGTGGAATGGTATGAGAGCGCCGACGGCGACTATTCGCCGTAGATCTCGCTCCCCACACCATGAGTACCTTCATCTTCAAGTGATTGGCAGTGAAAAGAGTTGGTGGATGCGGGTGGATTGGGCCTTTGAGGCGATGCTCCAGAGGTAGATGGCGGCTTCGGGGCCGAGGTTGAAAATCAGGTCGAGAATGGAGAGGTTGGGCTGGAAGCCGAGGCTGTCCATCCTCACCTGCCAATAAGGCTCAATCAGGTCGGTAAATCTGGTGTCGGAATGTTCCATGCCGGCCGCTTCGGCTGTGTCGGCTGAGCTTTTTGGCTCCGGAGCCTCAGGAAGGAAAAGGATGCGGCGCAGTTCGGCGTCGATGGCGCGGTCGAGTGCCACTATCGATGGGTAGCGCAGATGTGTGTCTGGCAGTAAGAACGGGCGCAGGCGGTCGATATAGAACTCAAAAAACGGAGTGCGCCCGTAGGCCGACTCAAGCGTGGTGAGGTGGATGTGCCACCACTGTCCGTGGGGGCTGACAGCCACGTCGTCCCAGGTGGCGCGGGCTATGCCGTGGGGTTTGGCTACGGGCGCCGTGAGTTGTACGCGTCCGCGCGTGTCGGCTATCTCGCAGCGGTGCACGGCCTT
Organism: uncultured Porphyromonadaceae bacterium; assembly: GCA_900546835.1. Classification (GTDB taxonomy): domain Bacteria; phylum Bacteroidota; class Bacteroidia; order Bacteroidales; family Muribaculaceae; genus UBA7173. The sequence goes on from UREH01000015.1 coordinate 2,540, forward strand.
CTGACGCTTGTCGAAAAGTATAGAGCCGTCCATATAGGCGTCGCCGCCGTGGGCGGCCACGGCCAGATAATAGGCTATGTTGCCGAAATAGCGCGGAGGAAGAGCCGTGCGCGTACCGAAGAGGTTTGTATAGCCGCGAGAATTCACTTCGGTAGAGCGCTTATTTGTCGGGATTGGCGTCGCGGAGGATGCGGTTCCAGCGTATCTTGCCATCGAAGAGCCCCTTGTCTTTGTCGAACGATATGAGTACACGCCAGGGGGTGCCGACCACGTGGTCCTCGGGCACGAAGCCCCAGTAGCGCGAGTCGAGCGAGTTGTCGCGGTTGTCGCCCATCATGAAGTAGTAGTTCATGCGGAAGGTATAATAGTCCATGGGCTTTCCGTCGATCCACATCTTTCCGTCGCGCCACTCGGCGGTGGGATTGTTCTCGTAGACGCGGATGGCTCGGCCATAGATCTGCCAGGCTTTTTCGGTCATTTTCAGTGCGGTTCCTTTCTTGGGAATCCACAGGCCGTCGGCACCGCCGTAGTCAGCGCGCGTCCAGTCGGCACTGATGTCCTGCGGGAAGAGGCGCACAATCTGTTCGGGCACAGCCGTCTGCTTCATCACGAAATGAATAAGCGGAGATGCCTCCATTTCTGCGATCATCTCCGAGGTGAGCGGCGACACATAAATCGGGGGCACCGAGCCGTTGGGGTTCACCTTGAAGCCGAGCTGTTCCAGCGAGGGAATGTCGAGCGGAGTATATTCAAGCGTATAGCGGTCGTCTCTGGGTATGCCGAGCTCCTCAAACTGAGCGTCGGTCAGCCCTGCGTCGGATTCAGCCTGATAGTAATGGTTGAACTGCGCGTATTGCGGCATGGGGAATTTCTCGCCGTCGAGATAGATCTCTCCGTCGACGATGCGGATGCGCTGGCCGGGGAGGCCCACGCAGCGCTTCACGTAATTCTCGCGGCGGTCTACCGGGCGGTAGATGCGCTCGCCGAAAGTAGCCTTGTCGGCCAGCAGGCGCTCGCGACCGTGCATGGCCACCAGCGTATAGTAATCAGGATTCTGCACGCGGGTCATCACCGTGTCGCCGGCGGGGAAGTTGAACACCACGATGTCGCCCAGCTCCACGTCGCGCTGTCCTTTCAGGCGGTGGTATTCAAGCGAGGGCTTGTCGAGATAGCTCTTGCCGAGGCCGAAGGGGAGTTCGTTGTGTACCAGCGGGAAATAGACGGGTGTCATCGGCACGCGCGGGCCGTAGACGGTCTTGTTGACAAACAGATAGTCGCCCGTATAAAGCGTCTTCTCGAGCGACGACGACGGAATCTGGTAGTTCTGCCCTACGAAGGCGAAAAGGAAATATACGAGCACCAGGGCGTAGACAATCGCGTCGACCCACGAGCCGACCGATTTTACGGTCGCGCTCTTGGATTTTTTCCAGAATGTGAACGGAATGTAGCCCGTGATGTAGATGTCGAACAGCAGAATCAGGCCCAGAGCCAGCCACCAGTTGCCCATCCAGGCCACCCACAGGAGGAATATCACCGCCACAATGGCGAAGCGTGTCCAGCGTGTGGAGCGAGTGGCGGCCAAGCGTGCGCGCAGCGTGCGCGCATCGGCATTTGATTCAGGCTTTTGCTGAGGTGCTGTGCTGTTGTCTATATTTTGTGTCATTGTTTTTGAATAGTCGTGAATTTATGGTTCGGAGGCTGTCAGAAACCGAGGAAATCGGCCATGGACAGAAGTCCGGAGCGCTCGGGGTGGGCGGCCACCCATTCGGCTGCCAGCACGGCCCCCAGGGCAAAGCCGTCGCGCGAGAATGCGCGGTGCTCAAGGGTTATCTCGTCGACGGGCGAAGTCCAGCGCACGATGTGTGTGCCAGGCACCTCGCCCGAACGCTCGTGGGCGATGGCCACGACCCCTTCGGCGTCGGCCGGTGTGAATCCCTCTGACTCCAGCCACTGCGTGAACTTCGGATTCGAATGCATAATCCCTTCGGCCAGACTGATGGCTGTGCCCGACGGATGGTCGAGTTTATGGATATGGTGGATCTCCTTCATCGAGGGCCGGTATTGCGGGAATTTCGACATGAGCTGCGCCAGGTAGCTGTTTACGCGCATGGCAACGTTGACTCCGATACTGAAATTCGATGTCCAGAGCAGCGTGGCCCCCTCCTGAGAAATAAGGTGACGCACCGTCTCCATTTCTTTCGTCCAGCCCGTAGTGCCTGAAACCACCGGAACGCCCGCCGCAAACGCGCGTCGGTAGTTGGCCAGGGCGGCGTCAGGCCGGGTGAATTCTATCGCTACATCGGAGGTGGCGAATTCCCGGGAATCGAATTTGTTTTCTTCGCCGGCATCGATGGTGCAGACCACCTCGTGGCCCCTCTCGAGCAGAAACCGCTCGATGGCATGGCCCATCTTGCCATATCCTATCAAAGTTACCTTCATATAGAATGTCATTTAGTCTCGCCCGCGTCGCGACGTAGCTCGCGGCGCACGGTGCGCGGAATAGCAATCGTAGTGAACACCAGCAGGACACCACCTGCAAGAGTGAAGGCCCAGCTGTCGCGGCTAACGGAACCGTTGTAAAACAGGAAAAACGCCGCCACGCAGAAGAAAATCGCGCTCCACGACTCGATGCGGTAGAGCCTGCGGATGCGCGGGTGTTCGCCGCGATATGGCGAAAGAAGCTTGCCGGCAAGAAACAGGACTGCGCCTGCGGCAAAGAGGTATTTCCACCACGTTCCGGCTGCGCCATACGTTATCAGCACGTTGAGAATCGGCATGAGAGTGGCTACGGCCACCGCCAGAAGTCCCACGGTCGCCATCGCCACCTTCCAGGCAGCCGGCCGCGGGCCGAGCATCTGGTCGAGGGTATATTTGCGGTCTTTTGTCATATAATCTCTAAATTAAACAGTTATGTCCAAGGGTGTTGCGGCACCACTGAAACGAGGGGGCGACGCACGGCCTGTGCGTCCTAATGCAACATCCTCCGCAGTCTCGGCATTCAGTCAGTCAACAAGATACACATCTTCGTTGGGCCGCTGCATATGGTAGCGCTCGCGCACTATGCGCTCCAGCGTGGCAGGGTCCGTGTCGAGATTATGGTTGAGCCGCAGGTAGTACTGCATCGTGTCGTTGTTCTCCTTTATTTGCGCACGCAGCTCGTCAATCTGGTTCTGCAACTCGGCCGAGTGCGAATAGGAATTCTCGTTGAAGAAAAGCACGAACGCGGCATAGACCACCGCCACAACCAGCGGTAGCGACACATAGCGGCGCGTCCACGAAATTACCGACTGAACTTTCGAGTTAATCATTGCAATATGCAAAGATAGCACAAAAAATTCATCCGCTAACCAATACTTTCACCCATTCCTCGGGTCTCGTTCATAAAAAATCTTTAAAATACTACAGATTTAGCCCTCATCGTTGCGTAACCCGCCGAAAGTGCGTAACTTTGTGGAGCAGACCTGCCACAAGGGCATGGCTGGCAACAACACGGGGATGACCGGTTTTGACAGCGTGTAGAGGTGGTGAGCAAGCATGCAGAGCAACGATGCCTACGCTCTTTAATCTGGGACATCAGCAATTTTAAATGGCGAAAACAACTACGCTCTTGCTGCCTGATCGAAGCACAGTAGATCACGCTTAATCTCCGCAACAGTTGCAGAGACAAGACATCGCCCGGCTGCCCTCTTCCCGAGGCGAGCCGAACCGGCGGTGCAGACAAATCGGGAATAGGAAGCTGAATGCCGCGCGAAGCTTCTGAGATTTTAGCGGATAAGGGTCGGCATTGGCGGTTTCAGGCCTGTGCCACCACGAAAACCAATCTGAAAATAAGCATGTAGAAAACTCATTAGTTCCACGTTTGGACGAGGGTTCAAACCCCTCCATCTCCACTTGGCGTACCGGACACTCTCCGGCCAACGCAAGACAAAACAAAGGCAAACCGCAGAATATCAATATGTTCTGCGGTTTTTTAATGTCTAATCCCATCGAAATCGGACCGATGTAAGACCGAAAAAAGACCGTGACGGACCCCCATTCGTTACCAAATCGTTACCCTAATTTTCAAAAAACACCTAAAGAAAATTGTGAAATATAAAAATCCTGTGACAGGCCGGTTGAGAGAGTCTATGAGCGTTTTGAAACAACGGAACAAAACAATCATAGTCTCTTTCCCCGGACTGGGTTTTCAGGCGGAGAGGGGCGCAACGGCGAAAATTCCTTATAAGGAGGTGGCGATAAGAACACGGGTGAGCGCAATTAAGTCGAAGTGACGTCGCTTGCCGACGATACCACGGCGGCGATTGCGCTTACCGGTGTTCCGCCGGCCCCCATAGTCGGCCGTGCGGTGTGACGGTATCGGTGAGGCACGAACCGATACTCTCACACGGCATAGACCGACGACAACACTGTCGCCTTTGCGTCTCTCGCCGCCAAATTTGAGTATACGACAATATTTTGTTCGGTTTTTTGCGCAAAAAACCGGACAAAAACGCTCTGTTATCACCCTCTATGTCTATCATGCCTATACTCAATGCCTCAGATCACAGTAAAAAATGTTTAGTTTATGCGTGTAAAAACTAAACATTTTAGTGTCTTTGCGGTGTTATATTCTCTGACATGGTAGCAGCAAAAGTAATAGAGCAGCGGGTGATGACCATTCCGGAAGATAAGGTATTCACCATCAATGATCTGCAATTCCCTTCGGAATGGTGGGTCAATATTAGCGTGAAACTTGGTCGCATGGTGACTGAGGGGGTGTTACGCAAAATAGGCAAAGGAAGATTTTATCGTCCGCGCCAATCCATCTTTGGGGAATTACCTCCCAAGGAAGCTGAGATTGTAAAAGATTTGCTTGAAAAAGACGGAAAGAGAATCGGATATATTACCGGTTATTCCATCTGGAATCAGATGGGATTGACGACACAGATTTCCGGAATTATTCAGATAGGGACAAATGGCACTAAAAGAAACTTGACGAGAGGTGATTATAAAGTCAAATTCATCAAGCAGCCAAATGAAATAACAGACGACAATATCAAATATCTGATTGTACTCGACGCGATAAGCCATATCGGGAAGATCCCGGATACAACAATCACGGATTCAGTTGAGAGACTGACGATGATAATCGAGAAATTCAAGAAGGAGGAGATTGAGATAATGGTTTCTCTTGCAGCGGCCTATCCGGCGCGGCTTCGTGCCTTATTGGGTGCTATGCTTGAAAACATGGGATACAACAAGGAAACAGAGGTATTATTCCAATCATTAAATCCGCTCACAACCTACAGTTTTCCGGGGCTGGCAGAATCAATGTCCAACTCTCATAAATGGAATATCAAATGAAACTTCACGAAGATAAGGAACAATTTGAGGCAGCGATACGAATCACTGCCAGCATGTTGGATATAAAGATCAAATTTGTAGAAAAGGATTATTGGATATGCCAGGTATTGCAACGCCTGTCTCGGCTTTCATGCGTGGATAGAGCCGTGTGGAAAGGTGGAACATCGCTTACAAAAGGATACTCCAAAAGAAATGCAGACATTGCGGTAGAATAACAAGACATTATGGTTGTAATAACATCTATAATTGCTATATTTGCAGTCTAATAGCTCATAATACAACTATCATGGAGAATATATATATGCTCTCGGACGATGAAATATGCCGTCGTATAGGTGCAAAAGTAAAGCGACTGAGATTGCGACAGGACTTCACACAGATGTCGCTTGCGGAAGAGTCGCAAGTATCGGTATCTACCTTAAAAAAAATCGAAGGTGGGACGATAAGCTCGTTTGATGCCCTTATGCGTGTGCTTCGCATTTTGGGAGAGCTGGAGAAATTGACCCCGTTGATTGAAGAAGATGAGTTAAGCCCTAATGAATATTTTGAGTTGGTGGAGAGTGCGAAAAAGAAACAACGCAAACGCGCCTCATCAAAGAAACACGACAACATAATTAAAGACAAGGAGGAATCGGAATGGTAGATATAGCACGGGTAATTCTATACGGAAAGCCGATGGGCACCATCCGCTGGGATAAAAACCGTAACATAACCCAATTTGAATATGCCGACAGTTTTGTCAGAGGTGGACTTGAGCCTTCGCCTATACTGATGCCAGTGCGTGCGGGAAGAATATATTCTTTCTCCGACATAGGACGGGAGACTTTCAAAGGATTGCCCGGACTGATTGCGGACTCCCTGCCTGATACATACGGACGAGCCTTATTTGACCGGTGGCTTGCCCTTACAGGCCGAAGCAGCGGAAATGCCGTCGAGACACTGTGTTTTCTCGGGAAACGATGTATGGGGGCTTTGGAGTTTGAACCGGCTATGGATGCTCCATACGGCAAGGATGTACATATCGAACTTGACTCATTGGTTGAAGTGGCAAGTGAAGCTCTGGCCGAAAAGGAAGAATTCGGAGCCAATCTTGAAGCCGATAAGAAAGCCGCAATCGCCGAGATTGTTCGACTCGGGACATCGGCGGGAGGTCAACGGGCCAAAGCCATCATCGCTTATAATGATAAAACCGGAGAAGTTCGATCGGGCCAGATTGACGCGCCTGATGGATTCGGCTATTATCTTATAAAACTTGACGGGGTAACCGCAGAAGCGGGTTTCCGGGAGACGCAGAATTTCGGGAGACTGGAATATTCCTTTTCGCGCCTTGTGAGAAGCTGCGGAATAGAGATGAGCGAATGCCGACTCATAGAGGAAAACGGCAGGGCTCATTTCCTGACAAAAAGGTTTGACCGGATCAATGGCGAGAAAATCCACATGCAGACATTGTGCGCAATAGCACACTATGATTATAGGATGCCACGCTCATTCTCATACGAACAGGCGTTCAACATTATGAGGGCATTGCGTCTCCCTTATTCACAGGCGCAGGAGATGTTCCGCCGCATGGTGTTCAATGTCGTGGTGAGGAATCAGGATGATCACACCAAGAACATTTCATTCCTTATGGACAGAACGGGCAAATGGAGGCTCTCCCCGGCTTATGATATGGGGTATGCCTATAATCCGGATGGAGGCTGGACTTCGCAGCATCAGATGTCGATAAACGGAAAATTTGACAACATCACCCGTGGCGATCTCATGGAATGTGCCAGACGAAACAACATCAAGGATGCCGGTACAATCATTGACAATGTTATAGAGCGTGCTTCCGAATGGCCGACAATTGCACGTGAGTGTGAAGTGCCGCAGAAGATGATTGATGCGATAGTTCCGGATATGCGTCTCTCAATTTGACGACAATAAGCAGTAAGGATTGGGATATAGAGTATCGAGGAGGTATAAAACAATCATAAAATTCTCTAAAAAGAACCCTCGGACTTGACTATCAGCAGGAAAAACATTAACGTTGTAATTGAAAAGAACCGATAAAAGCCGGGCTGCAAGAGGCAGAACGGGGTTCGGAAAATTAGGTTGCAAATTAGTGGCACGGCAAAATTACGGTTTTGCAAGTTGCTGATATATGCGCATTTGGAGCGTTGGGTACAAGTCCCTCCAGCTCCCCCCAACTATCCCATCCAACCGACTGGCTTTCAGCCCTCCGCTGAAAGCCAGCCGCTATTTTATCCCCATCCCGTACTTACGGATTAATCAGAATTTCGGGTTGAACCCGGAATCGGATGCTTTTTTACTTCAGTTTATTCCCGACACCGACGATCGATATTCAGGAGCAGCCCGGGAGTATGGTTGAATTATGGGCAACTGAACATCCGCGCTGTTGAAACGTTGATGTTGTTAAGGTCGGGAGCATGAGCTGGTCGGCCTTACTGTGTAATTATCTTTGGTTATGATAAACCTGTTGACTATTTTTTTAAACTCAATGATTGGCCATCAGGCTGTAGGGATAGCCAACACGTATATCGTCACCTTATTTTATTTGGAAAAGCTGATGTTATTTTAATCCGGTATTATGAATATGGCAGCATGGAGTAGAAGAATTGCAATCGCTTGTTGTATTGCCGCATGTGGCGGCGTGTGGTTCACGGCCGACGGCTGTACGCGTGCGGTGTATCTCGGTCCGGACGATATGGTCGTAACCGGACGTACGATGGACTGGAAAGAAGATCCTCAGTCCAACATATATGTTTTCCCGAGGGGGATTGAACGCCGCGGTGGGTTGACAGACAATTCCGTGAAATGGAAGTCAGTGTATGGCAGCGTGGTGACAGCGGGATATGATATAGGCGTCTGCGACGGTATTAATGAGCGCGGTCTGGTGGCAAATCTGCTGTTTCTGGCAGAATCGGATTATCACCGTCCCGGCGATACGCGGCCCGTTATGGGGCTGAGCATCTGGACGCAATATGTACTCGACAATTTCGCTACCGTCGACGAGGCTGTGGCCGAACTGGGCAAGGAGACGTTTCGCATCGATGATCCGGATCTACCCAATGGGGCTAAGTCGACGCTACATCTGTCCATTTCCGACTCGACCGGCAACAGCGCGATTTTTGAATACATCGACGGTAGCCTCGTGATACATCATGGGCGCGACTGTCAGGTGATGACGAATTCACCTTCGTACGACCGTCAGCAGACCCTCGACGACTACTGGAATCAGATCGGTGGGCTTGTGATGCTTCCGGGAACCAACCGTGCGTCCGACCGCTTTGTCCGCGCCTCGTTCTACATCAATGCGCTGCCTCAGACGGCAGACTACCGGCAGGCCGTGGCAGGGGTTTTCAGTGTGATGCGCAATGTGTCGGTGCCGCTCGGGATTTCAATACCTTCGCAGCCGAATATCGCATCCACCCGATGGCGCACGGTGGCCGACCAGAAGAATCTGGTATATTATTTTGAGTCGACTCTGAGTCCCGACATTTTCTGGATAGATCTCAAGAAGCTTGACTTCAGTCCCGGCGGGGCTGTCAGGAAACTCAATCTGACCGGTGGCGAGATATACGCCGGCGATGCGGCCGCCAGCATGCAGCCTTCAGGGCCGCTCCGGTTTCTGTTCGGAATATAACTGTTTGCACGGTGCCGGCTCTGCGGATTACACGCGCTCCGTCGGTAAGTCCGAAGTCGAAAATCCCGATGTTCTCGTTGATGTAGTCGGGATTTTTCTTTGACAGGCAGCCGCTTTTAGACTGATATTTTCATTACGCGATTCCCGGTTAAGTGGGAAATAATAAGTAGCTTTGCTGCATTTACAAACTCAGAATATTTTCAGCCTGTAGACCGGCAATGTGCGAGAAATAAAGACAGGCCTCAGTATTACTCAGAAAAATTGTAATCAACCGAGATGATACAGCAGATAGAATTCAGGATGCCGCCAATGAGGCGCGGCTGCCATCTTATAACGGGCGAAATCGTCCGTCGGCTTTCCGGTCGGCTTCCCCAATCCGGACTGCTGAACATTTTTGTGAAGCACACTTCCTGTGGTCTGACAATCAACGAGAATGCTGATCCGGACGTACGCACCGATATGAACAGGATTCTCGACCATATCGTGCCGGAGAACGAGCCGTACTACACTCATACGATGGAGGGCGCCGACGATATGCCGGCTCATGCAAAATCTTCATTAATGGGCGTTTCGCTGACGGTTCCCATCACCAATGGCCGATTGAATCTCGGAACATGGCAGGGTATCTATCTTTGCGAATTCCGCGATTACGGCGGTTCGCGCTCTATCGTCCTTACCATCTATAGCTGACAGAAAATATTCGTCAGGGAGTTGCCAAATACCTACGATGTTGGCGAAATCTGGGCTTCGCTACCAAAGCGATGCGCGATGGCGACCCCTCAGGGTCCTCATCCTGCTTGCTTTATGAAAACAGGCATTGCCTGTCATAAGCAATCAGCGCATGAATGAATATCTCAAAGAGCTTGCAAGACTCGCTGAGATAAACGAGCCTATAAGGACACGAATATTTCTCGCTGGCTCATATCAACCATATCCACAAGTTATTTGTATGTGACCAATTTCACAGCATAGAGCCACATAATCTATACGCCATCTTGAATCTGAAAGAATGTAATTCCAGACTTAAAATCAGAGATAAGAAGAATCGGGTCTATTACTTCATTCACTATATCGGTGAACGAGTGCAGGAGAATCTACGCAAAGAGTGGAAATCGGCAATGTGCCGACATCTCTCCATTCCGGCAAGCACCCATAACTCCAAATACATGGAATCGGCAGTGAGCGAATCAACAAGAGATTCAGAGAAAAGCTTTCTGAATTAGATGATGCTTTTGAAGAACTTGAACAAGCATCTTAAAGAATAAATAATCGGCAATAGAAGCTCATAAACAGCTGAAATGCCGATTGTTTTGCGTATCTTTGCAATCTCAAAAGTGACAAATGGATCCTAACAACGAAATAATATTATACCAACCCGATGCTTCGGTCAAACTTGAGGTCAGACTGGAAGATGAAACTGTATGGCTGACGCAACAGCAGATTGCCGACTTGTTTGGAGTAAAACAGCCGGCTATATCGAAGCATTTGAAAAATATTTTCGAGAGCGAAGAATTGGACGAAGCTTCAGTTCATTCCATTTTGGAATATACTGCCGCTGACGGAAAATTATATAGAACGAAATTCTATAACTTAGACGCCATTCTCTCAGTAGGATACAGAGTTAATAGCAAGAATGCGACATTGTTCCGCCAATGGGCCAACCGAATACTGAAAGAATATCTCTTGCGGGGTTATAGCGTTAACCAGCTTTTACTACATATGGAGAGCCGCATTGATCATCGTTTGTCGGAACATGACAATCAGATTAGGGAGCTTTCGGGTAAAGTCGATTTCTTTCTCCGCACGTCATTGCCTCCGAAAGATGGAGTATTGTTTGACGGACAGATATTTGATGCTTATCGGTTCATATGCGACCTTGTAAAGTTGGCAAATAAACGGATTGTGCTGATTGACAACTACATTGATGAAACGGTGCTGACCTTGCTTGACAAGAGGCGCAGCGGTGTTTTAGCGACCATATACACCAAAAGAATAAACCGCCAGTTGCAACTTGACATAGAGCGCCATAACGACCAATATACCCCTATTGATGTAAGGACAGCTCCGAATATTCACGATAGGTTTATGGTGATAGATGACACCTTATATCATATCGGCGCATCAATCAAAGACCTCGGATTAAAGCTGTTCGCATTTTCAAAAATGGAAACATCGCCTTCGTTAATACTCGACAACCTTTGAGGTCGCAATTTGCAGCTCCTTCGCCCAAAAGGGTCAGCCTCGCGTGCCAGAAGGGGTCAATCACACGCGCCTTTTCCACCTTACACCCAGCGAAGTCCAAGCCATAAAAAATATGTGGGCCGACCCGAACATCCCCGATGATGCTAAGCCCGGACTTCCAGAAGGAGACGAATAAACGCCTCCATCATAATACAGGTAACCCCGACAAATCGCTGCCGGGGTTGCCGTGTTTGTTTGTAGTATGATTAAGCTGTTTAGTAATCGGTTTCGATGAAATCGGCGGTTTCGCGTGTCACATAGAGCCTGTCGCTGCCATTGGCATTACCACCACTGGAGATGATGGAAACACCAGACCCGCCAAACTGTGCGTTGATTGTACCTAACGGATTGTCGAAGAAACTGCGTTTTGCTTTGAGAAATTTTATGCGGTCGCTTTTCTCATATCCGTTAGCAAGGTAGATGGGTGTGATGGTCTTGTCAGTCTGTTGTATGCCGTCAGCCACGAAGCTATATAGTCCGTCTTCAGTGGCTGCTTCAAGGATTAGACCCGGAACGCCTTGCAGTTTCCATGGTCCGGCGACAACCGGGATTTCGGGGGTAAACCACGCAATCCACTTTCTTCCGTGATAATCAACAGAAGCGATGAAGCAGTCATATCCGAGAATGGTTTTGGAGGAATCGCCGACTTCCCAGTTCAGTTGTGGGATATCTTCTTCATAGCAGAACTTTTCAGTGCCTGCGGTGTCGTAATAAGTGAATTTATTGTCGGCGCCGGATTTTACCACATAGTAGCTCCCATCGGCTCGGGGTATATCATCTATCTTACCGCCAAGATAAGCGGAGAGTGTCATCTCCTGGTATTTGGCTTTCCCTTCGGGGGTGGAGTTGAGTGAGTCGATATACTCTGTTCTCGGCGAGAAGAATTTTGAGTCATCGCCATCTGCGAGCAAGATGTATTGATGAGTGACACCATTCTTTTCGCCAGTGCGCATATTCGGTTGATACTCGGTATAGCTGACCTCAATTTCAGCTTTCTGCTGTGCGCTCGCGGAAATAGCCACAAAGCACACTGATAGGAGTGTGAATATTTGCTTCATATCTTTATCTGTAATCGGTTTCAATCAAATCAAAGCCCTCAGGAAGAGGGTCGTCATGTGCCGTGATGCCAAATTCAGCCTGCATTTGTGCGCCGGAATTGTTATAGAACTTCCATTGGAGCGACAGCATATCTTTTCTTTTCATGGACACCGAGAGGTCATGGCCATACATCTTTTGTGGGAACGTGGCATCGACAGATTCTATGCCGGTAGCCTCAAAATGGTATTTGCCATTGTCGGCATCTGCCTCCAGTATAAGTCCGGGGAGGCCGCATAACTTCCACGGGCCATCGCTGATTGGTATTTCCGGGGTAAACCATACAGTCCAATGTCTGCCGTGATAATCCATTTCAGCTTTTAAGCAGTCATAGCCCAACACGGTCTTCGACGAATCGGCAATAGTCCAGTTTTGCTCGGCAAATTGCTCTTCATAGTTCCCGAGTTCGCCTGCCGGTTCGCCATAATAGTGTATCGACGAGGAGTTGGCGTTCTTGATTATATAGGTTCGGCTGCCGGGAAGTAACGCCGGGCGTTGACCGGCTTCATTGGCCGCTTCGACCATAGCGTTAAAACGTACAGTACCTTCCGGCGTCGATAGTATAGAGTCGACAACAAGAGATGTTGGATTGTAATAATGTGATATTTGGCCATTGGCTAACAGCAGCATCTTTTCATTTTTGTTAACACCGGTCCAATTCTTATATCGCTCGGTATATTCGACTTTCACACGGGCATTATCATGTGCGAATGAAACAATCACCGTAAATATGAGGACAATAGGCGTGATTAAACACTTGATATTCATAATGCTATTTTCTTAAAGTTATTGAAAAAAGGAGCTGACGGCCTCGGAGCTGTCGTTGGCTCTCGAATGAGGAGAGTACGGAGTAAGTGGTGTAGTTGTAGCTGCGTTTGTCAAGGATGTTAGTGAGGCTTGCTGACAACTCTATCTTCTTGGAGAGCAGATAGGTCAGTTTGGTGTCTATAATGACAGCATTCTTGAATGTGCCCTCGGTTATTTCATTGCGGTAATGCTCGCCACAGACCGTCCATTGCCATTTGCGGTGAGGGATGAATGTGAGATTTAACTCGTTTGTCATCTGCGAGAGCCACGAGTTTGCCACAGAGTTCATCATCAGCTGAGAGTTGGAAAAATCAATGGCATAGTCGAAACTCAACCATCGGCAGGGACTGCCGCTTATTTTGCCACCGACGCTCCAGCTGCGGCTAATAGAGTTGACCGACTGCGACTGCGACAGCAGATGTGACTCGTTGCGGCTGAAGGAGCCGTTGACATTGCAGCTTCCGCGCACGAAATCGAGGGTCTTGCCGATGTTCCCCATCGCCATAAGCATTTTGCTGTCGTTATTGGCGTCGGCATAGCTGTAAACCACATAGTCACCGTAGAGCGTCTGTGCCATTGTGTAAGGCAGATGCGTCCACGAGTGCATCACCATACCGTTGGCAAAAAGTCCGTGACGGGTATGTTTGTAGCTGACGTTAGCCGATATATTCTGCGACGATGAGTTATAGAACTGTTCCGTTCCGGCTTTCAGAGTGCGGTAGTTGGTCATTATCAGCCCCGGATGGATGAGGTTGAGATTCATCGGGGAGCGACCGAGTCCACCGCGCAGAGTACCGGAGAAACGGTTGTTGGGCTTCCAGTTCAGACTCATCGACGGGGAGAAATACACCTCGTCATGGTCGGCTATCGCCTTGTCGAAGGTGTAATGCGCATAACTTATGGGCAGGTTGAGCGAAAGGTTGACACGGCGCACCCAGTATTCAAACTTCGGGGTGGCATATATGGTCACATAATTGGTGTTAACCACATTCTCCGTCATTCCGGGCAATTCGGCGGGGATATCGGGCAACTGCGAGTCCATTGTGCGGAGATAACCCTTTATTCCGGCTTCAAGGCTTACGGTTATCCCTTTTATGTTGAAGGCGTATGCCGCGCTCTCGTGAGTGAAGAAGGCATGATCGGAAATGTGCTGACGGAAATTCTCGCTTGTAAGGTCAAGGTTGAGGGTCTGCGGCAGAGATTCCCATTCGTTCACGCTTTGGAATGTCACAAGATGTTTCCTATTGAAACGCTTTATCATCTTGAAGTTGTTGCTGACATAATAATCGGGCAGTTTTGCCGATTGTACGTTTGGCAGTGAGCCTGTCGTAGTGAGGGCCACATCGTCCCAGTCTATGTTGGTCTTGAGAGTATTGTTGATGAATGCTGTTTTTTGGTTCAGCTCGTAGATGAACTTGCCGCTTAGCGAGTGTTCATGTTCCGTGCCTCTTCTGCTCTCGGTAATGACGCGGTTACCTTCATTGAGGAAATATGTCGTGATATTGGAGGCATCGGCAGTGACACGGTTGAATGAATAGTCGATGTTGGCTTTGAAATCGCCGTTTTTTAGTTTCCAAAGATTATTAGTGGATACGAGAAATGAGCGGTTGAACAGTGTCCGCGTATCATTCAAAGACGGCACACCCGGTATGCTGACACCGACATATTGGCTCAGTCCTGTGTTACGGCGCGAGGCAAAGAAGTCCGTGCTCGACGACGATAGGTTCTCACCGGTGTTGTTTGTGCGGAAGGTGGTGATGTTCTGAAATCCCGGCATTACAGCCATAGCGAACAATTCTCCATCCCACACCGCGTCATCGGGCTGCCACGACCAGCCGCCTCCGGCGTCGCCGTGGAAAGTCCATGTGGCCTTCGCCTTGTTTTTCAGTTTGAGGTTGATGGCGGCTTTATCGGAGAAAGATATGCCCGACAGCACCTGCATGGGCTGATGGTTCTCCATAACTTCGACGGCGCCCACATCCTCATGGCTGATGCCGTTTGTGGCTATGCCGTATTTGCCGCCGAGAAGGTCGGAGCCCTCTATATAGAATTTGTTTATATCCTCGCCCTGATACTGTATCTTGCCGCTTTTCGCCACGTCGATTCCCGGCATACGTTTCAGCACATCGCCTATGGATCGGTCCTGTTGCTGGGCGAAACTGCCGACATTGTATGTTATCGTGTCGCCCTGCTCACGAATCCTGTCTGCCTTTACCGCCACCTCCTTGAGCTGTATGCTGCCGGGTTCAAGATATACAGTCAGCGGAAAGGACGCGCTGTCGAGCGGTATAGACTGCTTCGCATAGCTCATCATCGACACCTCTAACCGGCATCCGTCAACAGTCGGCACAGACATGGAAAACCTACCGTCGGCTTTCGTCGAGGCAAACTTCTTTATCTTGCCGTCGGTACCCTTGACAATCACCGAAGCTCCGGCAACAGGTTCATTAGCGTCCTTGTCAATCACCGTGCCGGTCACATTGACTTGCGCCACGGCTTTTGCCACGAAAATCAGAAATATTATATATGAGATAAGACGTTTCATTTGTGATAATCCGTTTCAAGGAAATCGTATTTACGACTTTCTTCAGTTCCCGGAGCGTCAACTCAAATCGTTGTATCGTTCTTCGGGAGTCTTGGTATAGAGGGCAATCGCACGGTCATAGAGAGTGCCAAAAACAGCTTCGGTAGTGACGCGAACAGCCTCTCTCAATTCTTCATCATGGCGCATCCGCTCCCTTAGAATGTGGGTAGGCACACATAGAATCTCTCACACGGCGATTCGGCCTTATTTTTCCAAAATGTCGTGCAGCCCAAGGGCTTGCAGTTGCAAAGTTACAAGTTATCATGACTTATAGAGCGGTGGCAGACGGATATTTTCTTTTGCTCAGATAAATTTCTACATACTTATAAAGTTTGGTTTGGTTCGAGCTATATATGCCCGTATAAACCTAAACCAATATAGGGATGGCTGGGCAAAAGAAAAATCTTGTGTGGGTGCAGGCATGGGTGTAACTTTAGACCGTTAAGTCATCGCTTTAGCGCTTAACCGAAGGTTAAGAATACATAAAAACACCCAATTTCAACCTTTTGGGTGTAAAATTGGGTGTTAACTCTGCAACTTGCTGAAATTCAGCGTATGTTGCGGAAAGACAGGGATTCGAACCCTGGGTACCCGTAAGGGTACAACGGTTTTCGAGACCGTCCCGATCGACCACTCCGGCATCTTTCCTTGGGGTCGGTGAAAAATTGCGCGCGGGCGGACCGCAGAGTGCCGCTTGGGCGCATTTACGGGTGCAAAGTTACAAAACTTTTTGATATATCAAGCATCCCGGAGGTGTTTTTCTGAAAAAAGAATGCCGGGCAACACGCGGTCAACACGCGCCGGTCAACACCGCTTGAAACTCAACGCGGCATCTTCATCAGACGCTTCCCGGAAACTTTGCGGTGGCGGCCGCTGTTATACATTTACTGCCGTGCGGGGATACGTGCGGCGGCGTTGCGGGTGCCCGGCTTGCCGGCCGCGATGTTTTTATCCTTATAATACACTCTTTATTTTAATCTCTCAACGTTTCCTACTATGATGACTTGGTTAGTCGACACACTCCGCGAATACCCGTCGATCCCCATCTTTATTACTATAGGTCTGGGATTCTGGATAGGTAAGTTCAAGTGGAAGAGTTTTTCGCTCGGCACCGTGACGTCGGTGCTTCTGGTAGGTGTGCTGGTCGGGCAGCTCAACATTCCGATTGGCGCTCCGATGAAGCAGGTATTCTTCCTGCTTTTCCTCTTTGCCATAGGCTATAAATGTGGCCCCCAGTTTGTGGCCGCAATCCGTGGCAGTGGCATAAAACAGGTGATTTTCGCCGTAGTGGTATGTTTCCTTTGTCTGGGATGCACATGGGCCTGCGCGAAGCTGATGAATTATAACGCCGGCATCGCCGCCGGTCTATTTGCAGGAGCGCAGACTATTTCAGCGGTAATCGGCATCGGTACCGACACCATCAGCGGGCTGCATATCCCCGACGACCAGAAGAAGGCCATGATAGATATGATTCCGGTATGCTATGCGGTTACATACGTATTCGGCACTATCGGTTCGGCATGGGTTCTGGGCAATCTCGGTCCGGCCATGCTCGGCGGCCTGAAGAAGGTACGCCAGCAGACGCGCGACCTTGAGGCGCAGCTCAATCATTCCACGCTCTCCTCCGACCCGGCATACATCAACGGCAACCGCCCCATTTCTTTCCGTGCCTATAAGGTTGCGGCCGACCATTTCGCCACCCCGCAGACTATAGCGCAGATAGAGGAGCATTTCAGCAGCCTCGGCCATCGGCTCTTCGTGGAGCGCGTGCGTCAGGGCGACCAGATTCTTCCCCCCACTCCTTCGATGGAGATCCGTCAGGGCGACGAAATCGTGCTTTCCGGACGTCATGAATTCATCATTCAGGACGAAAGCTGGATCGGCCCGGAGGTCGACGACCCTCAGCTGCTCACTTTCAATGCCGAACACGTAAAGGTGC
Source organism: uncultured Porphyromonadaceae bacterium (assembly GCA_900546835.1). GTDB lineage: Bacteria > Bacteroidota > Bacteroidia > Bacteroidales > Muribaculaceae > UBA7173. Next base: position 20,195 of record UREH01000015.1, read on the forward strand.
TCGTTACGAAAAAAACTGCCGGCCTGACCATCGATCAGTTGCGCGCCAAGCCGTTCATGTATGGCGTTGCCATCAAGTCGTTCAGCCGTGCGGAAGTGCCGATGGCTGTCTATGCCCAGCAGAAGCTTGAGGCCGGCGATATGCTTGAAATCGTGGGCCTTCCCCAGGAGGTGGAACTTGCCGGCCCGTCGATCGGTATTGTAGAGAAACCCACCAACGTAACCGATATGGTATTTGTTGGCCTCTGCATCGCAATCGGCGCGCTTATCGGCGCCATTACGCTGACGGTAAGGGATGTTCCTATCAGCCTTTCCACGTCGGGCGGTGCGCTTATCGCCGGTCTGTTCTTCGGCTGGCTGCGCACGAAGCATCCCTCGGCGGGAATCATTCCGAGTTCGTCGCTGTGGCTGATGAACAATCTCGGCCTCAACATGTTTATCGCCGTAATCGGTATCCAGTGCGGACCGTCGTTTATCTCGGGCATCAAGGAGGTGGGCTTCGACCTCTTCCTGATGGGTATTGCCGCTACTACGGTGCCCCTGCTCATCGCCATGTTCCTCGGGGCGAAAGTCTTCAAATTCCACCCCGCCATAAATCTCGGATGCTGCGCCGGGTCGCGAACCACTACGGCATCGCTTGGCGCGATTCAGGACTCCCTGCAGAGCTCGCTGCCTGCCATGGGCTATACCGTGACGTATGCCATCGGCAACACGCTGCTTATCCTCATGGGCGTGGCCATGGTGCTGATGTTCGTCTGACGCCACCGTGGTCTCCAACTCTTTCCCCCTCATATAAAAATACTATTATCAACACACCCTCCGGCCGGCGTCCACCGGGCTACCGGCCGGAAATTACCAGCAACTCACAATGAACACTACAACCAAAAAGACAACGGACGAATGCGATGACCTCCGTAAAAACGAAAACAAGGCGTTTGAAAAAGCTTTGTCGGCCATGAGCCCGTTTGAAATCAAGAACACTCTGATTAATCTCGCCGAACTCGACGCACGCTGCTCGACAGCAACATTCCTCAACGCCGGCCGTGGCAATCCCAACTGGATGCTGACCTTCCCCCGCGAGGCATTCTTCCTTCTGGGCCAGTTTGCGGTCAGCGAGACCAACCGCGTGAAATACGACGCGTCGCTCGGCATCACCCAGAGCCCGACCCAGGAGGGTGTGGCCGACCGATTCAAGGCCTTCCTTGTCGACAACAAGGGCAGTGCGGGTGCTCATGTACTGAATCATGTCTACAACTACATGGTGACGACCTACAATGCGAATCCCGACGAACTGGTGTTTGAATGGGTCGACGGCATTCTGGGCGACCATTACCCCACACCGCCCCGAATCCTCAAATACACCGAGATAATTGTGCGCGACTACATGCGCTGGGCTATGGGCGGAGGCGACGACAAGACCGACTACGACCTTTTCGCCACCGAGGGTTCCACGGCAGGAATGTGCTACGTATTCGATTCCATGCAGGCCAACCATCTGCTCAACAAAGGCGATAAACTCGCAATTCTCACCCCGGCATTCTCCCCCTACATCGAAATCCCCAATCTCGACCGGTTCAGCTTCGACGTGGTTTACGTATCGGCCAACAAGGTTGAGAAGGACGGCTACCACGACTGGCAGTATCCGAAGGAGGAAATCGACAAACTGCGCGACCCCTCGGTTAAGGCCGTATGCGTTATCAACCCCTCGAATCCTCCCAGCTACGAGCTCGCGCCGTCGGTGCTCGACCAGCTTGTCGACGTCGTGAAAAAAGACAATCCCGAGATGATGGTGATTACCGATGATGTCTACGGCACTTTCATCAAGGGGTTCCGCTCGCTGATGTATGTGCTTCCCTACAACACCATCTGCCTATACTCCTTCTCGAAATATTTCGGCGCCACGGGCTGGCGTCTCGCCGCCATGGCTCTGCCCGAGAAAAATATTTTCGACGATAAGATCCAGCGGCTTCCCGAAGCCGAGAAGGCCGACCTCCACCGCCGCTATTCGTCGGTAGTGCTCGACCCCGACAAGATGAAGTTTATCGACCGTCTGGTGGCCGACAGCCGTCTGGTGGCACTCAACCACACCGCCGGCCTGTCGACGCCTCAGCAGATTCAGATGAGTCTCTTCGCCGGCTTCGGTCTGCTCCACGCCAAGGAGCTGCAGCCCAAGCTTATCGACATGGTTCAGCGCCGTCTGGAAGCTTTCTGGAAGACAACCGGATTCACCCTGCAGCCCGACCCCTATCGCGCAGGCTACTATAGCGAAATCGACCTTATGGTATGGGCCTCGAAAATCTATGGCGACGACTTCGCCAAATGGCTCAACGACAACTACGAGCCGCTCGACCTGGTAATCCGTCTGGCCGACGAGACCGCCGTAGTACTCCTCAACGGCGATGGATTCGACGGTCCGAAGTGGTCGGTACGCGCTTCGCTGGCCAACCTCGACGAGCCGGCCTATCTTAAGATCGGCACGGCGCTACGCAAGATTTTCGACGAATATCATACCCTCTATCTCTCGAATACTCCCGAGAAATAAGGCAGAAACCCGAATAAAGTAAGTGGGCGGTGTGTCAGAATTCCACAATTTGACACATCGCCCTATTTTTCGCCTGTATGGTGAGGGCGCTGTCGGCCATCGACCTTTGGTCGCTTTGCTATGCAAGGAATGGTCCGGATGGAGGCGTTGTGGGATATAACGGAGCAGGGCGGTGCATGCGGCTGTTATGCCGTTGCACCGCCCTGCGGCTCGGAAGGGAGTATTCTCTTAGCGGGCGTCGCTGTAGAATTTCTGGATTTTGTTCTCGACTTTCTTGTTGCCGAGGAGCACGGCGGGAAGCGTGCGCTGGAACGAGGCCACGCCTTCGCGCTGGTTGAACACCATGGCGTCGTTCTTGTAGTCGAATTCGCGCGAGGGAGCGGTGACGTCGGTAACTGTGAATACCACTACGCTCTGGTTGAGGGCTACCGGGCCTACGAGTTCGCCTTTCTTGGCAACGGCTACGTTGGCTTGGAGGGCGCTTTCATACATGGGGAAGTTCCGGACGTAGGGCTGACCGAAGGTCACCTGCGTTGTATCGGCCTTCACCTGCATGGCGGCTGCGTATTCTGCTACCGATTTGCCCTTGCCGTTGTAGTCGGCAATAATTTTTTCGGCTTTCTTGCGGTTCATCACTTTGTTGGTGAGATAGTTGCGCACGGTTTCGTTGGTAGCGGGCACGAATTTGCCGTCGTAGACGTCGTTGACAGCCACTGCAAGCAGGCGCGAGTCGCGGTCGTTGTTGAATACGCCGCTTACCTGGTCTTTCTTGGCGTCGAGGGCCCATTTTGCAGCTCCACGGCTCTCCTGAATGCCGTTGATGCTCAGCGTAGAGGGAGTTACAACTGTCTCTTATACACATC
>UREH01000016.1 GCA_900546835.1 uncultured Porphyromonadaceae bacterium
AAAATCACGTATCGAGGAACTTACCACTACCCTCTCAACGGCATTTGTCGGTACAATCGCCATCTACTTTCTTGCAATAGTCGATGATCCGATTCCTGACCGTGCCACCAATTACGAACTTCTCGTAATGTTGTTCGGTCTGTTGTTCACTTCCGTATATCTGGAGCGTCTTACATTTACTACATTAAACAGCCGACGCGTCGCCTCAGGCAAAATCGCCTTCAATACCGTATATGTAGGAAATCTTGCCGATGTTCCGGAAGCCATACATAGGCTTGAGAGCGGTATAAATCACCTCAGCCATGCATTCCGTGTGGTCGGCATCCTGGAATGGATTTCGCCTGCCGCCAAATCCCGTGCTCCAGAATCGGGTAAGAGCGAGATAGCCGGCCTTCCGGTTCTCGGCCTTAATGATATGGCAAGCTTCTGCAGAGCAAACGATGTCAGTTCTATTGTCGTAGCACGCTCGGACTGCAGTCCGGGAGAGCTGCTGGAACTGATAAACAAGCTTCTGCCGTTGGAAATTCCTGTGCTGATGTCGCCTTCGCTGGTGAATCTTCTTACAGCCAAGCCCCGATTGAACCGCCTTGTCGCAGACCCGTTCATAGACATTACAACACCTTATATTGCCGAAAGTACCATAAACCTGAAGCGTGCCGGCGATTTTTTCGGTGCTCTTATCGCGGCCATACTTCTGATTCCGACATACCTTGTCATAGCCATCGCCGTAAAGCTGGATTCAAAAGGCCCTGTAATATACACCCAGAAACGAATCGGGCTTCACCGCAAGCCATTCTACATATTGAAATTCCGCACCATGACGGTGGATGCCGAAGCTTCGGGGCCACGGCTGAGCAGTGAAAATGATCCACGTATTACACGCGTAGGCCGTTTCCTGCGTAAATACCGCCTTGACGAGTTGCCACAATTCATCAATGTGATTGCCGGCAACATGTCGCTTGTCGGGCCACGGCCTGAACGCGACCACTACATTCAACAGATTCTTGAAAACGCTCCCTACTATACATTGCTTCACTGCGTGCGTCCCGGGATAACGTCGCTGGGGATGGTGAAGCATGGATATGCCTCGAGTATTGACGAAATGATTCAGCGTATGCACTACGACCTTATATATATCGAAAACGTATCGTTCACTACCGATCTGAAAATCATCGCCTATACGATAGCGACAGTTATGTCAGGAAAAGGTAAGTAGTCCGACGGATGAAATATATATTTTGTAGCACATTAAGCTCTAATAAAGGTAAAATCAGATTGTAAGGCACCCTTGTACCATTAACCCGAATATGCGTCAGCCATATCTTCCGCCTAGACTATATAAACCCGTCCATGCCGCATGGATGAAATTCCTCGTGTGGCGCGGACGTCATATTAAAGAGAAGACTCTTGTCATTATTCTGTCGCTGGTCGTCGGACTGCTCGCCGGACTGGCCGCCATAGTGCTCAAATGGTTAATCCATATGATAGGAGGGACCTTGACGGCTCATGTAAACGTGAACGAAGGCAACTATCTATTTATAGTCTATCCCGTTGTCGGCGTGCTTCTGGCATGCTGGTATGTACGCTACGTGGTGCGCGACAACATCTCTCACGGCGTGACTCGCGTATTATACGCCATCTCACAGAATAAAAGCCGGTTAAAGCCACATAATATGTATACTTCCGTAGTGGCGTCGTCCATTACAATCGGATTCGGCGGATCGGTCGGAGCGGAAGGCCCCATTGTCTTCACTGGTGCAGCCATAGGTTCAAATCTCGGACAGGCTTTCCGGCTTTCACCCAGAGTGCTGATGATTCTCGTAGGCTGCGGAGCCGCTGCCGGCATCGCCGGAATCTTCAAAGCGCCTATAGCGGGGATGCTTTTCACGCTCGAGGTTCTGATGCTTGACCTGACAACAGTAACGGTGATGCCGCTGCTGATTGCATCTATTACCGCCGCCTCGGTAGCATACGTGTTTACAGGCTATAATCTGGAGTTCTTTTTCGTGCAGAGCGAGCCGTTTGTCACGGGGCGTATCCCGTTTTGTATCGGTCTGGGGGTGTTCTGCGGTCTCGTCTCCTTATACTTTACCAAGGTGATGATGATGATGGAGTCGTTCTTCAAAAAGAGACTCTCGGCTCAGTGGCGCAAGACTCTTTTTGGGGGAATGGTTCTTGCCGGACTGGTCTTCCTTTTCCCGCCTCTCTACGGCGAGGGTTACGGATCGATCAACTCTCTGCTCAACGGCGATCCTTCCAGTATCGTCGACGGATCTATTTTCTACGGCGACCGACACAGCGTGGCATTTATCATCCTATATATCGGGCTGATTATCGCATTCAAAGGCTTCGCCACTTCCGCGACCAATGGAGCGGGCGGCGTGGGAGGCACTTTTGCACCCTCGCTTTATGTAGGTTGTATGAGCGGGTTCTTCTTCGCATTTCTGCTAAACACCCTTTTCCCGGGGCTTGATCTCTCGGTTAAGAATTTCGCGCTTATGGGAATGGCGGGCGTCATGTCCGGCGTGATGCATGCTCCGCTGATGGGAATATTCCTTACCGCTGAAATGACGGGAGGATACCAGCTCTTCCTACCGCTGCTTATTGTCTCAACCCTCTCCTATGGCACTATCCGAATTTTCGAGCCATATTCCATCTATACAATGCGACTTGCCAGCAGGGGTGAACTCCTGACGCACCATAAGGACAAGGCTGTGCTCACGCTGCTCAAAATGAATTCGGTTGTTGAAACCGATTTTCTCCCCGTACGTCCCGAATGGAATCTAAAACAGATGGTAGATACCATTTCCCAGTCGCATCGCAATCTTTTTCCTGTAGTCGACGAGGAGAATCATTTGCTGGGAGTCGTTCTGCTCGACGACATCCGCAATATCATGTTCCGTCCCGACCTATACCGACGTCTGCACGTAAGCCGTTTCATGGCCATACCCCCGGGGAAAGTACAACTCGGCGAGCCGATGGATAAAGTTATGAAGGCTTTTGACGATACCGGCGCATGGAATCTGCCTGTTGTCGATGCCGACGGCCACTACATCGGGTTCGTATCAAAATCGAAAATTTTCAACTCATACCGTCGCGTGCTCCGCCACTACAGCGAGGATTAAGCATCCTGTTATATGACCGATATACAAAACGAAATAGCCGACCGCATTGTTTACGAAGACAATCATGTCATTGTGGTCAACAAGGTTCCCGGAGAAATCGTTCAGGGCGACAAATCCGGCGATGAGCCTCTGGTGGAACGAGTGCGGGAATACATCCGGGACAAATACCGGAAACCAGGCAATGTGTTCTGCGGACTAGTACATCGTCTCGACCGGCCTGTAGGCGGCCTCGTGATATTCGCCAAAACCTCAAAGGCGCTTTCAAGGCTGAACGAGATGCTACGCAACGGCGAGATACACAAGACATATTGGGCTATTTCACGCCAGAAACCTCCTATGGCAGAACAGACTCTAACGCATTATATTGCAACGACCGAACGAAACAACAAGTCGTACGCGTCCCTTACACCACGCCATGGCGCGAAGGAGGCACGTCTCGCCTACCGGCTGCTGGCTTCCACAGAACGCTACAATCTCATTGAAGTCAAACTCCTTACCGGCCGGAAACATCAGATACGTGTGCAGCTCTCGGCCATCGGATGCCCGATTCGCGGCGACCTGAAATATGGCGACCGTCGCTCAAATCCAGACGGTAGCATTTCCCTCATTGCCCGCGAACTTGAGTTCGTTCATCCCGTATCCAAAAAAACGATTCTCCTGCACGCACCGATTCCGGACGATAATCTCTGGAAGGCGCTTGCGGAAGGCATTTGCCGGCAACAACAGGATTCACCCTCTGGCAATCAACCGAACACAAAATGAAAATAGTATTTTTTGGAACACCCGAGTTTGCTGTAGCAAGTCTCGACGCAATAATCAAGGCCGGCCATGAGGTCGCAGCCGTTGTCACGATGCCCGACAAGCCTGCCGGCCGCGGTCATCATATGTTTCAGTCTCCCGTCAAGGTTTATGCCGTAGAACACGACATCCCCGTGCTTCAGCCGGTCAGACTGAAAGAGGAGAATTTCATCCAGCAGTTGCAAGCTATCAATGCCCCGCTTTTCGTGGTGATAGCCTTCAGAATGCTTCCCGAAGCAGTCTGGCAGATGCCGCCGTTGGGCACATTCAATCTTCATGGCTCACTTCTGCCAAAGTATCGCGGTGCAGCTCCTATCAACTGGGCCGTAATGAACGGCGAGACCGAGACCGGTGTGACAACATTCTTTCTCCAACATGAAATCGATACCGGCGATATAATCGACCGCGTATCGCTGCAAATCGGTCCTGATGAGAATGTAGGTTCGGTACACGACCGGCTTATGGCTCTTGGAGCATCGCTCACAGTCAAGACTGTTGAAGCTATTGAAGCCGGTACACTAACGACGACACCCCAGAAAGAACTTACGGGCCATCAGGAACCGACACCCGCGCCCAAGATATTCAAGGAAACGTGCCGTATTGACTGGAACCGTGAAGCAAGTGCCGTACACAACCACGTGCGCGGACTGTCGCCATATCCGGCCGCATGGAGTATGCTCGAAAGCGCTATGATCAAGATATTTGCGACTAATCTTCATCCGGAAGGAGCACCATCGAACCTGGGTCCTTCCAGCTATGTTGTAATGAATGGCACCCGACTGTTTGTGGGCTGCAGCGATAAGTCTATCGAAGTTCTTGAAGTTCAGCCACAGGGCAAACGCCGCATGACGACGGCAGACTATCTGCGGGGGGCGCGTATCCCCGCAGAAGGCCAGTTTGAATAATCCACCAAGTTTCTTTCTCACTCCATAGTAAAATATGCTTGCCCCTTTAGCTGAAAGACTTCGCCCGGCAACGCTCGATGATTATATCGGCCAGACACACCTTGTAGGGCCGGGAGCCCCGTTGCGCCGTATGATTGAAAGCGGCAACGTGAGCAGCTTCATATTGTGGGGGCCTCCCGGAGTAGGCAAGACAACGCTTGCCCGCATTCTCGCCAACACGACCAAATCGCCATTCTATACATTGTCGGCCGTGACAGCCGGAGTAAAAGACGTGCGCGAAGTAATTGACCGTTGTCGGGCAGATGCCTCCAGTATGTTTTCCACCGGACGGCCGATACTTTTCATCGATGAAATACATCGGTTCAGCAAATCGCAGCAGGACTCTTTACTGGGTGCCGTCGAACAGGGAACAGTCACACTTATTGGAGCGACCACCGAGAATCCCTCCTTTGAAGTAATCCGTCCGCTGCTTTCAAGAACTCAGGTCTATACCCTCAAGCCATTGGATGAGCCTGAATTGAAAATATTGCTCGAGCGGGCTCTCAGCCGAGATGAAATTCTCGGTGCAACCGATGTAAAAGTGGTACAGACGGATGCTCTGTTCAGATTTTCGGGAGGCGACGGGCGCAAGCTACTTAATATTCTCGACCTGCTGCAGCAGTCGGTTGCAATCGGTCAGCCCATGATAATCGACGACGCGACCGTTATCGCCCAACTGCAGGAGAACCCTCTCGCATACGATAAGCAGGGTGAACTTCACTACGACATAATCTCCGCATTCATCAAGAGCGTCCGCGGATCGGACCCCGACGCGGCCGTCTATTGGCTTGCGAGAATGATTGAAGGCGGTGAGGACCCGCTGTTTATCGCCCGTCGCCTTGTAATCCTCGCCGGTGAAGACATCGGGCTTGCAAATCCAAACGCGATGCTTCTGGCTAACGCTACGTTTGATGTAGTCCATAAAATTGGTATGCCCGAGGGGAGGATACCTTTGGCTGAATGCACCGTGTATCTTGCCACATCTCCCAAAAGCAACTCTGCATATATGGCAATCGATGCTGCGCTGGCCGAAGTGCGAAAATCCGGAAATCTTCCGGTTCCGCTGCATATACGCAATGCTCCCACATCGCTTATGAAAGAACTCGGTTATCATGCAAACTACAAATATGCCCATGACTACCCCGGTAATTTCGTAAGACAGCAGTTCCTACCCGACGCAATCGCAAACGCCCGGTTCTGGAATCACTGTGACAATCCACCTGAAAATCGCGCAGCCGAACTTCAGGCTGCCCGCTGGGGTAATCCCAAGCAATTATCATAAGACGTCAGACCAATGATTATTCCATCATTACCCCAAACCTTCCATAATGCCAGCAGATATTGAACTTCTCGCGCCCGCGCGTTCGGCCGACATAGCCATCGAAGCGATTCGATGCGGTGCCGACGCCGTCTACATCGGTGGGCCCTCTCACGGAGCACGACAGGCAGCCTCAAACTCAATAGATGAGATTGCCCGGGTATGCCGGTACGCGCATCGCTATAATGCAAAAGTGTACGTTACGCTCAACACTCTGGTATATGACTCAGAAATGACTGACGTGGTAGGCCTTACCTGGCGGCTGTATGCTGCCGGAGTCGACGCTCTTATAGTCCAGGATATGGGACTTCTGATGCAACACCTTCCACCGATAGCGCTTCATGCCTCAACCCAATGCGACATCCGCACCCGCGCACGGGCACATTTCCTCCAGGAAGCCGGCTTCAACCAACTGGTACTCCCGCGAGAACTCACTCTGGATGAAATCCGCGAGATGAACACAGCCGTAAAGGTTCCTCTCGAAGCATTCGTTCATGGGGCTTTGTGCGTAAGTTATAGCGGCGACTGTCAGGCAAGCTATATTTCAACCGGGAGAAGCGCTAACCGGGGCGAATGCGCTCAGATTTGCCGATATAAATTCAATCTGGAAGACTCTACAGGAAAACAGTATCTCACAGGGAAGCACCTCCTTTCCCTTCGCGACCTCAGCCGTCTTGATGCTCTGGAAGCAATGCTCGATGCCGGTATCAGATCCTTTAAGATTGAAGGAAGACTCAAGGACGCCGATTATGTGAAAAATGTCGTCGCAGCCTACTCCGGACGATTAAATGACGTTATCGCTTCGCATCCAGGGTGTTGGCAGCGTAGCTCTCTGGGACGTTCGACTATAAATTTCACGCCCGACGTTGAGCGCAGCTTCAATCGCGGATTTACATCTTATTTCCTGCAGAAACCCACACAGGCGCTCCGAATGTCGTCCATGAGTACTCCTAAATTCATAGGCAAGAAAATCGGGCGTATCACCAGACTTCTGCGTCCCATCACCATCGAGGTGCAGACCACGGTATCGATAGCAAACGGCGATGGATTGGGATTTTTCAATGCTGCAGGACAATTCACCGGGTTCAGAGTGAACCGCGTGGAAGGGAATCGACTTTATCCCGCGCAAAAAGTGGAAGGTCTGACACCGGGACAAGTTCTATATCGTAATGCCGACAAGCAATTCACAGATGCCATACAACGTATAGATGCAGCGATCCGCCTCGTTGACATCGATGCCGTTTTAAGGCCGATACCTAAGGGCATCAGTCTACGTCTTGACCTCGGCAACGGGATATTTGCAGAAGAGGCACTACGGATTGACATCCAGGAATCCAGAACTTCCCAGCACTCCAACCATAAAAATATTGTCGGAAAACTCGGCGATACGGCCTATCGGTTACGCTATCTTGATGACCGGGCAGCGGATTTCTTTTTACCGGCATCCGTTCTTACTTCTCTTCGAAGGAAAGCCGTCGCTGCTCTCGATTCGGCAATCATGTTGCGCCATGATTTTCACCGCAGACCGGTAAATGAGATTACATCCAAATCGGCCATTCCCCACTACCCTGCTTCGGAACCCCTGCCGACACGACATCTGAATATCGCCAACAAATGGGCGGAGGATTTCTATAAAAAGTCTGTGGGAACCAACGCACCTCTCCCCTACGCCGTGGAGGTTGATTCCAGCCAAAGGAATAATAACGGAGAATTACGCGTAATGCAGACACGCTATTGTCTGAGGCGCGAACTTGGAGCCTGCATGAAAACCGCTGACGGCAAGAAACTCCCGAAAGATCTTTGGCTGAGGTCCGAAAATTTGCGACTACGACTGGAATTCGATTGTGCCAGCTGCAGGATGAACGTATATCATTCAAAAGAAAGCTAATCCAACTGGCTACAACTATCAACCCCGGGACAACAACTATCTGCTAAAAACCGGCCTCCTCGACGGCATCCAGCAGACATTGCCGGAAAATCTGCGTACCGCACTCCTTACAATGGAAGTAAGGCAATAAGTCTGTCAGGACTTTTTCAAGACACAAATTTCGGTCGGCCAGCTTTAAGGTATCTGTACATATCTTAGCGAATGCCTTACGCTGTGATTCGCTGAAATGGAGAAAGCCATCGTTAACCACCGCCTCCTTTATGGTGGATACCCTGATTGCAATCTCCTTATCAAATCCCGGGCGGAACGACGCGAACTCCTTCAGCAGTCGCTTTACCACAGAGGTCCGGGTTTTGCTTTTGGTGCGTTTTCCACGATGCAATTCCCTGTTGATGGCTTCAACATATCTGGTATAAAGCTTATTGACGTCAGGATTAATAAAATAATCGAAATAAGTTTTTACCACCTTGCTTGCATCGTAAGATTCCAGAACCAGATCAAGCAGCTGTTCGCTCGTAAAGGCGGCCAGAGCTTTTCTTAGTTGATTTTTACTCATGAGATTCAGAAATCGATGGAAAGACGCACATTAAACTGTCGGCGGGTCAGATAGTTTGGAACGGCATACTGAATACGGTTCACATCTGTCACCCAATAATAGCTTGATACATTGGAGATATCGAGAAGATTGAACACATCGAATCCCACCCAGATTGACTTCAGCCATTTGTGAAGCCCGGATGGATTGGCGTCGTCGGACAGAGGAGCAAGCAAAGCATAGCTCAGACCGACATCGACACGTTTGTAGGCCGGAGCACGGAAATACCCCTTGTCGCGGGTAGAATGTGGAGCCGTGGTCGGGAGTCCATCAGAAAATATGCCGCGCAATGAGAATTTCAGTTTCGGGAATTTCGGGAAATAATCAGTGAAATAGAGTGCGAAAGAATAGCGTTGGTCGGTAGGCCTGGGCACATTCACACCGTTCAGATTCTCGGATGTCTTCATAAATGAGAAGGAAATCCAGGAATCGGTACCCGGCACAAACTGGCCGAACAGTTTGAAATCAAGTCCGGCTGTATACCCGTCGGTAAGATTCTCGCCCTGATAGACAACACGGAGATTCTGTATCTCATATGGAATGAGATTGTTCAGCTTTTTATAATAAGCTTCAGCCGAGAATTTAAACGGGCGGCTGAACATGCGGAATGTACGGTCGGTACCCAGAATAAAATGTATGCTCTGTTGCGACTTAATCTCATTGTTGAGCAATACCTCGGTATTGCCATAGGCATCGGCCACCGGCCTACGGAACTCCTTGTAGAAAGGCTGCTGATAATACAGTCCGGTTGCGAAGCGTAAGGTCCATGCGGGGTTGCGTTCAGGCACAAAAGCCACGTTCAAGCGCGGAGAAAACAGAAATTCCTTGTTGAAATCCCAGTAACTCAAACGGATGCCGGCGTTGAAAGCAAAATATCCGAGCGACGACTGCAGGCGGTAGCTGTCTGCCACATAAAATGCCAGACGGGTTGTAGAAAGATCTTGATTCGACGTCAGGTTACTGATTACACGGATATGCTGGCCATCGGTAGGAAGTGTATAACCGGCGGAGTCCCGCAGCTCCCACTCTCTGGTACGCTCCATTATCGTCTGACGATTGAAATTAAACCCATAGGTCAGATTATGCCTGTTGATTCCCGTATGCCCCTGCAAACCGAGAGAAAATACTGAAATCTTCAGGCGATTTCGCGCATGCTCGTGATACCGGCCCACACCAAGCTCGCCACCAACGGCATTGTCCGGATTTCCCTCGCCGGTCGTTCCGGCCTGATCAAGCCAATATTCGCCGGATATATCGTAGCCGACAAGCTCGTTGGTAAGGAATCCAGATGCCAGAAGCGACAACGAGGTGGATTTCGAATGGGTATAGGTGAGATTCAAGGCTCCGAACCAGGTCTCGAAGCGATCCTTTTCCTCTCCGTCGAAATACACCTTGAACTGTTTGGCATCTGTGGAAGTTCCAAAATTCGTCTCGCGGTCGGTAGGCTTGAATTTATAGCGGTTTACGGCTATGTTGCCCAAAAATGAAGCTTTCCACTTGGGAGAAATCTTCCAGATCAAATTGGTCTGGTAATCGAAAAATGAAGGATCATATTCACCCTTTGTCTCGAGCGAGCTAAGCAGTGAATTGTTCTTTTTGAAACGGATGCCGTGCAGTTGGGAAAAATGTTTCGAACTCTGGCCGAGAGCAAGCGAGAAGCCCATAAGCGAACCCGTGACAGAGCCCTCGAACGACTCGGGCTCGCGATATGTTATGGACAGAGCCGACGACATTTTGTCGCCATATTCCACACCGTAGCCTCCAGTCGAGAATCCGATTGATCCTACCATATCCGGATTAATAATCGAAAGGCCCTCCTGCTGCCCGGACGAGATAAGTTGGGGGCGATAGACTTCCACCCCGTTGATATACACAGAGTTTTCATCGAAAGTACCGCCTCTAACCGAATACTGGCTGGACATTTCGTTGGTGGAATTCACGCCTGCGAGCGTGGAAAGCATCGATTCGATTGACCCTCCGGTGGCATCGGCAGCGAGAGAATATGCCTCCTTATCGATGGTCTGCATCTGCGACGTCTGCTTTCTGAAGTCAGTAACCTCAACTTCCGCAAGCTGACGGTCTTTCTGCTTAAGATGTACATTCAGCGCGAGGTCTCCGCGCGGTTTGATTAGATTACGCTGGAGTTCATCATAACCTATAAGGGTGAACACCACGGTAAGCGTATCGTTGGCCGGTTGCGGACAACTCATACGGAATGTGCCGTCGAGCCCGGTATTGGTGCCGACAGCCGTTCCGGCAACACGGACCGTGACAAACTCAAGAGGATCCCCGTCGACAGAGGTAACCTTTCCATGGATCTTCACCTGGCAATTTGCAGCTAGGGAGACAAGCATGGAAACAAGCAGGAACAGGTATTTATGATAATTCTTCACAGCAGGAATCTCGATATAGTCTATTTGTAGCTATTTCCTGAAGCAGATGGCCTGGGAGGCCCTTTAAGAAACAGTTTATTTATCTTATGTTTTTAACGGAAACGGCGCTGCCATTTCATCAGATATTTAACGGATTTCAACGCAATAAATTATATATGATGTCGTTTTAAGAAAAATCACGTCGGTTTGAGAGAATAGACCCTATTATACGAAAATCTATTAAATTCAACGATTTAAAGGATTGGAAATTAAAAAGGTAAAAAAGAATCAGACATCTTCGGTGCAATCAGGACGCAGACACAAAATAAGTTTATGGGCTGCACTTCTGCCTATTATCGCATTGCTTGGATGCCTTGTAACCATAATAGCCGTTGACGGTCCGGATGCTATCGCCGGCTACTCGCCCTATGCACTTCTCGGAGCCGCCACATTGGCTTTGATTGTAGCGGCATCAGCCGGCACTCTGTCCCTGCGGGGCATAAAACTCGGACTGGCCCGCTCAGCCAGACAGATTCTGCCGGCTGTCCCGATGCTTTTCTGCATCGCCGTAGTCGCCACAACCTGGATGGTTTCGGGAGTTGTGCCTACGCTTATATGCTACGGACTTGCATGGCTTAATCCAACGTTCTTTCTTGTATCCACTTGTCTTATATGCGCTGTCGTATCCGTGCTTACCGGAAGCTCATGGTCAACAATCGCCACAATCGGCGTAGCTTTCATGGGTATAGGTACAGTGATGGGCTACAATGCCGGCTGGATTGCAGGTGCAATTATATCCGGCGCTTATTTCGGAGACAAGATCTCGCCGTTGAGCGACACCACTGTTGTGGCCTCCTCTGCATGCGGAGTCGATCTGTTCGCCCATATGCGCTATCTGATGCTGTCGTCTGTTCCGGCGCTGACCGTCGCACTGATAGTATTCGCGTGCGCCGGACTTGCGACGGATCTTTCCGGCGTCAGTGAGGATTCCGGCGAACTGCAGAAAGCCCTTGACGGAATTTTCAATATCTCATCCGTCACGCTCCTCATTCCGCTGATCACGCTTCTGATGATTGCATTCAGGATTCCTACCCTATTGATCCTGGCCACAAGCGGACTTCTGGGTGCAATCGGCATATTTGTTTTTCAGCCCCAGCTGGGCCACAACATTCTGTCGGCATCGCTCACCATCTGGGGTGGGAACAATGTCAACGCCATATCCGGACTTGATGCTTCCGTGGCCGACCTCATTTCTACCGGAGGTATACTCGGAATGCTCCCGACCGTATTTCTCGTGCTCTCCGCAATGATGTTCGGAGCCGCGTTGATAGGAACCGGTCTCCTTGCCATCGTAACGGAGGCATTTGTGCGTCGGCTCCACAGGCGCCAATCTATCGTAGGCGCGACTGTCGCATCAGGACTTATGATGAATTCCACCACTGCCGACCAGTATCTCTCATTGATAATTACCGGCAATATGTTCCGCAACCTTTATCGTCGGTACGGACTTGAACCGCGATTGCTTTCCCGCACCATAGAGGACTCGGTATCCGTTACCTCCGTTTTGATTCCATGGAATTCGTGTGGCATCACACAATCGACAGTCCTCGGTGTGGCCACTCTGACCTATCTGCCGTTCTGCGTGTTCAACTGGCTTTCTCCCTGCATGAGCATCATACTCGCATGGACTGGATGGAAGATCCGTACCATCCATCGGGCGAACGTCGCTACGGCGTAACAACCGCGATTTTAAGGCGACATAAATTTATTCTCCGAGGTAAGCCGGAAAATCACTAACTTTACGGCTGAATTTTTTCACATTATCGCATATGATCAAGCTATCACTGCCCCATCTCGCAGGCAAAGAAAAAGAGTACGTGAATCAGGCCATAGATTCCACATGGATTGTGCCGCTTGGTCCCTGGGTTGATGAATTCGAGCATCGGTTGGAAAAGTTTCTCAACGCCCCCGATGTTGTCGCGCTTTCTGCAGGCACGGCGGCAATCCATCTCGGGTTGGTAATGGCAAGGGTAGAACCGGGCGACGAAGTGATTTGCCAGGATCTGACCTTCTCTGCCAGCTGCAATCCAATCACATATCTCGGAGCCAAGCCGGTATTTGTCGACAGCGAAAGCGACACATGGAATATGGACCCCTCGCTGCTTGAGACTGCTATTCGCGAGCGGTATGCCGCTACCGGACGCTATCCCGCAGCCATCATCCCGGTGCATCTCTACGGGATGCCGGCCGATATGAGCCGCATAATGGCGATTGCCTCCCGATATGGCATTCCTGTTGTTGAAGACGCCGCCGAAGCCCTCGGCTCAACCTATGAGGATAAATTTTGCGGAACGTTCGGGAAATACGGAGCCCTCAGCTTCAACGGCAACAAAATCATCACCACGTCGGGAGGTGGCGCACTCGTATGCCCTGACAAAGAAAGCGCCGACCGGGTGAAATTCCTCTCAACGCAAGCACGTGAGAACCGACCATACTATTATCATACTACCATCGGCTACAATTACAGGCTGAGCAACGTCTCGGCAGCTATTGGATGCGCCCAGGCAGAGGAACTCGCGCAGCGTGTGGAGCGCCGACGCACAATCCACACCATTTACACGAAACTCCTTGCGGGCAACGACGCTATTCGTGTTCACTCCGAGCCTTCCGGGAAATATAACTCAAATTTCTGGTTGTCCACTATTCTACTCGACCCCCAAAGGGCCAGAATTACACCCGACGAGCTACGCATCGCTCTTCTTGAAAGAAATATAGAGACGCGCTTAATCTGGAGGCCGATGCATATGCAGCCTGTATTCGAAAATTGTCCCTTCTATGGAAACGGCACGGGCGAGGACATCTTTGCCCGCGGACTATGCCTCCCAAGTGGCTCGAGTCTCACCGACGGCGAAGTACATGAGGTTGCCGACGCTATTCTTGAGATTATACGGAATCGCTGACAATGGTTATCGCTTTCGACCTTGACGACACATTGTACTTTGAGCACGATTTTCTGGAGTCCGGGCTTAAAGCCGTGGCACATGAACTGCACCAACAAGGCATTCTGGAGTCACATGAGGCTTTTCGCATCCTCCATAGCAAACCGACTCCTGCCGAAGGCATAGACGCACTCGTAGATGTGATAAACCGTCTTCATGGTGAAGGCCATATCCCCGTAGCTGAAATTCTGCGGATTTACCGAAGCCACTTCCCGTCGATTGCATTACGCGACGGAGGAGTTGACTTACTCAGGACGCTGCAGAGACTACGAATCCGGATGGCGATTATCACTGACGGAAGGTCGGAAACTCAGCGCAACAAAATCCGAGCTCTTGGTCTTGATGACTATGTGAATCCGGATTATATTATAATCTCGGAAGAAACCGGAGCAGATAAAACCACTCCTCTTCCGTTCGAACGGCTTGCCGCGCTATGCCCCGGAGAGGATTCATTCGTTTATATCGGCGACAACCCCGCCAAAGATTTCCATTGGCCCAACGAAATGGGTTGGACGACCATCCAGATTGATAATGAGGAAGGAGCGACCATCCATCAGCAGACACCTTCACCACTCCAGAAATATAACGCTAAATACCATATACGGCATCTATCCGAACTTCTCGGGATAATTGCCGGATAGCCGGACTGGCGATGCGGCTTTCTATTACAGAAAAGTTTGCTAACTTTGCATCATGGTGCAACGTCTTGTCCGTCTATCGGCCAAACTGGTTGAACGATATATTTCGGTTGCGCACGTACGCCTACAATGAACAAAAAGACATTAACAGCATATCTACTTCTCCTGGCAGCCTCCGCACTCCTTTCGATGCCTCTTGAAGCAGCGAAGAAGCCGGTGCTCGAGCCATCTTTCGCATGGAGAGTCGACCCACTGCTCGGACAACGGTCGCCGGCCACCATCGATACGGTCTTCCAGAATTATTCGCTTGAATTCGTTCCACAGCAAATCAGTCCGGCATATGCAACGACCGGCAACTATTGCGCCGAGGGATACAATCTGCTTTACATGGAGCGACCCATTCAGAGCGATTTTCATTTCCGCGACGCCCTTGAGGCGTGGATTCCAACAATGTCGAAAGCGAGATTCTATAACACGAGAATCCCGATGACACTTCTAAGTTACAACTTCGGCGGAGGGAAAGAGAACGGTCAGGACCGGTTCTCGACCATTTTCTCGGCAAACGCCAACGCTCGCACACAAGTCGGCGCCCTAATCGACTACATCTATTCCAAAGGCTCTTACGAAGACCAGGCCGCCAAAGACCTCAACTGGGGCTTCTCGGGGTCGTATCTCGGCGAGCACTATGAATTCCAGGGATCGTTCACACATTTCAATCTTGTAACCAAAGAAAACGGCGGCATAACCGACGACCTTTACATTACAGATCCTGCCGTGGTGCAGGGTGGCAACACCTCCGTGAATGCCAAGCAGATTCCGACAAACCTTTCTGATGCACATAACCGAGTGAAAGGTACTGACCTATGGCTCAATAACCGCTATAAAATCGGATTCTGGCGCGAGGAGCAAGTGAACGACACTACAGTGAAACGCACGCTCGTGCCGGTGACCAGTTTTATATGGACACTACGCTACCGCGAATCGAAACATTCATTCCGAAATGAAAACATGACCCAGAATCTCGAATTCTGGCCTACCACATACCTCAATCCGGTCGAGACCGACGATTTCCAGAAATACTGGAGCGTAAGGAATACCATAGGAATCTCACTGCTTGAAGGATTCAATAAATGGGCTAAAGCAGCTCTCACAGCATTTGCCACCCACGAGATACGTTCCTACTCGATGGAAAGCGGGTGCAAAGACCCGACGGGCGCGCAAATCGAGGCAATGGCACCGATTACAATCTCCGACATCCCCCTCGCTGAAAAGGAGAATCTACTATGGGTAGGCGCCAGACTTACTAAGCAACAGGGAAGAATCATCAACTATGACGCTACCGGCGAAATAGGACTTGTAGGCCCTGCCGCAGGTGAAATCAAGGTAAACGGCGAACTCACCACACGCATTCCCCTTCTTGGCGACACGGTTCCCGTACGAGCATTCGGACATTTTACGAACCTTTCCGCACCATGGCTCATGCAGCATTTCTGGTCGAACCACTTCATGTGGGAAAACAGTTTCTCCAAGACTCGGTCTCTGAGGTTGGGAGGAGAGATTTCCATACCATGGACGCAAACCCACTTCAATTTTGCAGTTGAGAATGTTCAGAATCAGATTTACTTCAATGAAAACGCGTTGCCGGCACAGCATGGGGGCTCAGTGCAGATTGTCAGCGCCACTCTGCACCAGAACTTCCACTTCGGACCGTTTTACTGGCAGAACCGCCTGACATGGCAAAAAAGTTCGGAACAGGCGGTCATTCCTCTCCCGCAACTCGTTGTAGCCTCGAATGCCTCACTCCAGTTCAAAATTGCCACACTTTTTGTGCAGTTCGGCATAAACGGCACATATTTTACGAAATATAAAAGCGTTGACTTCCAGCCGGCCACCATGTCGTTTTACAACCAGAACGCAGTTGATATAGGCAATTATCCGATGGTCGACGTTTATCTCAATTGTAAATTATCGAAAGTGCGGTTCTATCTTATGATGAGCCATGTAAATCAGGGTCTTACGGGTACGAACTGGTTTTCGATGCCGCACTATCCCATCAATCCGCGGAAGTTTCAGCTCGGACTCTCCATTGATTTCGCAAACTGAATCCATCAGTATAATATGACAACGTTGACCGCCCGTCGATGGATATTTCGCATCCGGGAGCCGGGCGGTCGATTGTGTTATGTTCCGATGTAGGGATTATACCGACGATGGGGAGTTCCCCGCGCTCTGTGAACCCGGTGAAGCTGAAGAAGAAGTTGTTGTACCAGCCGCTTGATCAGCGCCTGCGAATAGTTTATTCAGATACTTCTCCTGCAGATTCTGGAAAAGTTCCCAGAAGTTTGGCACAAACAACGTGCCGATCACAGCATTTACAGCCATACCGAATACTACCGCCGATGCGAGGGAAATACGGCTTGACGCGCCGGCTCCGCTTGCAAACAGCATAGGCATTACACCGAATACAAATGCCAGTCCGGTCATCATGATAGGTCTGAAGCGGACGAGACCTCCCTGACGGGCAGCCTCCCTGATCGGCATCCCCGCCTTACGATAATCAGAAGAATACTCCACTATAAGTATCGCATTTTTCGCGGCCAGACCGAGAAGAAGCACGATTCCAATCTGAGTATATATACTTATGCTCTGGCCCATTATCATACATCCGACAATCGTTCCAAGAATAGCCGTGGGCATCGCAATGATTACAGCCATGGGCGAAGTCCAGCTCTCATATTGGGCGGCAAGCACAAGAAGAGTCATTATGACTGCGAAGAGCAAAACTGCGGAAATCGTAGTGCCGGCCTGCGTCTCCTGATAGGCTTCGCCGGTCCACGCGTAGCCATATTGTCCGCCGGTTGCCTCCGTTACGATTTTCTCCATAACGCCGATAGCCGTCGATGAAGAAATCCCATGGGCCGGGGTTGCAGTCAAAGATGCGGTCTCATACATGTTATAACGACTTATCGAGGCCGAGCCCATCATCGGTTCCACCTGAGCGAACGATCCGAAAGGCACCATCTGGCCGTCGGAACCACGCACACTGAGCCTCAGTACATCGCCGGCCACGGAACGGGCATTACCCTGCGCAGCTACATTCACCTGATACACGCGGTTGAATTCCACAAAATCATTGACATAGTTGCCTCCCATAAATGCCGAAAGTGCGGAGTAGACATCACTTAGGTCGAGCCCCATGGTCTGTAGCTTGTCGCGGTTGATTTTTACGCGATACTGCGGAACCTCGCCCTCATATAGCGAAGTGACTGAAGCAATCTCCGGATAATTTTCCGCCTCCGCACGTATCTGCGCCAATACAGTCTGCATCTGAGCCGACCCATGAGAGTTTATGTCGAGAAGCTGCATCTGAAGACCAGAAGTAAGTCCAAGCCCCGGAATTGCCGGTGGATTAAGTGCAAAAGCCACCGCCTCCTGGATGGAATCTGCTGCGGCATTAAAACGATCCATCACTGCTTCAACGGTATGATTCTTTCCCTTTCGTTCGCTCCAGGGACGCAAAACCACGAACATCGTTCCGAGATTGCAGCCGGCACCACCGGCCATGAACGAAAAGCCTGACATTTCGATAACATCGGCCACCTCCGGCATAGCAAGCAGCATTCCCGACGCGCGGTCAACGATACGCTCCGTCCGCTCAAGCGACGCCCCCTCGGGGAGTTGTACAGAGGCAAGGAAATAACCCATATCCTCCTCAGGCACATAACTTGTCGGCCATTTGACAAAACCCCAGAATGCAACTCCGCACAACACAAGATAAATACCTATGGCCACGGCCGGATGACGCAGACAGCGGCCCAAGAGCGAAGTATAGACTTCCACAGCCCTTACCCATCCTGCATTAAACCACCGGTAGAGAAAAAAGCGCGTAGGCTTTGATTTTCGGAGAAATAGCGCACACATGGCTGGAGTGAAAGTGAGGGCATTGAATCCGGAGAATGCCGTGGAGACAGCTATGGTTAGAGCAAACTGTTTGTATAGTTCCCCCGTAATTCCCGAAATGAATGCGGTGGGTATGAACACCGACAACAGAACGAGCACCTCGCCCACCACAGGTCCCTGAAGTTCAACCATCGCCTTGCGTGCCGCGTCGCGGGGGGAAAGCGTCCCTTCATCCACGAGGCGTGAACAGTCCTCCACAACCACTATGGCATCGTCGACCACTATGGCGATTGCAAGTACCAGGCCAAATAGCGTAAGAGTATTAAGCGTGAAGCCGAGCAGTTTCATCACCGCGAATGTCGCTATCAGTGAAACCGGTATGGTAATCATGGGGATAATGACTGCACGCCAGCTCTGCAGAAACAGCAGAATCACAAGCATCACGATGAGTGTGGTCTCGACAAATGTAACAAGGACTTCGTCAATGCTTTCCGTAACGAAGTCGGTGGTATTCATAAGAATCCTGCAATGAACGCCCGCAGGCAGATACTGTTCGAGTTCCCCAAGCTTGGACTCAACCTCTTTTGCCACATCGAGAGCATTTGCATCGGAACGCTGATAGATACCGATCAGACCCGCCGCACGTCCGGATACTTTGGAAACACTGCTGTAGCTCTCGCTGCCGAGATCCACCGAAGCGATGTCGCGCAGACGTAATATATTTCCCTGAGCATCGGTTTTTACGATAATATTGCCGAATTGCTCGGGAGTGACAAGCCGGCCCTTGGATGTGAGGGTAAACTGAAAAGGGGTATTATCTGTATTGGGCGCGGCACCGACCGAACCAGCCGAGACCTCCATATTCTGAGCTTCAATGGCCGCACGGACATCTGCAGGAGTGACTCCACGTACTCTCATTTTCGACGGATCCATCCAGACGCGCATGCTGTAGTCTCCCGCACCAAAGGCGCTGGCACCACCCACTCCCTCCAGACGCGACAGTTCGTCGACGATATGCAGCTGGGCATAGTTCGTAAGATAAAGGGCATCGTATCTCTGCGGATCGTCGCTCTCAAGCGCTACAAACAGCAGGATATTGCTAGACCGGGAATTTACCGTAACGCCCTGCTGAGTGACCGCGTCAGGCAACTGCGCGGAAGCCTGGCTGACGAGATTCTGGACCTTTACGGATGCATCGTCGAGATTCGTACCGTTTTCGAACGTAATCTGAAGACTGTATGATCCGTCGTTGCCCGAGTTTGAACTCATATACAGCATCCCCTCCACACCGTTGACGGCCTGTTCGACAGGTTCACCTATCGCCTCTGCTACGGTCTCGGCGTCGGCACCAGGATATGTGGCGGATACCCCTACGGTCGGAGGCGAAATATTGGGATATTGCGCTATTGGAAGTGTCTTGACCGTTATGAGACCGACGAGCACCATAAGAATGGCGAGAACAGTGGCAAAAATAGGCCGGTCGATGAAAAATCGCGAAAACATAAGGAAGCTCAGTGTTTGTTGTCATTAATTTCAACGGGGCGGACCGTCATTCCGTCACGCACCTTAAGGAGCGCACGGCTTACGTAGCGGTCGGTCGGCTTAAGGCCGGAAGAAATTATACGGAGGCTGTCCTGATAAAGTTCGCCGACTTCCACGGGAGTATATACCACCTTATCGGAATCGTTGACGACATAAAGGTATTTCCCGAGCTGATCCGTGCCGATAGAAGCATCCCGCACCAGCAAGGCTTTCGGGTTGACTCCGGTCGGAAGCCATACGGTGGCATACATACCGCTTTTCAATTCTCCCTTGGGATTCGGAATAGCGACTCGCAATGACACCGTACCGGTCGACTTATTCACATCAGGGGCGCGATACTCAAGTTTTCCGACATACTTCGTCAGTATCGAGTCGCCGAAAGTAACAGGTACTTTATCCAAATCAACCTTTCGCCCGGCGGCAGTGGAAGTGAGACTAAGATACTCATCGTCGTCGATAGAAAAATTTATTTTAATGATTGAATCGTCATATATCCGTGTGATAACGACTGGAGACGCCTCGCCCGACACGTAATCTCCTACATCTACATTCGGCGAAGCCACATGTCCGGCAAAGGGAGTACGCACAGTGCAGTAGCCGAGCATCATACGGGCTGTCTGCAGCGATGCGCGCGCAGTCGCTATTGATGCTTTTGCCTGCTCCATGTTGCTCTCAGCCTGAATGACTTCCATTTTAGACACGGCATCGCTTTCAAGAGCCCTCTTCATGGCTTCGTATTGCTTGGATGCATAGTCATAAGATGCTTCGGCTGTTTTTAATGCAGCTTCTGCTTTGCTTACCTGGTCGGCATAGGTTGTAGACTCGACAGCGAACAAAGGAGCGCCAGCCGGGAGCCAGTCGCCATCCTTGAAGAATTTCTTACGGATGTAGCCGTTTACCCTGGCCACGATGTCGGATTCGGCCTCAGCACTGGCATATGCCGGATACTGTTTATGAAGGACCACTGAATCTACCTGCGGCACGGCCACATCAACGCTTTCGGCCGATGAAGTGTCGGATCTTTTGGACTTCTCGCGGTCGCAACCGGCCAACATGAAAGCGAGCAGAATGATCGCCGGAAGGAATGTATTGACAATGTGTTTCATATAAACTTCCTGTATTGATGACATTAGAATCAATTAACGTCCGACTGAGAAACTGTTAATGTCGAATCCTCCACCCAAAGCCTCATAGAGGCTTACCAGAGCCGACAAGGCCGACCCGTCGGCCGCAATCAGATTGCTTTCGGCCTGTAATGCATTGATTTGAGCTGTTACAACATCGCTCATCGGCGAAAGGGAATTCTTGTAGCGGTCTACAGCGAGACGCAATGCTTCGTCGTTTGCTTCGATAACCTTGCGCAATGCGTCCTTATAAATCAGAGACTCCACATATGTTGAGATTGCGTTGTCGGCCTCTTCTATAGCCGACAGGACCGTAAGGTTATAATTGTCGACAGCCGCTTTCAGCTGTTCTCTGGTCTGAGAAAGTGCGTATTTACGGCCGAATCCATCGAAAATCGTCCAGTTGAGCGTCGGCACAATACTGTAGGCAAAACTGTCGTGCCCGAAAAGATCGCTCATGGAGTGAGCCTGCGTCCCGATAGTGCCGTTGATTGTAAGGGTGGGAAGGAAATCACTTTGGACGACCCCTACCTGAGCTGCAAGAGATGCAACCTCCATCTCGGCCTGGGCGATGTCGGGCCGACGACGGAGCAGGTCGGCGGGCATTCCTATTCCAATAAGCCGTTCAGGATTCGGCAAAACGATGGCGGAGGAATCCGGGGAAACCATAGCAGAAACCGAAGGATGGTCAATACCGACGAGAACACTCAAAGCATTGATGCACCGGTTAATTGAATTCTGCAACTGAGGTATAGTAGCCGCTGTTGCATAATACGTTTCCCGTGCCTGGGCTACATCGAGTTTCGACGCGAGAGTCGCCTCATATCTCGCTTCGGCAATAGCCACGACCTTCTGTTGACTCTCGAGATGGGCTTTTGCCACGGCCAGACGCGCCTGAAATGCCCGAAGCTGGATATATTGTGACGCTATCTGAGCGGTAATACTTACCATGGCCCCAGCCCACTCGGCGTTGGAGGCCATATACGCGGATTTCTTAGCTTTGACACCCTTTGCGATACGCCCGAAGATGTCTATTTCCCAACTTGCGCTCAGACCGGCATTGAAATAACTTTCAGTGACAGGATTCACAGGAATTGAAGTGGTGCAACCCGAGGTGCGGGCGTGCGTGTATCCGGCGGTCAGTCCAATTTCAGGATAGAACGCGGCACGCGCCGAGCCTATCGCAGCTTTTGCGGCCAGCGAACGATGGTAGGCCTCGGCCACAGTAAGATTCGTCTCAAGGCCACGGGCAATTAGTGAATCAAGTGTGGAATCCCCGAATACGCGCCACCATCCGGTAAGATTGTCCGGGGCCTCAATGGTCTGCTCGGATACATAGCGCCAGTGCTCCGGCAGATTAATTTCAAGATATCTATCTCTGTCAGAGTTGTCGGCAAACCCCATTGCCGGGATAAGTGATGCAATAAGTGCCGCATATAGACTCTTGTTTTTAAATGGATGTCTTGCCGGACGGATCAGAAGACGCAAAGAGGTTGAATAATTGAAATACGCCCATATCCAGTTTATAAGAACAGTGAGCCTATTGCGCATACCCAGAAGTGAAATCAAGTGGACAAACATCCACGTAAGCCACGCGGGGAAACCCGTAAGATGACTGTTTTTCATATCGACGACTGCCCTATTTCGTCCGATAGTTGCCATTGCCCCCTTATCGTTATAGCTGAAAGGCCGGGCATTTGCAGGAACATTAAGATTCGAGGCAAGTAGCCTCCCCTGCTGAATGGCAACCTGCGCGAGTTGCGGGTGTCCTTTCGGATAATCGGCATCTCCCTCCATTATAGAAATATCGCCTATGGCATAGACATTTTCCAGTCCCCTGACTTGGCAATAGCGGTCGATTACAAAACGAGCGCCATGTCCCCTGGGATTAATTTCCGGCTCCATTCCGTCGAGCCGGAACGCAGAAGCAGTTACACCTGCAGTCCATATGACATGTGATGCAGGTATCCGCTCGCCATCGGCAAGGGTCACTACGCCGTCGGTAAAATCCTTCATAACGCATTTGAGTCTGACATCGACCATAAGCTGGTTTAAGTCCCGAATTGCCGTCTGCTGCGCCCTGGGACTCATTGTGCCAAGCAGGCGGTCGGTCCCTTCCAGCAAAGTAATACTCATATTTTCAGAAGGGATAGACGGATACTCACGCGGCAAAACATACCGCTTCATCTCGCCAAGGGCGCCTGCGATTTCAACCCCGGTCGGACCTCCGCCGATTACAACAAACTGCAACATAGCCTTTTGGCGCGCTCCATCT
>UREH01000017.1 GCA_900546835.1 uncultured Porphyromonadaceae bacterium
CCCCACCAACGCCAGCCGTGGCATTCAGCTCACCGTAAAACAGAACTTCTACCCTCGTTTCATCGGCAACGACTACGCTTTTTCCGAAACGGAATTCATATTCAACGCCTATAAAAAGTGGTGGAGCAGCGGCATCGTGGCATTCCAGCTGCACGGATGGAGCACTTACGGCAATACGCCGTGGACACTCCTTCCCACCGTCGACGACTCTAACGGCATACGCGGATACTACGAGGGACGCTACCGCGCCAAGCAGGAAGCCGACGTGACCGTCGAGGTGCGTCAGCATGTATGGCGCCGCAACGGCATCGTTGTGTGGGCGGGACTGGGAACGGTGTTCGACCGTTTCAGCCAGATCGACTCCGACCGACTCCTCCCCTCCTATGGCATAGGCTATCGCTGGGAATTCAAGAAGAGGGTGAATATCCGCGTGGACCTCGGGTTCGGCCGACACAGCACCGCCTTCGCCATGGGCATCCACGAAACATTCTAAACGGCACTCAATGAATTCAGAGATACAAAAACCATCCCGACATACCCACAATGCGTCCGTACTTCCGGCAATTCTGTTTTTCTGGACACTCGCATCGCTGATTATTCCCAATGCGGTGCTCGACATCACCGACCGCTACGACTGGGCGACAGCCACATTGAATATATTGCTGCCGGTATCGGCATATGCCCTGCTGCTTACCTACCGTCGCCGAATCGGAGTAGCGGTGGTTCTCGCCCTGCCGCTGATGATTTTCGGAGCTTTCCAGCTCGTGTTGAGCTACCTCTACGGCGAGGCCATCATAGCGGTGGACATGTTTCTCAACGTAGCCACCACCAACGTAGATGAGGTCAACGAACTCCTCGGCAACCTCATCTATGCCATCGGAGCCGTGGTGGTGCTCTACCTGCCGCCTCTCATCGCGGGAATCATAGGAATAATAAGAAAATGGCGGATCGGAGAGAGATTCTCGCACCGCGCGCGCAAACTCGCCATTGCCGGCATCGGCTGCTCCGCCATACTGACGGGCATCGTAGCAATCAGAAGCTCATTCGGATCGCTGCGTCACACACTATTTCCGGTCAACGTGGTCTGCAACCTTGCGGAAGCCATAAACCGAACGGTGAAAACCAACCATTATGAACAGACTTCCGCCGGATTCACCCACCGGGCACGTAGCACCCGCGACGCCGGCGAACGCGAAGTCTACGTGATGGTAATCGGAGAAACATCGAGAGCTATCAACTGGCAGCTCGCGGGCTACGGCCGGCCCACCAACCCACGCCTGAGCGAGGATTCCAACCTGGCGTTTTTCCGCCGTTCCATTTCCGAATCGAACACCACCCATAAGAGTGTGCCGATGCTGATGAGCCACCTCTCTGCCGAGAACTTCGACTCCATCTATTCTTCCAAAAGCATCATATCGGCCATGAAGGAGGCCGGATTCCACACCTACTTCTTCTCCAACCAGACGGCCAACCGGTCGTTCACCCAGTTTTTCGGCGATGAAGCCGACGAAGTGCGCTATACCGAACTCGGTGGCAAGACTCACCCATATGACGATGAACTGTCCATATGGCTTCGGGAGGCCGTGGCTGACACAACGCATGCCAAGCAATTCTTCGTGCTCCATACCTATGGGTCACACTTCCTCTACAAAGACCGCTACCCCGCCGAATACACATATTTCATGCCCGACAATGCGCTCGACGCCAACCGTGCCAACCGCGAAAGCCTCATAAACGGCTACGACAACTCCATACGCTATACGGACGGCATGCTCGCCGACGTAATCGGAGCACTGCGGACCGTCGACGGACGTGCGGCGATGGTCTACAGCGCCGACCACGGCGAAGATATCTTCGACGATGAGCGCAACCGCTTCCTGCACGCTTCTCCGCATCCGACCTACTACCAGCTCCACGTGGCTTCGCTGGCATGGATGAACGACTCGCTTGCCAGCAACCGGCCCGACTTTGCCGCATTCCTGACCAAAAATGCCGGTAAACCCGTCTCCCCCCAGAAATCACTGTTTCCGACCATGCTGGAAATGGCCGGAGTGTCCACCCCCCTGTTGCACCGCGAACATTCCCTCGTGGATTCAGCCTACCGCTACGAAGGCCCAGTATATCTAACCGATGTAAACCAATGCGTACCGCTTCATGAGGCCGGAATCAAGGAAAGTGACCGCAAAAAAATCGACACGCTTATAAGGCGCCACAACTGACGATGTGGAACGTTTTGTGGAACATCACACAGCGGACAACTCGGCAAAGTTTCCCAAAATAATTTTCAACCATCTGATTATTAATGCCATAAAATTTAAACACTCTCAAATTGTTTCCCAAAATGTAATTTTCCGAAATTTTCTTGTCGGATTTTTTGGCAACAAAAAGATATATTTCTACCTTTGTAGTCGTCGGTTAGCCGCAAGCGCTCCGACGACATTTTTGTGTTACCACAACAACTCTCTTACCCCCTGATACCAAGCAAATCCAGAAAACAAGAAGATGATACAAACCGTAAAAAAACGCGACGGTCGCGTCGTGGGCTACAACGAAGAGAAAATCAAGGCCGCCATCCGCAAGGCCATGTTGCAAACCCCTCTCGGCGAAGACGAGGCACTGATTCAGAAAATCGCTGACCGCATCAGCATTTCCGGCAAGGAGCAGATGACCGTAGAAGAGATTCAGGACCGCGTGGAACTGGAACTCATGAAATCTCCGCGCAAGGAAGTGGCCAAACGCTATATCGCCTATCGCGACCAGCGCAGCATAGCCCGACGCGCCAAGACCCGCGACATCTTCCTGGAAATCATCGAGACGAAAAACAACGACATCACCCGCGAGAACGCCAACATGAACACCGACTCGCCCGCGGGAATGATGATGAAATTCGCCTCCGAAACGACCAAGCCCTTTGTTGACGACTACCTTCTCTCGGCTGAAGCACGCGACGCCGTGCGCCACGGGTATCTTCACATCCACGACAAGGACTACTACCCCACCAAATCGCTCACTTGCGTGCAGCACCCGCTCGAAAAGATTCTGCAGAACGGATTCATCGCCGGCCACGGCGAATCGCGCCCCGCCAAGCGCATAGAGACCGCCAGCGTAATCGCATGCATATCGCTGGAGACCGCGCAGAACGAGATGCACGGCGGTCAGGCCATACCCGCCTTCGACTTCTATCTCGCTCCGTTCGTGCGCTCCTCATTCATCGAGGAACTCAAGAAAGCCGAGCAGATAACCGGCCTCGACCTGAGCGACGCCTACAACGCACCGCTCGACGACTACATCAGCAAATCGCTTGAAGGCCTGGAGGGCCGTGAACGCGCCATACAGCATGCCATAAACTGCACTGTAAGCCGCGTGCATCAGTCGATGGAGGCCTTCATCCACAATATGAACACCATCCACTCGCGCGGCGGCAACCAGGTTGTGTTCAGCTCGATCAACTACGGTACCGACACCTCGGCCGAGGGCCGCTGCGTGATCCGCGAACTCCTCCATTCCACCTACGAAGGCGTAGGCAACGGCGCCACAGCCATCTTCCCCATCCAGATCTGGAAAAAGAAAACCGGCGTGAACTACCGCGAGAGCGACCCCAACTACGACCTGTACCGTCTGGCCTGCAAGGTGACCGCACGGCGCTTCTTCCCCAACTTCGTGAACCTCGACGCCACATTCAACCAGCATGAGGACTGGCGCGCCGACGACCCACGCCGCTACGAGCACGAGGTAGCCACCATGGGATGCCGCACCCGCGTGTTCGAAAACCGCTACGGAGCGAAAACATCGATTGGCCGAGGCAACATCAGCTTCTCCACCATAAATATCGTGCGACTGGCCATCGAATGTATGAACATACAGGACAAGGACGAGCGCATCGAACGCTTCTTCACCCGTCTGGACGACCTGCTTGAAATCACGGCGCGTCAGCTCTGCGACCGCTACAACTTCCAGAAGACGGCCCTTGTGAAGCAGTTCCCCCTGCTCATGTCGCGCCTTTGGAACGGAGCCGAAAACCTCGCTCCCAACGATACCATCGAGAGCGTAATCAACCAGGGAACACTCGGCATCGGATTCATAGGCCTGGCCGAATGTCTGATTGCACTCGTAGGCAAGCACCACGGCGAGTCGGAGGACGCCCAGCGCCTGGGTCTGCGCATCGTAAGTCATATGCGCTCCAAAGCAAATGAATTCTCCGAGCGCTACAACCATAACTTCTCGGTTCTCGCCACTCCCGCCGAAGGCCTTTCCGGAAAATTCACCACGAAAGACCGCAAAACCTTCGGCAGCATTCCCGGCATCACCGACAAAATCTACTATACGAACTCAAACCACGTGCCGGTATACTACAAATGTTCGCCGCGCCATAAAGCCAAAATCGAAGGTCCCTACCACGAACTGACCCGAGGCGGCCACATATTTTATGTGGAAATCGACGGCGATGCCACCCACAACCCGCAGGCAATCGCCGACATTGTCGACCTGATGGACAGCAACAACATAGGCTACTGCTCGGTGAACCACAACCGCAACCGCTGCATGGACTGCGGATATGAGGACGCCCAGGAGGACCTTGAAGTATGTCCCACCTGCGGCAGCCGCCATATCGACAAACTCCAGCGCATCACCGGCTATCTCGTAGGCACTACCGACCGATGGAATTCGGCGAAACTCGCCGAATTGGCCGACCGCGTGGTCCACAAGTAACCGCATCACCCTTCAATGCGATGGAATTATAAAGCCAACACACTAATGTACATACCTTTATGAAGGTTCTGGATATAATCCCGGGCACGTCGGTCGACGGCCCGGGACTTCGCACATCAATCTATCTGGCCGGATGCGACCACCATTGCCCGAACTGCCACAATCCGCAGTCGTGGGATTTCAACGGCGGCACGGAGCTGAGCGTAGACAGAATTATGGAGGAAGTCGAGGCCAACGGGTTCAACGTAACCCTGACCGGAGGCGACCCGATTTATCATGCCAAAGAAGTGCTTCCGCTGGCCAGACGTCTGCGGGAGCGAGGCTATGATATATGGCTTTATACCGGTTTCCTGATGGAACAACTGCTCGAAATGCCGGATGCCCGCGCCCTGCTGCCATGGATCGATGTGGTTGTCGACGGACCGTTCATAGAGGCGCAGCGGGATGTTCACCTGATTTTCCGAGGCTCGGCAAATCAGCGACTCATCGCTGTGGCACCTACGCTCGAATCCGGGCGTATAACCCTCTTCGAGCCAAACGTGTAATTCTTCCGACCGAAGCCTTCTGCCATGAAACCCTTTCTGCAATCAATAGCCCGGACATATCTGCACCATGAGAGCGACACGCTCGTGGATACATGTTTTGTGTTTCCCAACCGACGCAGCACAGTGTATTTCACGGACTATATGCGCGCGGAAGCCCAAAAGGAAGGCCGAAGGATTATCTTACCGGAAACGACGACCATAGTGGATTTCACCGAGAGTTTCTCGCAAAACAGCATGGCCGCCGACCGCATGGAGATGGTGTTCATCCTTTTCGGCGTATACCGCGACGTAGTCGGAGCGGGAGCCGGAGCCGAAGCCGCCTCTTCGATTGATTTCAACCGGTTCATACAGTGGGCCGACGTATTGCTCAACGACTTCGACGACGTGGATCATGCTCTGGCCGATCCGGAGAAGATATTCTCCAACGTAGAGCGCCTCAAAGAAATATCATCCAACTATCTTACTGCCGAACAGATTGAGGTACTGGGCCACTATTTCGACACTACAAACCTGCGCGCCGATGTAGAGCGGTTCTGGAATCATATCGGACCACACGACTCCGAAGGCAACCACAAGGCCTCACAGGGCTTTCTAAGAATATGGCAGGTGCTTGGCGAAGTTTACCGCAGCTTCATAGAGCACCTGGAACATTCGGGACTGCACTCGCCGGGGATGTCGGTGCGCCGCGCCGTAGCCGCCATAAAAGGGATGGGCGCTCCCGACTTCAGATGGCGCCGATATGTGTTTACAGGCTTCGATACCATAACGAATGCCCAGCTGGCGATAATGAAGCGGATGCAGACCCTGC
The DNA here is from genome assembly GCA_900546835.1 of uncultured Porphyromonadaceae bacterium. Classification (GTDB taxonomy): domain Bacteria; phylum Bacteroidota; class Bacteroidia; order Bacteroidales; family Muribaculaceae; genus UBA7173. The sequence continues at coordinate 6,064 of UREH01000017.1, forward strand.
GGCATCCCGACGGCACCCCGCTTGCCGATTTCTACTGGGACCTCTCGTCGCCGGCTTTCAGAGGCGACCACCGGTCGGATGGAGCGCGCACCGTGGAACGATATTCAAAAATGCTCCCTTCGCTCTATCCATGCGTGCCGCCCGTGGAGAATTTTCCACCCATCCACGCAATAGGGGTGCCTTCGCGTGTCGGGCAGGCCAAAGCCGTAGGCGAACTGCTGGAGAAAATCCGAGCGCAACGTCTGAAACATATCCACGAGACGGATGGAGGAGCCGACCCAAATGCAGAAGACAACCTGCTGCGCGACACTGCCGTCGTGCTGCCGGAAGAAAATCTGCTGACGCCACTGCTCAGTTCGCTTCCCGACGACATCGGCAAACTGAACATCACCATGGGCTACAAGCTGCGCAATACGGCGGCGGCAGGTCTGCTACGCGACATCGCGCTGATGCAGCGCCATACATCGACATGCAACGGGCAAAAGACCTTCTTTGCCGACGACGTGGCGAGGGTACTTTCCAACCCGATTGTGCAGGAACGCTCGCTCGACGCCTGCATTCACGCGCTGTTCGCCCTTCAGACCCTCCACCTCATTTCGGTGCCGAAATCATTTTTCGAAGAGAACGACGAACGCAGAGAACTGCTTCCGATATTCACACCCCTCCCCGACCGCCTGGCAGTCGGAGAAGCGTTCGATTACCAGCACGAGGTTGTTCGCTGGCTCGAAACCGCCCTCGGCGCAGATTCACAGAAGAAGGTCTCCACCCCGGCCGATGAAACTGATTTCGATGATGATTCCCCCCGTGAAACGATTCGGGTTGCGGATGGGCCGAACGACGCCAATGCCGTTCAGCATGCTTTTCTGCAAGCCTACGGCGAAGCCATCGACCGCCTGAAGGGATTCTGCGGAATATATCTCCCCCCCGACGCGCCGATAGACAAGACAACGGCATTCACACTCGCCGACCGCATAGTGCAAGGCGAGATGATATCATTCGAGGGGTTGCCGCTCATCGGTCTGCAGATAATGGGTGTGCTCGAAGCCCGTTCACTCGATTTCGACACTCTGATCATACCTTCGTTGAACGAACGTGTATTTCCGCGCGTACGATTCACCGCTTCGTTCATCCCCCCGGTACTGCGGCGTGCATTCGGGCTTACCACCCCCGACGAACAAGAGGCAATATTCGCCTACCGGTTCTACCGCATGATGTCGCGCGCACACCACGTGTATCTGCTCTACGACGCCCGCGCAACCGGCCGACGCACACAGCCCTCGCGCTATATCCACCAGCTTGAGCACATTTACAGGCCGCAAGGATTCAGGCGCTCGACATATGCCTACCGGATGCACAATCCGGAAGAGACCGCATTTACCGTGGAAAAAAACGAGAGCATCCGGCGGCATCTCGACCGCTACCGCACGAGCGGTCCCGACGCGCTGTATCTGTCGGCCAGCCGCATAAATCAGTATCTGAGCTGCCCCATGTCGTTCTATCTGCAGTATGTGGCAGGCTATTCGCGCGAGGACCAGCCCACGGAATGGATAGACGAGAGCACCTACGGCACGATAGTGCACGAAGTGCTTGAGAATGTATACGGCTCGCTGCTGAAGGATTCGCCCAACGGCGTACTTGTGGAAGCATCGACCATCGACGGCTTCCTGAACCTCAATGACCGGACCATTCAGGTGCTGACCACGCGGGCCATCAACAGAAACTTCCTCAACCTCCCGGACGACCGACTCGACTTTTCGCTCTCCGGGCAAAACAAACTGACAGGGAGCATCGTGGCACAGTATGTGCGGAAAACGCTGGAACGCGACCGCGACCTTACCCCTTTCGTGTATCTACACGGCGAATGGGGCAAGGGGGAAGAAGGGCCTCTGACCCTGACCGACGACACGGGCAACTCCATGACATTCAATTTCACATGCCGGATCGACCGGGTGGACCGCGTGCCGGATTCCGACGGCACCCCGCGCCTGCGCATAGTCGATTATAAGACAGGAGGAGACTCCGACGAAGCCCAGGACCTCGAATCGGTCTTCACAAACTACAAATCCAAAGGGCTGCTCCAGCTCATGCTGTATGCCCAGGCATATGCGGCAAGAAAAAACTGCGGCGAGCCGATTTCTCTGTCGCTGTATTCCCTCCGTCGCCTTATGCTTGAGCCTGTGGGCCCGTACAAAATCCGTGTGGCGCCCTTCAGACCGCAGACCGAAAGCGACATCGCCCTCAAACAGATGCCCAGATCGACGAAATGGAGAATCCTGGACTACCGCGACTATTCCCCGCAACTCAACAGACTGCTCATAGGTCATCTCAACGAACTTTTTTCCGACGAGCCGTTCAGATGTACCGACGATATATCGCATTGCCGCCTCTGCCGGTTCACCTCAATATGCCGCACCGACAAAGACGACTGAACGACCTGAAACCATCCACAACGAACCCTCACCACGACAATGAAACGCCGTAATAAACTGATATGCGCACTGACTGCCGCCATATCGCTGCTGACGCCCACTGATTCCGCTCTACAGGCAGCAACCAATACGCCGGCCCGATCGGCGATTATGGCCGACAGCCTGCAGAGAGTTCTCCTGAATGCCAAAACCGCAAACGACAGCCTCGCGCTTCTGATCGATATCTACGACCTTTCGGGTCGCGGCCATCGCGATGAAACAGGCAGAAAAATTGTGGAAATCGCGCTCCGGTCTGGAAATACGGCGGTGGGGCTGGACGGCGTAAGGAATCTGGCAAACAACCATTTCAAAAACGACTCCCTGCTGAATCTGGACATGGAGCTGGCCTCACGCTTCCCCGACAGCGACGACCGCAAGGAGACGCTTACCTTCATCGCCATGATGAAGAATCTATACAGTGTGCGCTACAGCACTCCGGAAGAACGGGAGACCCAACTTCGCAAGCTTCTGCGGGAGGCCAATGCCGGCAACGAGACCGACGTATACCGCAGTATCGTTCTGTTGCATGCCATAAGTCTGTATATCGGGGAATCCTCGCAAGGCAACCTTCTATCGAAATATCTCGACCGACTGGGACGGCTAATTGAAAACCTACGGCCTGAAGCGACATCTCTACGCAACATCTACTACGTGCAGGCGGCCATGGCCTATACAAACAACGAAGAGTATTCAAAAGCCATCAACGCCGACACCAAGCTTCTGAAAAGCATCGACGACCTTGAATCCGGCCGCACGGGCCTCCGGCGCAAATACCGTTCGTACGATGCCAACCGCTATATCGCCTACACAAGGCTCCTTGCCAATTATCCACATCTTTCCAAAAGAGACATAGAAGATTATTACCGGAAAGTGATGGATATTGTGGCAACCGATTCCACAGCCGCCACAACCAACCGCATATCGCTCCGCCCGCAGATATATTACGCCATGTACCGGCAGCAATACGACAAAGCGCTCGAATTGCTGAAACAGGCCATCGACTATCCCTATAACGCGTCATGCCGCCGGCAGATGCTCAAAATGGCCATCACAGCAGCCGAACATACCGGCGACCACGAAACGCTCCTCAAGGCTTCGCGCGACTACAATACAATGCTTGAAAACACTCTGAGCCAGCGCAATGAGGAGAAGTACAAGGAATTGCAGCTTGTATACGACATAAACCAGATGCGCGCCCAGCACAACCGTGAATCCATGGCTCTCGAACGGCGCATGGCTATAATCGGCATAGTGGCGGCAGGAATTCTACTCCTACTTCTTATGCTGACACTTTGGCTCTGGATCCATTCGCGCAAACTCGCGCGACATCTTGCAGCATCCAACACCGCACTGCAGGCTGAAAGCGAAAATCTCAGGCTGGCTCAGGCCGACCTGATGCGTGCCCGCGACGATGCGGAGGCGGCCTACCACATCAAGACCGACTTCATTCAGAACATGAGCGGCGAAGTGACCGGGCCGCTCAACATAATAACGGAATACATCCATCTGATTGTAGACTGCTCGGAAGCCAACGACAAGCCCTATCTGCGCCATTTCGCAGATATTGTGAATTTCAATGCCGAACTGCTCAAGACAACCGCCAACGATGTGCTCGACCTGTCGGAAATCGACACGAACAACGTGAAACTGATATTCAAACGTGAGCTGATCCGGCCTATCTGCGAGGCCGCGGTTGATTCCGTCCGCCATAAACTCAACCCGGGAGTGAGCATCCGGCTGGAGAACAACCTTCCCGACATATCGCTCAACACAGATTCCCGACGCCTGATGCGCATCCTGATTCAGCTTCTTTCCAACGCCGCAAAGTTCACCGAAGAGGGAGAGATTTCTCTGGGTTATACCGTCGACAATGAGAACGGGTGCGTATACATTCGAGTGACCGACACCGGTATCGGAATAAAGCCCGAAGCGGCAGAATACATATTCCGCCGCTTCGTAAAAATCAACAAATCAAGTCAGGGTATCGGCATCGGGCTCTCCATAGCGCGTCATTTCGCCGATATGCTCGGAGGCACTCTGGCCGTAAACACCAAATATACGCTCGGGGCGCAGTTTGTGCTTACTCTGCCGCTGAACTGAGCATCAGCGCAGCCGGTCGGCAGCGCGGAGCAGACGTTCGTCATGACGGATGCCACGATAGGCCAGTACCGCCGAAACCAAAGCCCCGAGAAGCAGGAAAATGCTTCCGAGCCACTCGACCCTCGTGCCTGCGCCAGCACCCCACGAAAGGAGGTAGCAAACTTCCGTAACCATTACGACCACGATAAGAAGCATCGATACAAGCGTAACGGTGCGCTGACGGGCCGTATTCTTATAAAGGAAAATGGCTATGAAAAGAAGGAGTGCCACCACCCCGTCGACCACAAACAGCACAGGGATATCGGCCGGGCGAAGGAAAGTCGCGCTTTCAGGCGACATATCGTCGGCTATCGAAGCCATCGGAACAAAGCAGAATACTGCGGCCAGGATTGCCGCCATAAGCAACCATACGGTTTGCCAACGTTGAATTACCATAATCTATAAGTCGTTTTACAATTAATAATCAGGAAATCATTGGGCATCAGTCGGATTCATCTGCGTCGTCGGATTCGTATACGTCGGGGACCTCCCCGCTGTCGAGCTCATCGTCGACACGGCGCACCTGAGAGAGCATCGAACCATATTCCTCCCAGTCCGGGTCCTCAAAAGCCTCGAACTCAAGCGGGAGAGCCGGGAAATCGGTCAGAGCCTCGTTGAACTTACGCTGGAAAATATGGAGACTCAGCGTATAGAATACCATCGTGCGGCTGCCGTTGCCGGTGTAGATACCCGTCAGCACCGCCACAGGGTCGGCCTTGAGCACACTCTGCAGAGCGTCGGCCACAGCCTCAAGCTCATGACCGAGACTCTCAGGCGGCATACCGCCTGCCGCCGGCTCATAAGGCCATTCCACCTCTACGCGAAACCTGAAACGCGGATTCTCGCGGAAGCGGCTCACGTCGGTACGCACCGTGCACATAACCAGATTTTCACCCTCGATACTTTCGAAGGGAGCAGTAATCCAATTTGACATAATATATTAATAAGTAATTGTTCAGAATAATTTCGACCGGTTATTTAACTGTTATAAACCGTTACATTGTAGCAAGTAACTGTTCAGAATCATTTTATACTTTACTGATTTGATTATTTCAATATTTCCACGGAATTATCAAAATAATTCCGACCAGTTACTTATAAGTCGATATTACAACAATATTAGCATTTCAAAGTTAATAATAAATCCCCGAAGATTGGCTAAATTTGCACTCCAAAATAAAATCGGACGCACCATTGATATATCCTGAAACATTTGAAGATAAAATCGGTTTCACTGCCATAAGGCATGAACTGTCGGCAAACTGCTCCGGAGAAAAAGGGAAAGAGTATGCTGAGGCAATGCGTTTTTCCACCGATCCGGAGGAGATAATCCTCGCATTGGAACGAACCGCAGAGATGCTCTCGATTCTCACCTCGGGGGAAGCGTTCCCGCTGGGTGGTCTACACAATGTGGCACCGGCATTGATGCGCTGCCGCGTGGAGGGCGCCTCGCTTACTCTTGAGGAACTACATCGCCTGCGCCAGACGCTCGTCAGTTCCGCCGAAGTCGCGTTTTTTTTCTCCTCGCATACATCCGACGAAGCAACGCCAGCATTTCCGCGTCTCAGCGAGCTTTGCAGTGACATCGAGTGTTTCCCCTCGATTCTGAAGACTATAGGGCGCCTGATCGACGACACAGGCGAGATGCTCGACACCGCCTCGCCCGAACTCGGCAGAATCCGTCGCGAGCTTCAGCGAGTGCGCGGCTCGGTGGGAGCCATAATGCGGCGCGTAATGGCATCGGCCGCCGAAGCCGGAATGCTCGACAAAGATGCCGCCCCCACCATCCGCGACGGGCGCCTCGTGCTGCCGATAGCGCCGATGCATAAACGGAAGATCCAGGGCATCGTACACGATGAATCGGCTACCGGCAAGACATGCTATATCGAACCGGCCGAAGTGGTGGAAGCCAACAACCGTACACGCGAACTTGAAATAGAGGAATTGCGCGAGATAGCGCGCATCCTCCAGGAGTTCACGGCCTCGATACGCCCCGACATCCCGGCGATACTCCGCAGTTACGATACTCTCGGGCATTTTGATTTTATTGCCGCCAAAGCACGCATGGCGCGCGACTGCGACGCCACGCTGCCTCATATCGAAATGCGGGAAGCCCTGGAATGGTATCATGCCGTTCATCCGGGACTGCTGCAGTCGCTGCGCCGGCAGAACAAAGAAATCGTTCCGCTCGACATACGTCTAACCCCTGAGAGCCGCATATTGGTGATTTCGGGGCCGAATGCCGGCGGCAAGTCGGTGACATTGAAAACCGTGGGTGTCATTCAGTACATGATGCAGTGCGGAATGCTCCCACCGGTCTACGAAAATTCGCGTATGGGTATTTTCGAAAGCATCTTCATCGACATCGGCGACGACCAGTCGATTGACGACGACCTTTCGACCTATAGTTCCCACCTGCGCAATATGCGCGTGCTGCTCGGAGGCAATGAGTCGTCGCTTATCCTCATAGACGAATTCGGAGGTGGCACGGAGCCTCAGATTGGCGGCGCAATCGCCCAGGCTCTCCTCCATGCATTCAACGACCGGCATATGTGGGGCATCGTGACAACACACTACCAGAATCTGAAACATTACGCGTCGGAGACTCCCGGCCTGACAAACGGCTCCATGCTCTACGACCGCCAGAAGATGCGTCCGCTGTTCCGGCTCTCCATCGGACAGCCCGGGAGCTCGTTTGCAATCGAGATAGCCCGTAAATCCGGACTGCCGGCAGATATCATCGACGAAGCCGCGGAGATTGTGGGAAGCGACTATGTGAACCTCGACAAATATCTTCTCGACATTGCCCGCGACAAACGCTACTGGGAGAACAAGCGCATGCAGATCCGCCAGAAAGAGAAGAAAATAGAGCAGACACTCGAGCGCTACGAAAACGAGGCTGAGACTCTGCGGGCCAACAGGCGCACCATTCTCGCCGAAGCAAAGGAGGAAGCGAAGAAGATACTTGAAGGGAGCAACGCAACAATCGAACGCACCATACGCGAAATTCGCGAGAGCCAGGCGGATAAGGAACGGACACGCGCAGCCCGCGCCGAGATGCAGAAAGAGCGCCAGCGACTGGCCTCGGAAACTCCCGCAGCCGACCATACCCTTCTGAAAAAAGCGCCCAAAGCGAAGAACCCGAAGCAAACCAGCGCCTCGGCAGCGGCGAAACCTCTTGCCATAGGCGATTTCGTAAAACTCGACGGACAGGGCGCTCCCGGCACCATCATCGATCTGCAGGGTCAGAATGCCATGGTGGCTTTCGGCCAACTGAAAACCAGCGTGAAACTGAGCCGCCTGACCCCCACCCTTTCCCGACCGGCGACGGCCGCCGGTGCGGCATCGTTCGTAAGCGAACAGACTACTTCGGCCATCAGGCAGAAACAGCTACAGTTCAAGCGTGAGCTCGATGTGCGCGGCATGCGTGTGGACGAGGCTCTTCAGGCCGTTACATATTTTCTTGACGATGCCATTCAGTTCAACCAGGGAGAAGTGCGGATTCTCCACGGCACCGGCACAGGGGCTCTCCGTCAGGCCATCCGTCAGGCCCTCGACACCACTCCGGGAGTGGCGTCGTACCGCGATGAGCACCCGCAATTCGGCGGAGCAGGAATCACTGTGATAACCTTGGCATAGAGGCCGATGTGGCTTCTGCATTCGCTGAAACGCGCAAATAAACCCACCCAACGTTTGCAGAATAGAACCAAAAGATTTAAATTTGCGTTATAAAAGCAAAAGGAAGCAGCGGGGAGAGCCCCCTGCCAGACACCGGAGGCCGACATAGAGAATCCAATCCGGTATACGTTTTGAAATATTGCCGCATCAAAGTTGATTGGGAAACTCATCAAATTTTTATGAAATGCCGAGACAAACCCGACGCGCGATGGCGGGCCCCGGCGGTGATTCCGATTGCCGCAGCCGGAGAGGCTTTACAGCCCCGGCCAGGCGGATTACAAAGCGCGGAGGGAGCTCAAAACCTGTCATTCGGAGTTTCATCGCATCCTTTGATGCGGCTTTTTTATACAGCGAGGGGCTGAACCGTATACGGTTCAGCCCCTCGTTTCTTTTTGTGGTGTCGACGCGTCAGTCGTCCGCGCCGTTGCCGCTCAGATCGACGGCATAATACACCTTGCGTCCGGTAGGATAAATACCGGAGATAAACATCACGCGGTCGGAGGCTCCGGAGGCCATTATCTCCTTGTAGACCTTCTCTACATCGTCGGCCGAGGCGATGCGGACGCCATTGATATCAAGTATTACAAAACCTTCCTTGATGCCGCTGCGTCGGAAAAGGCCGTCGGACGTTAAGCCCGACACCTGCACGCCACCTGCCACGCCGAGCTGACGGCGCGTATCGGCAGACAGCTCCTTGAAAGCGCAACCGAGGGCGGAAAAATCGTCGGCCTTCGAAAGGGCTGTGCCACCCTGCGAGTTGCGGAGCGTAACGTCGAGCGATTTCCGCTCATTGTCGCGCACAATCTCCACCTTTATCTTGTCGCCCGGGCGGTACTTGCTAATTTCGCCCTGCAAGTGTGCCGCAGTATGCGTGGGAGCGTCGTTGATGGCCACGATAACATCACCCACCTCGATACCGGCCTCGAGAGCCGCCGAGCGGTCCTGCACCTCGCCGACAAGAATGCCGTCGTTGACAGCCGTGATATTCTTCTCCTTGGCAAGCTGAGGAGTAAGTTCCTGATATGCCACTCCGATAACAGCCCGCTGCACGGCACCGAACTGCCGGATGTCGTTGACCACCTTGGTAACCATCGACGAAGGGATGGCGAACGAATAGCCTACATAATTGCCCGTCTGGGAATAGATGGCGGTGTTGATGCCGACCAGTTCACCCTTCACGTTGACCAGTGCACCGCCGGAATTGCCCGGGTTTACGGCTGCGTCGGTCTGGATATAGCTTTCGATACCCATCGGGCGACCCATGGCCGCCTGACCGACACTGCGTGCCTTGGCGCTGACGATACCGGTGGTGACGGTAGATGTAAAACCAAATGGATTACCCACGGCCAAAACCCATTCGCCTACACGAAGTGCGTCGCTGTCGCCGATAGGAATCACCGGAAGATTCTTTGCGTCGATTTTCAGAAGTGCCACATCGGTAGCGGGATCGGAACCCACCACAGTGGCGTTATAGATGCTGTTGTCGTTGAGTGTCACCTCAAGACGGTCTGCGCCCTCAATTACATGGTTGTTGGTTACAATATATCCGTCGGAAGCCACTATGACACCCGAGCCGAGACCGCGGGCCTGCTCCTGCGGTTTTTCCTGGCGGCGCTGCTGACGCGGCTGCTGGCGTCGCGGCGCACCGAAAAAGAACTCATATAGAGGGTCGGAGAAAAAGTCGCCGCCCTGCCCCTGCATCTGCCGCGATGGAGCCGAAGCGTAATTCTTGATGCTCACAACGCCATTGATCGTGCTTTCGGCGGCATGAGTGAAATCCGTGGGAGGAGTAAGCGAATTGCTGACTGTGAAAAGCCCTCCGGAGGCACCCGCGGATGCCGCCGTCGCAATCTCCGGAGTCTCGGTATGAGACTGAACGGAATTAATGGCCATGGCAGTGAGAGTGGCACTTGCCACAGATGCACCGCAGGCCGAGAGAATGATTTTGGAATATAGTTTCATAACGTGATTTGAATATGCTTCGGAACAACACTGCCTACGTAGCGGAGCATCGTCCGAGATTAACATTTAATGTGAATCGCTAACCAATTCGACTTCAAATTAACGCAAAAGTTCAATTCCTTCATATGCTTTCGGGACGACCTTAAACATATTTAGCCAAAGGCCTGCCGAATTAAGTGAAATTGACATAACAATGTTAAAATTCCGTTTATCTCCCATAGGATTACCGTAAGGCCGGTCGATAAATCCTCATTAAAATACGCTAAATATAACTCATTAGGTAAACCACATATCCCTGCGGTGTGTTTTGCTGATAGAATTAACTTCAAAGCTACAACTATGAAATACAACCAGCCTCAACTTCCTTACGCCGCCGACTCACTGGAACCGGCCATAAGCCGACGCACGGTGGATTTCCATTACGGAAAACATGAGAAAGCCTACATCGACAACCTCAACAACCTTATCGAAGGGACCGAATTTGCCGACCTGCCGCTCGAAGAGATAATCCACGACGCCAAGGGGCCGCTTTTCAACAACGCCTCTCAGGCCTGGAACCATATATTCTACTTCTTCTCGTTCTCGCCCGACGGCGGCGGCGAACCTGAAGGAGAACTGCGCGAGGCCATCGACCGCGATTTCGGATCGTTCGAGAATTTCAAAAAGGAATTCGTCGACGCGGGCGTCAAACTGTTTGGCTCGGGCTGGGTATGGCTCAGCCGCGACAACGACGGAAAACTGTTCATAACGCAGGAGGGCAACGCGGGCAACCCCATAACCAAAGGACTCACCCCTATTCTGACCTTCGACGTCTGGGAACATGCCTATTACCTCGACTATCAGAACCGGCGTGCCGACGCGCTCAACGCGCTTTGGGACATTATCGACTGGCCCATTGTAGAAGGCCGCTACTGACCCGACGGCACTCGTGCCGCCATATACATAAAAAATAACCCATACACACAAGAGCACTTAATTGTAAGCATAATGTGATGAATGGAGAGAACGGCACCTGTGAAGGCCCCGTTCTTTTTTTTGCACCCTACTATAAAAATTGGAAATTAAGGCGAAAAGTGTTAACTTTGCGGTCGCTTAGGGGAAAAGCATCCTCAGGCAAACCCAGTGTGATGGGAAATTAACAGTTTAATTTTGAGTAACACAGTTATTTAACCGCAACATGAAAACTTACCAACTTACAGCCGAGCCCCGCGTAGAACTGGGCAAGAAAGCCGCAAAGACCCTCCGCAACGAAGGCAAAATTCCCGTGGTTCTCAACGGCGGCGAGCCTTTCGAGCTCCCCTACAAAGGCACACTTCAGCCCGGCGAAAAAATCGTTGAAATCGAAAACGGCCGCGGCATCGTAACCACCGACCTCACCGTAACCAACGAAGCCGTACGCAAACTCATCTATACCCCCGACATCTTCGCAATTGAGCTCGCCTACAACGGCGGCAAGAAGATGGCCGTGCTCCGCGAGGTGCAGTTCCACCCTGTAAAGGACAATATCCTCCACATCGACCTTCTCGAAGTCACCGACAAGAAGCCCGTGGTTATGTCCGTGCCCGTGAAGATCGAAGGCCACGCCGAAGGCGTTAAAGCCGGCGGTAAGCTCACCCTCTCGATGAAGAAACTGAAAGTCAAGGCTCTCTATACCGACGTTCCCGAGCGTCTGGTCATCAACGTAGACCACCTCGGCCTGGGCAAGACCCTTCAGGTTGGCGAACTCCACTTCGAAGGTCTGGAACTCGTATCGCCCAAGGAAGCCGTTGTCTGCGCCGTTCAGCTCACTCGCGCCGCCCGCGGTGCCGCAGCAGCTGCCGCCGCCGGAAAATAAAGAGATGCGGGCAGCCTGCCCCCAACTCATTTCCTACGTAATGAAATCAGTTTTATAGGATGAAATATCTTATAGTGGGTCTCGGAAATATCGGACAGGAATATCAGGGTACCCGCCATAACATAGGATTCAGAATATTGGATGCCTTTGCCGAGGCATCCAATATTTCTTTTTCCACCGAGCGCTATGGCGACGTGGGGCGCGGAAGAGTGAAAAACAAGCAAGTCGTACTGCTTAAACCGTCGACCTACATGAACCTCAGCGGTAATGCCGTGCGCTACTGGCTGACAAAGGAGAATATTCCCATTGAAAATCTGCTGGTGCTGGTCGACGACATCGCCCTCCCTTTCGGAGCAATCCGCATCAAACCGAAAGGAAGCGACGCCGGCCATAACGGGCTGAAAAATATCGCCGCTATGCTCGGAAGCGATGCATATCCGCGTCTGAGATTCGGTATCGGCAACGATTTTCCACGCGGATGCCAGATTGACTACGTGCTCGGGCAGTTTACGCTCGACGAGCGTCAGCGGTTGCCGCAGCGCACCGAGATTGCCGTCGACGCCATAAAAACCTTCGTTCTGGCGGGCCTGCAGACGGCGATGTGCGATTTCAACAACAAATGAAAACCGAAGTAAGAATCGACAAATGGATATGGGCGATGCGCATCTTCAAGACGCGCACCGTGGCGACCGACAGCTGCAAAAAGGGGCGGGTGATGCTTCGCACCCCTGGAGGCGATGTCGCGGCCAAGCCATCAAGAATGATTAAAGTGGGCGACGTGGTACTGGTGCGCAAACCGCCCGTGACCTATTTCTTCCGCGTCAAGGCGCTGACCGAAAACCGGCTGGGCGCACGGCTCGTGCCTGAATATATGGAAAATATAACGCCAAAAGAACAATACGACCTGCTTGACGTAATCCGCATAAGCGGTTTCATCGACCGCAGGAAAGGCCTCGGACGACCCACCAAACGCGAAGGCCGCGACCTGGCGGCGTTCACCGACCAGATCTACATGGACGCCTCAGTCGACGACTTCGACGATGATCCCGACAACAACGATTTCGACTTCGACGAGAGCGACTTCAACGACTAAGCGGCCGCGCCGCTTACCAAATACCATTATAACAACAGAGGGCGTGTCATAATAGCCCATCTGGGGCGTCGCCTGAGGGGTTCGGGTTCGGTCATTGACCTTAGTCAACTCCCTTCGCCCTCACCCTCAAGCTCCTACCATCTGGACCATTCTTACAGCGCCCTCACCATCCGGGTGAAAAATAGGGCGATGTGTCAAATTATGGAGTTTTGACACACCGCCTGCATATAAGATAAGATTTAGAGGAATCAGCCTTCGATGGCGTTGTTGTTCAGGTAGCCGCTGACAGCTTTCCAGCAGAGAGCCGCAATGAGAGCTCCCACGAGGGGACCTACAACCATAATCCAGAAATCAGGCCACGCTTCAGGACACCACAATGCCGGACCGAAACTGCGTGCGGGATTGACCGAGCAATTGTCGACGGGAATACCTACAATATTGACAAGACCGAGCGCAAGACCGATTGCCACACCGGCAAGATTGCCGAACCCTTTCTTGGAATCGGTGGCTCCGAGAACCACAAGAACAAAGAAGAAGGTAAACAGACACTCGACTACGAGAGCCATACCGGCATTGGCACCGGGCTGGAGAACGTTGGTGGCCAGATTGCAGTCGCCCGTGATTCCGCCGAACTCAAATCCGGGAGCCATATCGACCATCCAGAAAAGGAAACCGGCACCGATGGCTGCGCCTATCAGTTGCGAAACCACATATCCACAGAATTCGCCGAACTTCATACGTCCACTCAGCCACATGGCAAACGAAACAGCCGGATTGACATGGCAGCCGGAAATATTGCCGATGCAATACACCAGGCACAGCAGAACCAGACCGAAACAGAGGCCGATACCGAGCACCCCGATTTTTGGACCAGCCAATACGGCACTTCCGCAGGCAAGGAGCACCAGAAACATCGTTCCGATACACTCCGCGAGATATTTTCTCATAATCTCAATGTTTTAAATAACGTTACACTACTGTCCACTAAAAATGGGACGTGGTTAAAAATTAAATAAATTCAGTTCACCTGAACCATAGAGACCCTTGAAATTATGCTTGATATTCAATAAGTTGCAGAATAAAGGGATTTCTTTGACTGAGAAAATTTCTCAAACAGTCTGATACAGACCGCAAAGATAAAATCAAATCGTTGCGTGCCAAATTTACTTACAACAAATTGAATATCAACAATTTCAAAGTCCTCATATGATTTTTTAGTGGACACTAATGATAACGTTATAATAATAAGTAACTGTTCAAAACGATTTTATAACGTCACGGTCCAATCATCGAATAATTGGTGGTGACGTGAGCCGGAATCACGACTGCAATCCAGGTTTCAGATTCAAGTATCAAACAAACGTTCGCTCGAATCAAACGTTATATAAAATATAAGACACCCACAAATAAGAAAAGTTTAAAAACTTATATAAATTTGTAAATAAATTTCATTTTGCCACATATGTCAGACCACCAGCACATGCCGATAGAGCAGCATCCGTGGGCTCCCTACATTCCGCAGGATGCACGCATTCTCATAATGGGGACTTTCCCGCCCCAGCCCCACCGGTGGAGCATGAATTTCTACTATCCCAACCGGACCAATGATTTCTGGAGAGTAATGGGTCTTCTATTCTACGGCAATCCGTCGGCACTCTATGTCGAGGGCACGAAAGATTTCGACCTCAACGAAATAAAAGTGCTGCTCAACCGGGAAGGAATCGCACTGAATGACTCCTGCCATAAAATCCGGCGACTTCGCGGCAACGCATCCGATAAATTTCTGGAAGTAGTGGAACCGGTCGATCTTAACGCGTTGCTCCGGGCAATGCCCGGACTGACAGACATTGCCACCACCGGCGAAAAAGCCGCCGGAGTGATAGCGACGCTTACCGGAACCGCAGCTCCCGGTGTAGGAGAATACACCGAGTTCGACTATGGACCGGATAAACGCCGTCTGCGCCATTGGCGCATGCCGTCGACATCGCGAGCCTATCCCCTTCCGCTCGAGCAGAAAGCCGTCGTCTACGCCCGGCTGCTCAAGCCGCGTGAGGCCAACTGATTCCGCAATTCATACAACGATGCCGGCCGATATATTAAATCGCAGGAAAACGGCATTTTCGCGAAATTTGCTTAACTTTGTCGCACCATATCAGGCCGCCCGTCAGAGAGCGGCCGCAACACAGACCCTCTAAGCAAAATTTTGAACCGTTACTTATGACCGACCTCCTCATAACGCTGGCGATATCCGACTATTTCAGCGCAAAATTTCTTCTGGAATTCTTCATCGAGAACGCGAGCTACATGCTCGTATTCTGGTTTATGGTAATCGAAAGTTCATTTCTCCCCTTCCCGTCGGAAGTGGTGGTACCACCGGCCGCCTATCTGGCCGTAACGCGCGGCGACATGAATATATTCGCTATCGTTGTAGTGGCAACTGCCGGAGCCGTTGTCGGCGCTCTGATAAACTACGGGCTGTCGGTTTGGCTCGGACGCCCCATAGTATATGCTTTTGCCAACAGCCGCCTGGGGCATGCCTGCCTGATCGACCAAACCAAGGTTGAGAACGCCGAACGCTATTTCTACCGCCACGGAGCCGTCTCGACCTTTATCGGCCGACTGATTCCAGCCGTGCGTCAGCTCATCTCGATTCCCGCAGGCCTGTCGAGGATGAATCTCGGAGTATTTGTGACATTCACCGCTCTTGGAGCAGGCGTATGGAACGCCATTCTGGCCGCGCTGGGCTATTGGCTCGGTAAAACCGTTCCGCTGAGCACCCTCTGGGAGAATGTCGAAAAATACAACCACTATCTCACATTGGGAGGATTCGCGCTTCTGATTCTCTGTCTGGCCTACATCTGCTGGCAGGCCATGAGAAAGCGCTAATATGCCATCAGCAAAAACCTATCCCCCACTTAATCTGAACCATCAAAGAAAAATACCCCATGCTCGTATCCCCCTCAATTCTTGCCGCGGACTTTCTCAATCTAGGCCGCGACATCGAGATGCTAAACACAAGTGATGCCGATATGATCCACTGCGACGTGATGGACGGCGTGTTCGTGCCCAATATATCATTCGGATTCCCGGTAATAGCGCAGGTGGGGAAAATGGCCCGAAAACCGCTCGACGTACATCTGATGATTGTAGAACCGCAAAACTATATCGGAGCCGTGCGCGACGCCGGAGCGGCGATAATGAACGTGCATCAGGAAGCGTGTATCCACCTTGACCGCACCATCCAGGCCATCAGGCAAGCCGGGATGAAAGCGGCAGTGACACTCAATCCGTCGACCCCAGTAGGAATGCTTGAGGACGTAATCGGCGATGTGGATATGGTACTGCTCATGTCGGTGAATCCCGGATTCGGCGGACAGAAATTCATCGGCAATACCATAGAAAAAATCAAACGCCTGCGGGTTCTTATCTCAGCGACCGGCTCCAAAGCCCTGATTGAGGTGGACGGCGGCGTCAATCCCGAGACGGCGCCACAGCTTGCGCTTGCCGGGGCCGACATTCTCGTAGCCGGCAGTTATGTCTTCAAATCGCCGGATCCGCATGCGGCAATCCGCCACCTCAAATCGCTCTGACACCTTACCTGTTTTTGAATAACAGGGCCTGTAGGGCATATAGCGTTAGCCATGATGCAACAGCATTCAGAAAAAAGATTGTATAATCCAAAATAAATTCTTAAATTTGCACCCGCTCAGGCAGAGGGATGCATCCCCCGCCACAGCAAAACCATACAAAACCACTTAATTTATCTAATTTTAGATGGCAACAAAAATCAGACTGCAACGTCATGGTCGCAAAAACTATGCGTTCTATCCTATTGTTATCGCCGATAGCAGGGCACCACGAGATGGTAGATTTATTGAAAGGATAGGTTCTTATAATCCGAACACTAATCCTGCTACAATTACTCTCAACTTCGAGCGGGCTTTGTATTGGGTAAATGTAGGCGCCCAGCCTACCGACACCGTTCGCAGCATCCTTTCCAACGAAGGCGTGCTCCTGATGAAGCATCTTCAGGGCGGTGTGAAAAAAGGTGCATTCGACGAGGCCGAGGCCCAGAAGCGCTTCGACGCCTGGAAAGCTAAAAAGCAGCAGGCAGTCGACAATCTGAAGACCACCATGGCATCGAAGAAAGAACTCGCCGCCAAGGAACGCCTTGAGGCAGAAAAAGCCAAAAACGCTGCCAAGGCAGAGGAAGTGGCTAAAAAG
>UREH01000018.1 GCA_900546835.1 uncultured Porphyromonadaceae bacterium
ATTTTAAGGTAGTCGTCGGCGAAACCGAGACACCGGAGCCACACTGTGGCCACAAGCATCAGAATCATGTAGATGTTGCTCAAGTTGCCCACCAGCAGGCAGGGCACGAGCGTCGACACTATGATGATTATGCCGCCCATGGTGGGGGTACCTGTTTTTTTCATCTGCCCCTCCAGCCCGAGGTTGCGCACGATTTCGCCTACCTGCATCTTCTGCAGGCGGTCGATTATGCGGCGGCCGAACACCATGGCGATGAACAGCGAGAGCAGCAGGGCCGCTCCTGAGCGGAAGGTGATGTAATCCATCAGGCGCGCTCCGGGCACTCCCGCTTCACTTAAATATTTGAAAAGATATACGAGCACGGTGGTATTTGTTTTGTCGTTTTTTTTGCGTTGTCGGTTTCCTGTTGTGGTTCAGCAACGGGCGTCGAGTGCGGCCTTCACCTGCTCGCGGTCGTCGAAATGGTGCTTCACACCTTTGACTTCCTGATAGTCTTCATGCCCCTTGCCGGCTACGAGCACCACGTCGCCCTCCGAGGCTTCTGCTATGGCGTGGGCGATGGCTTCTGCGCGGTCCTCGATGGCGATGGTTTTGGCCATGGCCTCTGGGTTGTCGGCCACTCCGGCGAGCATGTCGGCGAGGATGTCGGCGGGCACCTCGAAGCGCGGGTTGTCGGAGGTGAGAATCACTGCGTCGCTGAGGCGGGCGGCCTCCGCGGCCATAATGGGGCGTTTCCCCTTGTCGCGGTTGCCTCCGGCGCCCACCACGGTGATGATACGTCCTGACGTGCCCACCACCTGACGGATGGCGGTAATCACGTTGACCACGGCGTCGGGGGTGTGGGCGTAGTCTACGATGGCCGTTACTTTTCCGTCGGGGGAATGGAAGGTCTGGAAGCGTCCGGCTACCGGCACCAGGCGGCTCATGTTCACCAGCACGGTCTGCATGTCCCACCCCAGCAGGATGGAGGCGCCGTAGACGGCCGTGAGGTTGTAGGCGTTGAACAGCCCGGTGAAGAGTACGTTGACTTCGTTGCCGTTGAAGGCGAGGAGAGTGCCGTCAAGCCGGCTCTCGACTACGCGGCCGCGGAAGTCGGCCATATTGCGCAGCGAGTAGGTATAGCGCCGTGCGGGGGTGTTCTGCAGCATCACCATGCCGTTGCGGTCGTCGATGTTGGTAAGTGCGAAGGCTTCGGAGCCGAGTCCGTCGAAGAATGATTTCTTGGCCTGAAGATATGCCTGCACGGTCTTGTGGTAGTCCAGATGGTCGCGGGTAAGGTTGGTGAATACTCCTCCGGCGAAAGTCAGTCCGGCTATGCGGTGCTGGTCGGCGGCGTGCGAGCTCACTTCCATGGCGGCGTATGAGCATCCCGCCTCTACCATGCGCGCCAGCAGGGCGTTGATGGTGATGGGGTCGGGTGTGGTCTGGGTGGCATGAATGGCCTCGGTGTCGACGTAGTTCACCACAGTCGACAGCAGACCGGCCTTGTAGCCCATAAGGCGCGCCATCTCGTAGATCAGGGTGGCGGTTGTGGTTTTGCCGTTGGTGCCGGTGACGCCCACCAGTTTCAGTTTGCGCGAGGGATCGCCATACCAGCGCGAGGCAAGGTGGCCGAGTGCTATTGCCGAATTCTCCACCACTACGAAGGTGGTTTCCGGAAATGAGGCGGTATTGTCGGGCAGTTGTTCCACCACCATGGCGGCAACTCCTTTCCCGGCGAGCGTAGGAATGAAAGTGCGTCCGTCGACGGTCACGCCGCGCACGGCCACGAACATCGCTCCCTCGCCGGCTTTGCGCGAGTCGGATGTGAGGAGCGTTATCTCTTTATTTGTATCGCCATGAAGCGCTTTTGCCTCGATGGCGTCCAGAAGGTTATGCAGATTCATTGTCGTATGAATAGAAATTCTGTTATTGTTTGAGCAGCCCGGCCGACGCTACGGGGCGAGTGTAAGCGTCACTTTGCCGCCACGGGCGAGCGGCGTCCCTTCGGGCGGTACCTGCCCTTTTACATAGCCCGTTCCGCTGAAACCCACGTTGAAGCCTTTCTCTTCGAGCGCCACCACGGCTTCCCGCAGCCCGAGCCCGAGCACCGACGGCACCATCCCCTTGGCCACGCTGCGCGGAGCGGCGGGATGGCTCTCCGCCTTTATGCCGGCAGCCTGACGCACGGATTTATGTCGCCCAGGCTTTGTCGAGCCGTAGAGTTGCGCGCGCTGCAGGCCGCTTGCCCCTTCGGAGTAGTCGGGCGAATTGCCGAGCAGTCCGCGCGAAAACATCTTCACGGCTATGTTCTTCATCACCTGTCCGGAGGTGGAGGCCGCGCCAAACATGTTGCGCTTCGGGTAGTAGGTGAGCACCATGCAGGAGTACTGCGGGTCGTCGGCAGGGAAAAATCCGCAGAAGGCCAGGCGTTTCCGCGATTTGTTGTACTGGCGTGTGGCCGGGTCGATGCTGTAGCAGGTGCCGGTCTTGCCGGCGAGCGCCACTTTGTCGTTTTTCAGGGAGCGCCCTGTGCCGTGCGACCCCCATACCACCTGCTTGAGCATGTACTGCATCTTGCGGGCGTTTTCCTCCGAGCAGATGCGGTCGCGGATGTAGCTCACGGGGAGAATGGAGTCGAGTGTTTCCGTGCGCAGTCCCTTCACCAGGCGCGGACGAACGTAGCGGCCGCCGTTGGCTATGGCATTGTAGATCGAGAGGGTGTAGATGGGCGGTATCTGCGATGTATAGCCGTAGCACATGCGCGAGAGGTCCACGCGCGCAGGGTCGGGATTGAAATAGGGTACAACCTCGCCGGCGATGCCGGTGTGCATGGGTTCGAGAAATCCTATTTCCCGCAGGCGGTCTACGAATCCTTTGGGGTTCTTGTCGTATTTGCGTGTTATGATGCGGGCCATGCCGATGTTGCTCGACTGCTCGATAACCTCGCGCACGCGCAGCGACGCGTTGAAGTGGGAATCCGTTATTGGGCGTCCGCCGCCGTAGGCCCACGATTTGCCGATGGGTATCACCTCTTCGAGGTCGTTGACTATACCGTCCTCAAGGGCGATCATCATGGATATGGGCTTCACCACAGAGCCGGGCTCGAAGCCTACCACGGCGTAGTTGAGAGCTTCGATGTAGCCGTTTCCGCTTTTCGACCGCTCAAGGTTGGAGATGGCCTTGATGTCGCCGGTCTTCACGTCCATGAGCACGGCGCATCCCCAGTCGGCCGAACAGGAGTCGAGCACGCGGTTGAGCTCGTTTTCCACTATGTCCTGCAGCTGTATGTCAATAGTTGTGCGCACGTTGTAGCCGGGAATCGGCTCAACGTCGGTCCAGTTTACGATGTCCTTTGTCAGAGGAATTTTTTTCGCCAGACCGGGCACTCCGTAAAGCAGCGAGTCGAGGGCTTTTTCCAGTCCGTAGATGCCGTGGATTTCGCGACACTCAGCCGTCTGGCCCACACCGCCTACCGAGCGGCGCGCCATGGCTCCGTAGGGATTCGAACGGCGCATCACCGATTCCACGGTCATGCCCGTCTTGTTGGCGTTGCCGATATTGAAGAACGGAAAGCTTTTGAGCCGCTGCAGGTCGAGAAAGCTGATGCGCGTTATCAGCGGCCATGCGCGCGGACGCTCCTTGCGCGGCAGTGCTACAGGCTTGCCAAGCCGTTCGCGCCATTCCTGGCGGGTGCGGATGGGGAATGCCGCGGCCATCGAGTCGGCCAGGGCGTCGATATTCTCCAGATACGCGTTCTGCTTGAAATTGTCGCAGCGGAAGTCGATGCGCACGGTGTAGTATCGCAGGTTAGTGGCGAGAATCTGCCCCTTGTCGGAGAGTATGTCGCCGCGTTCGGGCATTATGGTGTCGACCTTCTCCAGCTGCCGGCGTGCCTTCTCGTTCCACTTCGGTGCGTCGATTACCGTGGTGGAGAAAAGCTTGTAGCTTATCGCTGCCGAAAACAGTAGAATCAGCAGAGTGATAAGCCCGTAGCGGAACTGGATATGATGTCGGTTGCTTCTGTTCATTTCGTTTGCGAAGGAAAGTGAGGATCGGTTTTGGAGAGGGGTGGCGGTCAAGGTTCGAGGCGGTATGGCGGCTGCTCCTGGATGGTGAGGCCCAGACCGAGCGAGTCGACCATATGTTGCATCGAGGATTCGCGTATGCGGCTCATATAGATGGATTTTGCGCGCACGCGTTCTGTTTTCGCCACTTCAAGCTCTTTCTGCAGGCTGCGGATGGTCTCCATCTGCGTCTGGCATGTGTAGCGGTTGGTGATGTATATCATCAGCATGGCAGCCGAGCCGAGCACAATCCACCAGTAGCGTCGGAAAAAGTCGGTGGAGAGCACACGACCGTGGAGAGCGCGCAGCATCAGGCTGTCGCGTGGCGGCTGCCCGGGCGCGGACTTCTTTGTTTTCTTTCCGGTTGTATCTGCCATTTTTATGTGGGGATGTGGATCGTTGTCGGTTTGCTGTGGATTGGGCGAGGTCTATTCTTTTTCTGGAAGTTTTTCGGCTACCCGGAGTTTGGCGCTTCGCGAACGCGGGTTGGCTTCGATTTCGGCCTCGTCGGGCACGATGGGTTTCGAGGTAAGCAGCCGGAAGGGCGAGAGCGAGCGGCCGAAGAAGTCTTTCTCCTCGCGACCCTCGAGGTTGCCGCTGCGGAGAAAGTTTTTTACCAGGCGGTCTTCCAGCGAGTGGTAGGTGATAATGGCGAGGCGACCGCCGGGACGGAGCACGCGCCGGGACTGCACGAGGAGCGAGCGGAGTGCACCGATTTCGTCGTTCACGGCGATGCGCAGGGCCTGAAACAGCTGCGCGAGCTCCTTTTTCTGCTGGCGCGGACTGATGTACGGCTCGCTGACGCCAAGCAACCGCTCAATGGTGTCGACCGGAGCCTCTGTGCGGGCTTTTACGATGGCGGCTGCGATACGCGGGGCCTGCTTGAGTTCGCCGTAGAGACGGAAGATATCGGTAAGCTCCTGCTGGCTCATCTCGTCTAAGAGGGTGGCGGCGCTCCGGTGTGCGTCGCGGTTCATCCGCATGTCGAGCGGCCCTTCGAAGCGGAATGAGAAGCCGCGTTCGGCGTCGTCGAAATGATGGAACGATACGCCGAGGTCGGCGAGGATGCCGTCGACCTGCACGGCACCATAATAGCGCAGGAAGTTGGCGAGATAGCGGAAGTTGCCATGTACGAGCTGAAGCCGCTGATTGCCTCCGAGTGCAGGGTCGGCGAGGGCGCGGTTGATGGCGTCGCTGTCCTGGTCGAACGAAAGCAGTCGTCCTGACGCGCCGTCGGCGGTGGCTCCTGCATCGGCAATTGCCTGCAGGATGGCGCGGGTGTGACCGCCTCCACCGAGGGTGCAGTCGACGTATACGCCTGATGGACGGATGTTTAGGGCATCCACCGACGCTCTGAGCAATGCAGGGATATGATAGGGCTGCGTCTCCATTCGCTTGTGGTTGGTTTTTGGGTGTAAAGTTAGTAAAAAAGTCAAAATGAATTTACAAAAACAAATACATTATTTTCTTTGTTTTGGGGTTGAAATAAAAAAAGTTATCAACATCCGTCCTGTGGACGCATGCTGACAACTATGTTCTATTTTCAAATGTAAATTTTTATGAATTCTGGCGGAGTTCCTCGGCGAGAATTTCAACGCCTTGGGTGGCGGGAGCTTTGATTACATGCACGCCGGCCGGTACGGCCGCGGGGTGGGGGTCGATGTAGTAAACCGGTACGCCCGGACGCACGTAATGCAGCAGTGCCGCAGCGGGATACACCTGCAGGCTGGTACCGATTACCACGAAGATATCGGCTTCCTCGGCGAGCTGTATGGCAGGTTCAATGTTTGGCACGGCCTCCTGGAAGAATACGATATGGGGGCGCACGTGGTGGCCGTCGATTATGGTGTCGGGTGTTGTTTCGAGGGCATCGGGGTGGAGTTCCCAGACTTTCGACTCATCGTCGACGGCACGCACTTTCATCAGTTCGCCGTGGAGGTGGAGCACTTTCGAACTGCCGGCGCGTTCGTGCAGGTTGTCGACGTTCTGGGTGATGACGTACACGTCGTAGTCGCGCTCGAGGTCCACGAGGCCGAGATGACCCGCATTAGGCTTGGCTCCAACGAGTTCCTTGCGCCTCATGTTGTAGAAATCGTGAATCAGTCTGGGGTTGCGGAGGTAGCCGTCGTGCGAGGCAACCTCCATCACGTCGTAGTTTTCCCATAGGCCGCCGGAGTCGCGGAAGGTGGCTATGCCGCTTTCGCTGCTCATCCCTGCTCCGGTGGAGATTATGAGTTTTTTCTTTGCCATAAGCAATTTTTTTAGAGGGTGTTTAATAATAGATGTTAAATTGCAACAAGCATATTTTGAGGCAGTTTTGCCTTTTGAGAAAGGAGTGATGCGGGCATCACGACTGACGAGAAAGGCAAAACTGGCCAAAATATGCGATGAGTTTAACCCCTATTAATCATAATGCCATCTTACGGTTGGAATTTAACAGATATTATTAAACACCCTCTTAGCATCGCGAAGTTAAAACACTGCCGTCTTCAGGAGTGTTCAGTAAATCTGCACATTCCCGAAAGCGAGGTAGTAGAAGCATGCGTGACTGAGCAGAAGCAGTATGAGAATAATCCATGTCATCACGGTGCGCCGCCCGTAGCATTGCCACGCGAGGAATCCGCTGAGCGCCACGTAGGCCGGATAGAGCCATGTGAGCGCGCGCACCATCGGCACACCGCTCTGAATCAGTGAGGAAAAGAGCGGAAAAGAAAGTCCGGGAGCCACGCATAGGATTATTATGAGCCACATCCACCAGGGAGTATGGTGGGGAAGCATGGGCGTATTGTCGGTATCGGCCATTTTATGTGCGTTTTAGGTCGACTATTTCGTGTCGTTTGTTTTGCGATAGGCCTCTACGGTGCGGCGAATCCCCTCGCGGAGGTCGATTTTGGGCGCGAATCCGAACTCGCGTTGAGCGGGAGTGATGTCGGCGCGCCAGTTGCGCTGACGCATTATCCGGAATTTGTCGAGATTGAGCGTGGATGCTTTCATCTGCCAGCGTGCCACTTTTCCGGCTATGGCCGAGACGACCCATGCAGCCCACAGGGGGAGTCTGACCGGTATAACCCACTTCTTGCCAAGCTCTTCTGCCACAATCTTGCGGAACTCTTTCTGGGTGTAGCTGCGCGGTTCGGCAATGATGTATTTGCGGTTTTCCACGCCCGAGGCGAGCGCGTCGAACATGGCGTTGACCAAATCGTCGACGTAGATGAAAGTGAGCTCCTGGCGCTTCATCCCCACGCCGAAATCGAAATGGGAGTCGATGCACTTCACCATCATCAGATAGTCCTTCTCGTGAGGTCCGTAGACGCCTGTGGGCCGGAAGATAATGTATGGGATGCCTGCCATATGCTCCAGAAACTGTTCGGCGAGGATTTTCGACTGGCCGTAGCGGGTGTCGGGATGGGGCACGGTCGTCTCCGACAGCGGTGTGTACCCCTTCTCATCGCCTGCACCGAGGGCCGAAAGCGAGCTCATGAAGAGCAGTCGGTCGGGCACGTGGTTGGTCTCTTTCAGTATGTCGCAGAAAAGGCGCAGATACTCGAAGTTCACACGGCGGAAGTCGCCGTAGTTTACAGCCTTGGTGGCCCCGAGGTTGTAGATTATATAATCCCAGCGCGGGCTGCGTTCTATTTCGCAGGTCAGAGCCGTGGGGTCGTCGTAGTCAAGCACTATGAATTTCAGGCGGCTGTCGGTCAGGTATCGGCGCGAGGTCGTGGCACGTACGGCCACGGTCACATCCATGCCGCGGTCGAGCCCCTTGCGGGCGATGAAGCCGCCGATGAAGCCGCCGGCACCCACCACGAGAAGCGATTTTCCGCTGAGGTCTGTGTTCATTGGGATTATGATATTACTGTTTGCTGTAGGATTTGATGGCCGCGAGATAAGTGGCCATCGTGCCGCGTGCCATGGCTTCGTGGCTGAACCGGCCGACATATTCGCGGCCTTTGGATCCGACAGATATGGCATAGTCTCTGTCGGTTATTAACCGCATGGCGGTTGTAGCCCACTGCTCCACGCTGTCGGGGTCGATAGCCGGGGTGTCGGGGCCTCCCGCCTCTTCGAGGCAGGAGCCGGTCGCGGTGATTACCGGAGTGCCTACGCTCAGGCTTTCGATTACGGGGAGTCCGAAACCTTCGTAGCGCGAGGTGTAGCTCGACAGCAACGCTCCGGCGTAGAGCGCCGGTAGATGGGCGAAGGGTATCCCCTCAAGGAATTTCACGCGTTCGGTAAGACGCATCCGTGCTATGGCGGGATCGAGCACGCGCCGGGCGTAGTCGCCTCGGCGCCCTACGAGCAGAAGGTCGGGGTCTTGTGGCAGCGCCGCAAGACCTTCTACCGCCTGCAATTGGTTTTTACGCGGTTCGAGCGTCCCCACACTTATTATATATGGGCGGTCGAGTCCATACAGACGCCTTGTTTCGGCTATGGTGGCGTCGTCGGGGCGATGCCGGAAAATCGTGTCACATCCCTGATACACCACGTCGATTTTCTCCGGGTCAATGCCGTAGTCGGACGTAATGTCGGCTTTGGTCTTCTCCGATATGGCGATTACGCGTGTGGCGTCAAGGCAGGCGCGGCGGAATTTGTAGTCGTATATCCGGCGGTCTACGGTGCGGTAGTTTTCTGGAAAATGGCGGAAAATCAGGTCGTGGATTGTTACAACCGAGGGAATTCCGGCTCGACCGATGTTGAGCGGCAGTTCGCCCGAGAGACCGTGATACAGCGTCAGAGTGTCGGCTTTAAGTCGGTCTGTTATGCCCCACGAGCGCCACAGCGACGGCATCCGGCGCCAGAATCCGCTTTCAGGATAGGCGAATGCTACGTTGTCGAGCTTTTCGATGGATGCCAGGCGCGGATTCTCACGGCGCCGCGGCGCGTAGACCCGATAGCGGTTGTCGGGAAAGATGGTTGCCATCTTTTCCACGAGTAGCCGCGAGTAGTTGCCCAGGCCGGTGTTGTTCTGCACGGCGCGTTTGCCGTCGAAACCTATAATCATGAGTCGGGTCGGAGGGAAACGGTTTAGAGTTCGCGCATCGGAATCTGCCGGTGTATCGAGTTGTCGAGCGATATGAGAGTCTCGGTGCCCGTTACGCCCGGAATCATCTGTATCTTGCTGTTGAGCAGCTCCATCAGGTGCTGGTTGTCGCGCACGTACAGTTTAATCAGCATGGTGTAGGGGCCTGTGGTGAAGTGGCATTCCGTCACCTCCGGAATCTTTTCCAGTTCGGGGACCACGGTGTTGTACATCGCGCCGCGCTCGAGGTTCACACCTATGTATGTGCAGGTGCTGTAGCCGAGCAGCTGGGGATTCACGCTGTAGCCGCTCCCTGTTATTATGCCCAGCTCGGTCATGCGTTGTATGCGCTGGTGGATGGCGGCTCTTGATACTCCGCATACTTCGGCCACGTCTTTCGACGGGATGCGGGCGTTGTGCATTACTATCGAGAGGATTTTTCGGTCAAGGTTGTCAATGCAGTCTAAACGGTCCATGACGTGTGGTAGCTTCTAAGCTGTGTTTCGTTGATTTGCTTATGTGTGGTGTTGTTGATAAGGCTGTGTGGCATCGGGATAAGGCGTATGGCGCGCTTTTTGCCGTTTGCGCTTGCAAATATAGCAATATTTTGTCGAATTTCTGACATTTTGCTAATTTTTCGCTCTCCCTTCGCATGTTCTACAGCAGGATGCAACGAAAAAGCGATGCAACGGTCGCGCCGTGCATCGCTTTAAATAAGTTTTGGTTGGGGTCGGTTCCGCTTCAGTTGGTCTGCATTCTGCGGTAGGAGGTGGCATAGGAATACACGCAGGGCGTTCCTTCAGGGGTCTCGCCGTTTTCGGTGTAGACGAGAACCATACGTGAGTTGTCTAATGAAGCCACATTGTATACAAGCCTTTCGTCTTCCGACGGTGCTACAACGAGGATGCCATAGTAGGAGTTGTAGGCCCACTGGCCGAGGTAGTCGCGTACCCACGTGCCGTTCTGCGGGTCAATCGATTGGCTCTCTATGGTGAAATCGGCGCGGATATTGAGGCGGTGGCGCGGATTCTCGTTGTAGGTGGTTTCGGGTTCGAGGCCTTCCACGTTCATGGTAATGCTCTGGCGGGTAGCTTCCCACGATCCGAGCATTTCGGTGGGGAATTCTTCGCCGTCGTCGTCATCGTCGTCGGTACAGGAGCCCAGTCCGGCACAGGCGGCAAGAGCTACAACGGTCAGTGCGGCGTGGCGCAGAATCTGAGAGAGGGAAAATGTTTTCTTCATGTAATTTTTTGATTTTAGGGGTTGAGTTGTCTGATTTTTGGGAATGCGTTGGGCGAACTTCCGGAAGTTCAGCGCCGCCACATAATTTTTTATTTAGGATAGCTATTGATATACGGAAATTTAAGGCGATTATTGCGCCCGCACAGCATATTTTGTTTGAAGATGGCGACTCTTCATACAATTTTAAAATTCCATTAACGTTAATATGTAGGGATACGCACACTCTCCCTCTTTTGGCTTTGCATCCGCCCTACGCGCTTGCCGGATTGAATGAATCTATGGGAAAGGTTATCAAACGTTTGTTCGACATATTGTTTGCCGCGATTATTATCGTGGCGCTTGCTCCCGTATGGATTCTTCTGGCTCTCTGGATTGCTCTTACCTCGCCGGGAGGCGTATTTTTCCGTCAGGCGCGTACGGGGCTCGACGGCCGTACGTTCTATATGTATAAATTCCGCTCGATGTATGTCAATGACGAGGCCGACACACTCCAGTCGGTGGCGGGCGACAAGCGTATTACCCGGGCAGGGCGGTTTCTGCGGCGCACCTCGCTCGACGAGCTCCCCCAGCTGCTCAATGTTCTTAAAGGCGATATGAGCATCATAGGTCCGCGTCCGCATATGCTGGCCCACACGGAGTATTATTCACAGCGCATCCCCGACTATATGAAGCGTCACCGCATGCGTCCGGGTCTTACGGGCTATGCGCAGGTGAGGGGCTATCGAGGTGCCACTCCTACACTTGAGGATATGCAGCGCCGTGTCGATGCCGACAATTACTACATTGACCGCTTCTCGCTTTGGATGGATCTCCGCATCTTCACGCTTACGCTCTGGAAGATGCTCACTTTCAAGCTGTAATTATATATTTCCGAGGATTTCGGCGAGCGACGGATGGGCGTGTACCGCGGAGTGCAGCTCGTCGAGCGTGAGCCGTGCCGACATGGCCAGTGCGGCCTCAGCTATGAGGTCGGAGGCGTGAGGTCCGCAGATGTGGCAGCCCGCAATCAGGTCGGTGTCGGCGTTTACAATCAGCTTAACCATTCCTTCTGTCTCGCCCATGGCGCATGCTTTGCCGTTGGCGCGGAAAAACGCTTTCTTTTCGATATAGGTCGGCACCGACGTTCCGCTCTCTTCGGCGCGGCGCCTTTGCTCGTCGCACTGTTCCGAAGTCAGTCCGGCCATGGCGCATTCAGGGTGGGTGAATACCGCCGAGGGGATTACCGACAGGTCGACGTTCTCGCCCATCACCATACGTGCCTGCGCTGTGGCGGCGTGTGCCAGCTGGCAGATGCCGTTGCAGTCGCCGATTGCCCACACTTCCGGGATATTCGTCAGCATGTTGCCGTCCACTTCGAAGCCGCGGCGCCCGATGGCGAAGCCTGCCTCGGCCGCTCCTTCGGGTATCACGGCCTTGCGGCCTGTGGCCATCAGCACCATTTCGGCCTCTATAGCCGATGGTTTCCCTTTTGCTGTGAATTCCACGCGCCGCATCTCGCCCGGACCGGCTGCTATGCGCGTCACCTCCGCCTGGGTGTATATTTCGATGCCGTTCTGTTTCATGGCCGTGCGCAGGCGTTTGGCTATGTCGCGGTCGAAGTTGGGGAGAATTTCGCGACAGTATTCCACCACACTGACTTTTACACCCAGCCTGCTGAATATAGACGCAAATTCCATTCCTATCACGCCACCCCCTATTATGGCGAGCGACGCTGGGAGGACTTTCAAATCAAGGATTTCATTGCTGGTCAGCGCCAGGGAGGCCCCTTCCACGGGGAGTATGGCAGGCTCCGAGCCGGTGGCTATGATTATCCGTTCGGCGGATATACGGCGGTCGCCGACTTCCACTTCCTTAGGTCCTGTGAAGCGTGCCTCACCACGGATTGTCTCCACATTGGCGAGAAAGGCCTCCACTCCCTGACGTAACTGGTCGACAATCCTGTTCTTACGCTCCACGATGGCGTGCATCGAGGGGGTTGCCGCGAATCCTTCCGGAAGCTCGATTCCCATCGCTGAGGCGGAGTCGATGGCGCCTGCAGTGTCGGCCGAGCTGCAGAAACATTTCGTGGGTATGCAGCCGCGGTTCAGGCAGGTGCCTCCCACCAGGTCGCATTCCACCAGTGCGGTGGCCAGTCCGCGCCGTGCGGCCAGGGCGGCGGCCTCGTAGCCGGCCGGTCCGCCCCCGATAATCAGATAGTCGAATGTCTCGGTCATGGAGAAGGTGTGTGGATGGGATGAGGGAAAGAGTGTTATCAGGTTGTGGCGGTGAGGTCGTCGTAGGTAAGAATCGGGTGGAGCGCGGCGTTGGTATCGTCCGGATGTGTCACGGGTGTGTCGTGGGGCGCGCTCTTCACGGTTTCCGGGTCCTCGCGGGCTTCGCGCGCGATAGAGTGCATTACTTCGATGAAACGGTCGAGCGTCTCTTTGCTCTCGGTCTCGGTCGGTTCGATCATCAGCGATTCGTGGAACAGCAGCGGGAAATAGATGGTCGGTGCATGAAACCCATGGTCGAGCAGCCGCTTGGCAACATGTAGTGTGGTCACGCCCGTCGATTTGTCGGCGAGGCCGTCGAACACGAATTCATGTTTGCATACGCTGTCGATGGGGAGCATGTAGTCGTCTTTCAGCCGTTCCTTCACATAGTTGGCGTTGAGCGTGGCCAGCGGACCGGCCTCCATCAGTCCCTCGCTTCCGAGCGAGAGGATATAGCTCAGGGCGCGGGCCTGCACGGCGAAATTTCCGAGGGTGGCCGAGACGCTGCCGAGAGCGGTGGGGCTGGTTTCAAGGTGGAAAAACTCCCGTCCGTCGGCGTCGACGGGGCGAACCACTCGCGGATTGGGCAGGAACTGCTCCAGCCCGGCTCTCACCCCCACTGGTCCGGACCCCGGGCCTCCGCCCCCATGGGGGGTGGAGAAAGTTTTGTGGAGGTTGATATGCATCACGTCGAAACCCATGTCGCCGGGACGGGCCACGCCGAGCATCGGATTGAGGTTGGCGCCGTCGTAATACATCAGTGCGCCGGCTTCGTGTACCATCCTCGCGATTTCGGGGATGGCGGGCTCAAAGAGTCCGAGGGTGTTGGGGTTGGTCATCATCATGGCGGCCACGGTATCGTCGAGCAGTGGGCGCAGGGCCTCGGTATCGATTGTGCCGTCGGGGCGGCTTTTCACCTCCACCACTTCAAGTCCGGCAACCGCCGCCGAGGCTGGATTGGTGCCGTGGGCGGAGTCGGGCACTATTACCTTGGTGCGCTTTTTGTCGCCGCGGCTCTCATGATAGGCACGGATGGTCATCAGCCCGGTAAGTTCGCCGTGTGCGCCGGCGAACGGGTTAAGGGTGAATTCGGCCATTCCTCCGATTTCGCTGAGCGCACGCTGCAGATGCCAATAAAGAGCGAGGTTCCCCTGTGCGTGGACGCCCGCAGCGGGGTGCATGTTGCCAAACCCTGGGTGTGAGGCCATCTGCTCGTTGATTTTCGGGTTATATTTCATGGTGCACGACCCGAGAGGGTAGAAACCCGTGTCGACGCCGAAATTGTTGGTCGACATATTGTTGTAGTGGCGCACCACGGTCAGTTCGTCGGCTTCGGGGAGGTCGAGCGGAGCCTTGCGCAGGCAGTCGGCGGGGATGTCCGGCGTTGTTGCCGTGGCCTCGCCGGTGGCGATGCCGCTCTTGGGTAGCGAGTAGCCCCGGCGCCCTTTGCGCGAAAGTTCGAATACCAGGGTATTGTATATTTTTCTGTTCATCGTAAGGGGACACTTTAAAGGTTGGCGGTAAAACGGGCGAATGCGGCCACGAGGCGGTCTGCGTCGTCCTTGGTCTGCATCTCTGTGGCGGCCATG
Source organism: uncultured Porphyromonadaceae bacterium (assembly GCA_900546835.1). Classification (GTDB taxonomy): domain Bacteria; phylum Bacteroidota; class Bacteroidia; order Bacteroidales; family Muribaculaceae; genus UBA7173. The sequence continues at coordinate 14,150 of UREH01000018.1, forward strand.
AGCAGCCCGTCGGGTCCGCAGGCTATGCCAGGGAGTATCCCCTCGGTCTCGACGCAATAGTCAATGAACACCTTCGGGTCGATGCCATTGTCGAGGCGAAGCAGGAATTCATTGAGGAAAGGACGCGTAGGATAGGCCAGGCGGCAATGTCCGGTTTCGAGCATGTGGCGCAGCAGGTAGCGGGCGGTCCGGTGGCCCTCGAAGGCTATCTCACGCAGTCCCGCAGTTCCCGTAAGACTCATATAGGCGGCTACATAAAGCGTCATCAGACCCTGGTTCGAGCAGATGTTGGAGGTGGCTTTCTCGCGCCGTATGTGCTGTTCGCGGGCCTGCAGGGTGAGCACGAAGCAGCGCCGTCCTTCGGAGTCGGTGGTGGCACCCACGATTCGGCCGGGCATCTTGCGCATCAGGGCGCGGTTGGAGCAGAGGTAACCAAGATACGGCCCCCCGTAGCTCAGGGGGATGCCGAGGCTCTGGGCGTCGCCGGCAGCTATGTCGGCTCCCCATTCGCCGGGTGTGCGCAGTACTGCCAGGTCGGCTGCCACGCAGTTCATCACCATAAGCGCTTTGGCTGCGTGTACAGCCTCCGCCACCCCGGTATAGTCCTCGACTATGCCGTAGCGGTTGGGCTGGGGGAGAACCACGGCGGCCACGTCGGGATGCTGGGCGAGCAGCTCTCGAAGGTGGTCTATGGAGGTCACGCCGTCGTCCTGGCGGATCTCGGTGATTTCGATGCCGTGGTAGTGGGCGTACGTGTCGACCACGGCGCGTACAGCCGGCAGAAGTGTGGCCGACACAAGGGCACGCCGGCGTTTGCGCGTGGCGGCCACGGCCATCATCACGGCTTCGGCCACGGCGGTGGAGCCGTCGTACATCGATGCGTTCGATACTTCCAGACCCGTCAGGCGTGCCATCATCGTCTGATATTCAAAGATGTATTGCAGCGTGCCCTGCGAGATTTCGGGCTGATAGGGTGTGTAGGCTGTCAGGAATTCCGACCGCCCGGCTATCGAGCGCGCGGCTTCTGGCACCTGATGGTCGTAGAAGCCGCCTCCGGCGAAACATACGTCAATCCGGGCGTTGCGCCGCCCAAGGGCGTTGAAGAAACGCCTCACCTCCTCCTCGCTTATCTGGCTGTCGAGGCGGTATGGCTCTTTTATGGTCAGTTCCGGAGGTACGTCGGCATAGAGGTCGCGTAGTTCGGCCACTCCGCAGACGCCGAGCATCTCTGTAATCTCCTCGGGGGTGTGTGGAAAATATTTGTGCATCGTGTCGTATTATTTTTTTTAGTGTGACTGGCAGAAGGCCTCGTAGGCAGCTTCGTCCATCAGTTCGCCCATTTCGGCGGGGTCGGCCAGGCGGATTTTCACGATCCAGTTGGCCATAGCGTCCTTGTTGATCAGCTGAGGGTCGCCTTCGAGAGCTTCGTTTACCTCGACTACCTCGCCACTCACGGGGGCATAGAGGTCGGAGGCGGCCTTCACACTTTCGATTGCGCCGAAATCCTCGCCGGCTGTCAGTTCGTCGCCCTCTTCGGGCATGTCGACGTAGACCACGTTGCCGAGTTGCTTGGCGGCATAGGCAGAGACGCCGATGTAGCCGTATTCGTCGTTGTCGGAGGTGCGGATGTATTCGTGGGTTTTACTGTAGCGTATCATGATTTCGTTTGTTTTAGTTGGTTATGGTTGTAGGATTATTTTTTGTAAGATTTTTTGTAGAAGCGTTTGGCCACTACGGTGCAGGGGAAGGTTTTGCGGCGGATGCGCACTTTCAGTGGCGTTCCCTGGGCGGCGTAGCGGACGTCGACGAGAGCCATAGCCACGCTCTTGTCAATTGAGATGGCGTGGTAGCCGGTGGTGACGTGACCTACCACTTCGTCGGCGTCGTTGAGCACTTCGTAGCCGTGGCGCGGAATGGCGCGGTCAGCCAGTTCGAGCCCTACAAGTTTACGCGGCGCTCCGGCGGTTTTCTGCGCTAAGAGTGCATCGCGGCCCATCATATGGGGCTTGTCGAGCTTCACGAACATGCCGAGGCCTGCTTCGAGCGGGGTTATGTCGTCGGCGAGTTCATCGCCGTAGAGCGGCAGTCCAACCTCGAAGCGCAGGGTGTCGCGGCATCCCAGGCCGCAGGGCTCGCAGCTGCCGGAGCCCACGAGCTTATCCCACGCCTGCTGAATTATCTCCTCTTCGGCGTAAAGCTCGAAGCCGTCTTCGCCGGTGTAGCCGGTGCGGCTTATCAGGGCCTTGTGGCCGTCGATTTCAATCTCCTTGAAGGTGTAGAAACCCAGGTCGGAGCATTTTATTCCAAGTACGTTTTCTATGATATCTTCTGCCTTCGGGCCCTGGATGGCGAGTTCGGCAACAACCTCGCTCACCATCTCGAGGTCTACGCGGAAAAACATCCCTTCGGCCGACGCGGGGTTGATGTCGGCCGACCGCTTCTCGATCCATGCCTCGTCTTTGGCGATGTTCGAGGCGTTGATTACCAGCAGGTAGCGTTCGGCCGAAAAGCGGTACACGAGCAGGTCGTCGACCACTCCGCCGCGCTCGTTGAGCATCATGCCGTAGAGGCACTGCCTGTCGGCCGCCTGACTTACGTCGTTGGTGAAGATATAGTTTACGAAGTCTGTGGCGTCGGGGCCGTTCACAATCACTTCTCCCATGTGGGATACGTCGAACACGCCGCAGGCCGTGCGCACGGCGTTGTGCTCTTCCACTATTCCGCGGTACTGGATGGGCATGTCGTAGCCGGCGAATGGGCTCATCTGTGCGCCCAGCGCAGTGTGGCGCGAATGAAGGCAGGTGGTAAGAAGTTTGTCGTTCATATTCTGATGAATTTTTATTGACTGAAGGTGGTGGAGTTTTTTTTGTTTATGTTGCTACGCTGGCGGCCCGGCTTATGAGCGCGGCCAGTTCCGCAGCGGGCAGTCCGGGAATTGCCCGGTCGATGTAGGGTGAGATGGCGTGCCCGATGGCTTCTGTATCGGCGGCTTCTATGCCGACTGCCGCACCGAGCATTGCTCTGGTGGCGTCGGCGTCGGAGAAGAAGTCGCCTGTGAGCGCTATGGAGTCAATCCGTCGGTCGTCCATGCGGATGTCTACAGAAATTTCGCCCACCCCTGGTATTCGTGTGGTGGTGGCGGAATCGCTGTGGTCGGTGTAGCGGGCGCGCAGCCATGCGGGATTATAGTATGCCTGCTCCATGCGCTCTATCTCGGCCACATCCGCAGGGGTAAGGATGTGCTCGCCGCTACACATGCTGTGGCGGGCGAAGGCCATGAAGTCGGCGAGGCTTATGTCGCAATGCTCCCGTATGGTGGTGACGCGCTGACGCACCGACGCCACTCCCTTTGCCGCGAGTTTGGCTCCGGAAGGGGTCAGGGCGGCGCACATGGTGTCGTTGTCGGCGTCGTATAGCATCGTGCCGTGCACTATGGCGCGGCTTCGCCCGGTATGCGCGCTTTTCACGTGGTAGAAAGCGTAACCGCTCACCTTGCGGTCGCCGATCAGGATGTCGTTGCGTCCGGTGCGCGAGGCGTCGGCTATCCCAAGGTCGCGGAGCATCGAGGCCACCGCTTCCGTATAGTCGGCGAAGGTCGACGTCACGTCGCGGCAGTCGGCTATATGGGCGAACATTATGTTGTTGCGGTCGGCATACACACAACCGCCCCCGCTCTTGCGCCGGTAGTAATTGATGTGGTGGGCATCGCAGTAGGCCATGTCGAGCTCGGCCTCGGGCACCTGATTGCGCCCGTAGATCACCGTAGGATCTACCTGCCACATGAAGAAATAGTTGCCTTCCAGTTGCCGCGCCGCAAATTCCTCCATGGCAAGGAAAAACGGAAGCTTACGCGGCTCCCTCTTGGCGTCGGGGGGTAGTGACAGGTATATCATGGCTTGATTATATTGCCTCAAAGATAACCACTATCGGCCGCCCCTCCAAATTAATTCGCATGCTTTGCGACATCTTTCTGCATTCTTGTGCTACTTAGTATCCTTTCTACAAAAGGCGTGGCTTTAATCTTCTGGGCGCGTTCAAGATAGGTGCGGGCCGCTTCGCCGGCTCGGGCGTCGGCTGGATGGAGGTGCAGCCAATTGCCCAGTGCCAGAAGCGCCTCATAGTCGTCGGGAGCGTGCTCGAGGATGCGTCGGAAGGTGTCGAGTCCGCGGTCGAAGCGGCCGGTGAGCATATACCCTTCGGCCAGCGAACGGAGGAAGCCGACGTTGTCGGGAGCACCGTCGAGCATGGCGTCGGCGAATTCAACCATCTTGTCGCCGTCGCTGCGGAAGCGGTAGAAGGCGAGCAATCTGGCATCGACTGTCCGTTTCATCCACTGATAGGTATCGCGTGCCAGCGAGAGGAAATTCTCGTAGATGTGGAAGTTTCCCAGATGAAAACTCCACTGCTCTACCTGGGAGAATACCGAATCGAAGGGCACATGGTTGGCCAGCGCCTTCTCCAGCAGCCGCACCTGTTCGAGGCTGTCGGAGCGCATTGCGTTGGCGGTGATGGCGCGTCCGTAGGTCGACGCCACCTCCGGCCGTTGCTCAAGCATCAGGTCGAGCAGCGCCGCGGCCGATGGCCACTCTCCGTGGGTATAGGCGCGCGAGGCGCGCGCGTCGAGGTTGCTGTAGTCGGTGCCGTACGCCTTTAATGCTGAAAGTATGGCTGCTACAGCCAATATGGCGAGGAATCTCCTTATCTGTGGCATGATAAATGTCCTTATATATACTCGGCAAAATTGGCGATAATTGCTGAAATATCCCACAAAAATAGGCTGAAAGTTGCAATTTCTACTTTTTCGAACTAACTTAGCGAGAAGCAATCACTACGTTGAAACGAACCAAGACACTAATATGATGGTAAATCAACATCGCTATTGCGTGATCATGTGTGGCGGCATAGGCAGTCGTTTCTGGCCCTACAGCCGCTCGTCGCGTCCAAAGCAGTTCATAGATTTTCTCGGAACCGGCCGCACTCTTCTCCAGATGAGTTTCGACCGGATTCTTCCGCTCGTGCCTAAAGAGAATGTGCTCATCGTAACCAACGAGCAGTATGCTCCGCTCGTTCGGGAGCAACTGCCCGAACTCGCCGAAAGCCAGATTCTGCTGGAACCTGCGCGCCGCAATACCGCTCCCTGCATCGCCTGGGCTGCATACCATATAGCGGCAATCGACCCCGAGGCAAGTATCATAGTGGCTCCGAGCGACCATCTGATTACACGGGAGAACATCTTTGTCGACTCCCTGGAGCGCGGTTTCCGCTTTGTCGAGACCCACGACGCCCTGCTTACGCTCGGCATCCGCCCCTCGCGCCCGGAAACCGGCTACGGCTATATCCAGGTGGGGCAGCCCGTCGACGGTGTCGATGGCATCTGCAAGGTGAAGACTTTCACCGAGAAGCCAAAACTCGAGCTGGCGCAGGTATTTGTCGAGTCGGGCGAATTCTTCTGGAATTCCGGTATTTTCCTATGGTCGGCAAAAAACATCATCCGCGAACTCGGGCTGCACGCCCCCAACGTGGCCGCAGCATTCGAGAAAGGAATCGATGCGTTCGGCACTCCCGCCGAGCGAAGTTTCATCGAGCAGAATTTCCCCGGCTGCCTCAGTATCTCGATTGATTTCGCCGTGATGGAGAAGTCGCAGTGCGTATATGTGGAATGCGTTGACTTCGGCTGGAACGACCTCGGCACGTGGAGCGCCCTCTACGACAATTCGCCCAAAAACCGCGACGGCAACGTGACGCAGAACTGCAATGTGCTGGCCTACAACTCGTCGGGCAATATTTTTGCCGTCAACGGCGAGAAACTTATCGTGGCCGACGGCTTGAAGAACTATATCGTGGCCGATGCCGGCGACGTGCTTCTCATCTGCCCCAAGGCCGAGGAGCAGCGCATCAAGCAGATGGTCAACGACGCCCATCTCGCCTTTGGCGAGAAATACCTCTGATCCACCGTATTGACGAAATTTAGGCGATGTGCCCGCGGATAACCGCTGAGGTACATCGCCTTTGTTATAATAGTATGCAGGAGCATCAGTCGTCGTGGTCATGATGATGGCCGTGGTGGTCGTGATCGTGATGCTTCTTGCGTGGTTTATGTTTGGGCTTTTTGTGTTTATGTCTTTTGTGGCCTGTGTAAAAACGGCCGTTGCCGTCGGGATAGTAATAGCCGTCGGTCTCGATTCCGCCATACGTATGGATCGTATCGCAGGCCGGAGTGGCTATAATAGCAGCGAGAAGCAGCAGGATTACGCTCAGCCGTCCGATGGAGGTGCGCAGTTGTGTGTGGCTTTTCATATCGTGTAGTTTTGCCGGTAAAGTATATCGTATGGCCGGGTCGGCCTTACACCTTTATTAATTACTACGCGATTTCGTGCTCCAAAGTTCACGCCGCTGCAGGCTGTTGCGTAATTCGGCGCTGTGCTGACGGTCAGTGATTGCTGCTGTGGAGGCTTTTGCGCTCACGCTCTACGATGTCGTGATAGGGGTAGAGCATTGCGGCGGTTTCGAAATACCATTTAGCAGCCTTTTTTACCATTTCTGTAGCTTTCATAATCAAATAGTTTTAGTGGGAGTGGCCCGAAAGCTTCTCCGAAGTTAAACATAATGATTAACAATTCTCTAATTGGCGGGATAAATTGTTTTACTTTGGCGAAGCGTCGAGCAAAAAGTAAATGTGGGATTAATTAATGAATGAAAGAATTGAGGATACTTCGCCTGGAATCCCGCTGTGGCTCAAAGATTTGAATAGTCCCTCCGGCGCGGTGTGCAGTCGCCTGTTGTGCGAAACGCATCGTTTTCGCTCATAGCGCGGAAGGTCTTGGCCATTTCCGATTTGAACTTTTTTACGATGGTAATCATAATCTCATAAATTTAGTTTGACATCTTCCGAACGGCGGTAGCTTTCTTATCCGTTCGTCTGTATAATCAACGCACAAAATTACAGAAAAGCTGCAGAAATATGTTGTAAAAAGATGTTCTTTAACATATTTTCCGCTCAAAAACGGCCATAAAACCACATCGGTGGCCCCATTTAACAATGTTAAAATAGCAGCGACAACCATTATCTTCAAAATTTAGGGATGAAGCGCCGTCCGGATGGCAGAAGGAGTTGTCAGTACGGTTCGGATGGCAGGAGACGAGGGCAAGCGCTGAAGGGGGACAGTACATTAGTACGGCCCCGAAGCCGAGTCCCGATGTCGACGCCACCCGACGGGCCGTTATCACAACTCCTTCACATCCAGCGCATGATTGTCGCCGCGCGCCGCCTCATATACCCCGTCGGGTGGCTTGCATCGCGTTTAAGCGGATTCGGCAGAGAAACGGCGATTAGCGCACACTGCCGTTTGGTGAGTCGTGACGCCGACGTGCCGAACAGTTGCTCGGCGGCCGCCTGCGCCCCGTAGATACCCGGCCCCATCTCGATGGAGTTGAGATACACCTCCAGAATCCGCTCTTTGCTCCAGAAAATCTCTATAAGCACTGTGAAATAAGCCTCCAGCCCCTTGCGCACCCATGAATGCCCGGGCCAGAGAAACACGTTTTTAGCCGTCTGCTGCGTGATGGTCGAGGCGCCGCGTTCGCGCTGCCCCTTCGCGCGTTCCTCCAGCGCATTGTTGATTTCCTTGAAGTCAAAGCCATGATGGTCGTAGAAACGGCCATCCTCCGAAGCAACGACCGCCTTGGGCATCCACGACGACATCCTGGAGAGCGGCACCCATTCGTGGTGCCACCCGCGGCACTCAGGGTTCTCCACACTGCGGATCACCATCAGCGGCGTAATCCATACGGGAATCCACCGCAGCGCCACCACAGCCAGCACCGACGACCCGAAAAATAGAATCGCCACCCACTTCAACACCTTAAGCACCTTATGCAGAACCATACGCAAAAATCACATTTAAAATCCCCCGCCGTTTAATTAAAAAGAAGGAATCCTTCCTTTCCGCCCGCAAAATTACGCATTTCCGCGCTTTCATCCCCAATCCGGCCCCAAAATTCCGCTCCAGCTCTTCTCTCTGCCCTTCCTCCACAAATTTGTTTGCACCGGCCCTCGCCCACGCTATGGAAGCATGTTCTGGATCCATGCTCCGTAGCGGGGGCGTCGTGTCTTCAGCGCATGGCTGTGGACACTGGCGGCGGGGATGTTAAGTTTTTTTAGGGATGGAGGGTAGGGAAAAGCGGGGGGAATGTGTTAATTTTGTGGGTTTATGAATCTGACCGCTCTGACTCGTCCGTACTTCAGGGCTGTCTGCCGCGCCGAATGGAGGGCGGCGGAGCAGCCGGAGGCCTCGCAGCGTATGCTGCTGGGAGGTCTCGTCGCGGCTGCCGCCAAGACTCAGATGGGACGTCTCCACGGCTTCGGGGCTATGGCTACCTACAGTGATTTCGCCTCGGAGGTGCCTGTAGTGAGCTATCCCGACATACGCGCCGACGTGATGCGGATGGTCGAAGGGGAACCCGACGTGCTTTGGCCGGGGCGCTGCCGCCGGTTCGCGCAGTCGTCGGGCACGAGCGACGGCAAGAGCAAGTTCATACCCATAACTCCGCGCAGCCTGAGCCGCAGCCATTATGCCGGAGCGGCCTATTCACTGGCCTCATATCTCGACGCTTATCCCGACAGCCGGATTTTCGGCGGGAAGAATTTCATTCTCGGCGGAAGCTTCGCCAACGAGCTGCAGCTTCCCAAGGGAGTGAAGGTGGGAGACCTCTCGGCCACGCTGATTGACCGCATCAACCCGCTTGTCAATCTGGTGCGTATCCCCTCGAAGCGCATCGCCCTGATGGCCGACTGGAGCGAGAAACTCCCGGCTCTGGTTGAGGCATCGGCTCGCGCCGACGTTCGCTCGCTATCGGGGGTGCCCTCGTGGTTCCTGACCGTTCTCAAGGGCGTCGCGGTCCGCGAAGGGGCGGATTCGCTGACGCAGGTATGGCCCAATCTGGAGGTTTTCTTCCACGGCGGCATAGCCTTCGGGCCTTACCGCGAGCAGTACCGACGTCTGGCTCCACGGCTGCGCTACTGGGAGAACTACAACGCCAGCGAAGGCCTTTT
>UREH01000019.1 GCA_900546835.1 uncultured Porphyromonadaceae bacterium
CGTCAGATGTGTATAAGAGACAGCGTGGTTGTAGAGGGCGTAGGCACCAAGGTGCGCGACAACATGGAGATCGCTCCCGTCGACGCAGCCCAGGCAGCAGCTGCAGCGGCCGCACAGGGCCAGCAGCCCCAGCAGGGAAAGTAATCCCCTCCCCTATCAACCGCAACACTCCAACCAAACAACATCATTCTGAATACCAACAATGAAACTGGATACCTTCATAAACCGTCCGGTGCTATCGACGGTTATCTCCATCTTCATAGTGCTGTTGGGTCTGATCGGACTGTCGTCGCTTCCTATCACGAAGTTCCCTGATATAGCGCCACCTACAATCCGTGTATCGACCACCTACAACGGCGCCAACGCCCAGGCCGTGCTGAATTCGGTGATTGCCCCCCTCGAGGAGTCGATCAACGGAGCCGAAGGCATGACCTACATCGAATCGACGGCCACCAACGCCGGTTCGGCCGATATTTCCGTACACTTCGAGCAGGGTTTCGACCCCGACATGGCGGCTGTCGACGTGCAGAACCGCGTGTCGAAGGCACTCAACCTGCTACCCGCCGAGGTTACGCAGGTGGGCGTGCAGACCCAGAAACGCCAGAGCTCGATGCTCGTGGGTATCGCCCTCTACAGCGATGTTCCCGAGTACGACGGTGAATTCCTTGACAACTACATGAAAATCAACGTCATCCCGGTGCTCCAGCGTGTGAGCGGCGTGGGTGACGTGATGAGCTTCGGCGGCGACTACTCCATGCGCATATGGATAAAGCCGGAAATCATGGCCCAGTACGGTCTGACTCCTTCTGACGTGGCTGCCGCACTTAAGGACCAGAACGTCGAGGCCGCCCCCGGCTCGTTTGGCGCCCAGGGCAACCAGAGCTTCCAGTATACGCTGAAATACCGCGGACGCTACGAGACTCCGGAGGAGTTCGAAAACATCGTGGTACGCACCAACGCCAACGGCGACGTGCTCCGCCTGAAGGATGTAGCCGACGTTGAGCTGGGCAAGGTGACCTACGACTTCGAGAACACCCTCAACGGCAAGCCCGCAACGATGGCCATCGTATTCCAGACGGCCGGATCGAACGCCACACAGATCATCGACGACTGTCTGGCGCAGGTCGACGAGCTCTCGAAAGACCTTCCCTCGGGACTGCACTTCGCCGTTCCGATGAACAACAACGACTTCCTGTTCGCATCAATCCACAAGGTAATATCGACGCTTATCGAGGCGTTCATCCTTGTGTTCTTCGTGGTATACGTGTTCCTCAGCGACATCCGAAGCACGCTGATTCCTGCCATCGCCATCCCAGTGGCCCTGGTAGGCACATTCTTCTTCATGAACCTTATCGGCTTCTCGGTGAACCTCATCACGCTGTCGGCACTTGTGCTTGCGATCGCCATCGTGGTCGACGACGCCATCGTGGTGGTGGAAGCCGTGCACGCCAAGCTCGACGCGGGCTACAAGAGTTCGCGCAAGGCTGCTATCGATGCCATGAGCGAGATCGGCACGGCCATCATCTCGATTACACTCGTAATGATGCTGGTGTTCATCCCCGTATCGTTCATGCCAGGTACGGCCGGTATCTTCTACCGCCAGTTCGGTCTGACAATGGCCATAGCCATCGGTCTGTCGGCTCTTAACGCTCTGACGCTGTCGCCGGCGCTGTGTGCCGTGTTCCTCAAGCCCCATCCCGCGGCCGACGGACACGAACCCTCGCTCAAAGAGCGTATGACCGACGCCTACAGCGCCGCCGGAAAAGCCTACGCCAGCAAGATGCAGACCCTCTGGATTCCTCTGGGCACGCTCTGCCTGCTGGTGGCTACCGTTACCTTCATGGTGAAGGGATGGTTCGACTTCCCCACCGTGGGCCAGGGCATCATCGCCATAGTATGCGCCATCGCTACCGTGGCCGGCCTGTTCACCCAGGCGTTCAAGCGCGGCTTCGAGCGTGTGTTCAGCTTCATCCTCAAGCACTACAACAAGTGGACGAGCTTCTTCATCCGCCACAAAATCTCATGCGCCGGCATCGTGGCCGCCAGCATCGGCATCCTCGTATGGCTCATGAGCACCACCCCGTCGACCCTCGTGCCCAACGAGGATACGGGCGTACTCTTCTGTATGGTCGACATGCCCCCGGGCACATCGCAGGAACGCACCATCGAGGTGATGGACCAGGTCGACACGATGCTTATGAGCATCCCCGCGGTGAAATACTCGCAGAAAATCGCCGGCTATTCGTTTATCGCCGGCCAGGGTGCCACCTACGGTACATTCATCGTGAAGCTCAAGGACTGGAGCGAGCGCGACAAAAAGACGGAGAGCTCCGACGCCGTGCTCGGTCAGATCTACGCAATGACAGGGCAGCTCGTGAAAGACGGCCGCGTGATGGCATTCGCACCGCCCATGATCGACGGCTATTCGATGACCAACGGCTTCGAGCTTAAAATGCAGGACAAGACCGGCGGCGACATCGACCAGTTCTTCGCCATCGTGCAGGGCTTCCTGGCTCAGCTCAACGCCCAGCCGGAAATCCAGATGGCCTACACCACCTTCAACCCCACATTCCCGCAGTATAAGATCGACATCGATGCAGCCAAGGCCCAGAAGGCCGGCCTTACCACATCGGGCATTCTCTCCACGCTCCAGGGTTACTACGGCTCGATGTACGTTTCGAACTTCAACCGTTTCGGCAAAATCTACCGCGTGATGATGCAGGCTCCCCCGGAATCGCGCATCTCGCCCGAGACCCTCAAGAATATCAAGATCCGCTCGGCCAACGGCTCGATGGCCTCGCTGGAGAACTTCGTGACTCTCGAAAAGGTTTACGGTCCCGACCTTCTGAACCGCTTCAACCTGTTCACCTCCATCTCCGTGACCGGTTCGCCCGCCCAGGGCTACTCGTCGGGCCAGGCCCTCGAAGCCATCGCCCGCGTTGCCCAACAGACGCTGCCCCAGGGCTACGGCTACGAATATTCCGGCATGACGCGCGAGGAAGGCGAAAGCGGCTCGGGCAACACCACGGCCATCATCTTCGGCCTCTGCCTGCTGTTCGTCTACCTGCTTCTCTCAGCCCAGTATGAAAGCTACATCATCCCCTGGGCCGTTATCCTCTCGATTCCGTTCGGCCTTATGGGCTCGTTCGTGTTCGCCAAGATATTCGACGTGAACAACAATATCTACCTGCAGATCGCGCTGATCATGCTTATCGGTCTTCTGGCCAAGAACGCCATCCTTATCGTGGAATTCGCGCTCGAACGCCGCCGCACGGGCATGTCGGTTGTCAACGCCGCCATCGCCGGCGCCGAGGCCCGTCTGCGTCCTATCCTCATGACGTCGTTGGCCCTGATCATCGGCCTCCTGCCCATGATGTTCGCATCGGGTGTAGGCGCCAACGGCAACCGCGCCCTTGGTGTAGGCTCAATCGGCGGCATGCTCATAGGCATGATTCTGCAGATTCTGATAGTGCCTGCCCTGTTTGTGGCCTTCCAACTCATCCAGGAGAAGATCACCCCGCTGAAGTGGGAGGACACCGACAACGCCGGCATCGAGAGCGAAATCGAGCAGTATTCGCGCTAACATTCAGATTTTGAACAGTTACCAATAGATTAAGATGAAAGCAACCACTATAATGCGCCTGGGCGCAGCCTCGCTGCTGGGAGCGGCCATGATGTCGTCGTGTCATATCTACAACAAGTTCGACATGCCGACCGACACCGACCTGACCCGCAGCTATGTCGAGGCCCGCGACGCCGAAGTAGACTCGGCCGCCTTGGGCAACCTGGGCTGGGAGAAGGTATTCACCGACCCCCTGCTCCAGGACTATATCAACCGCGCTCTTGCCAACAACACCAACCTTGAAAACGCCCGTCTGAACGTCGACGTGGCCCGCGCCAACCTTCTGGGCGCCAAGCTGAGCTATCTCCCCTCCGTGGCCTTCACGCCCAACGGAGCCGGAGCCAGCTACGCCCACAGCCCGATGAGCTGGACCTACACGCTCCCCATCAGCATCAGCTGGGAAATCGACGTGTTCGGCAAGATTCTGAACAACAAACGCTCGGCTCAGGCCGCGCTCGAACTCCAGCAGGACTACCATCAGGCCGTGCGCTCGCAGATAATCACGGGTGTGGCATCGTGCTACTACTCCATCGCCACTCTCAAGGCACAGCTCGAGCTCTCGCGCGAGACGGCCGACATATGGGCCAAGAGCGTGCAGATCATGAAGGACTACAAGGAGGCCGGACGCGTAACGCAGGCCGCCGTGGTCCAGAGCGAGGCCCAGTACTGGAGCATCCTCGCCCAGATCACCGACCTCGAGACATCGCTCACGCAGGCCAACAACTCACTCTCGCTGCTCCTCAACGAAGGTCCCGCCACATGGGAGGTTCCCGCAGCCGCACGGCTCGAGACACCGCAGATACTTCGCGAGGGAATCGAGATGCGCGAGCTTGCACGCCGCCCCGACGTGCGCGCCGCCGAGCAGCAGCTCGCCACGGCCTACTACGCCACCAACATAGCCCGCACGGCCTTCTACCCCGGAATCACCATAAGTAGCAACGGCGGTTTCACCAATCTGCTGGGTTCGTTTATCAAAAATCCCGGCGACTGGTTCATCCAGCTGGCCGGACAGCTGACGGCGCCCCTCTTTGCCCGCGGCCAGAACATCGCCCGCCTCAAAGGGGCGAAGCTGCAGCAGGAGCAGGCCATGAACTCGTTTGAGTACACTCTGCTCTCGGCGGCCTCCGAGGTAAACAACTACGTGACTGCCCTCGACAAGACGGCCGAGAAATCGGCTTTCCTGGCCAAGCAGGTCGCCGACCTCGTGGAGGCCGTGGAAGCCACCAACCTGCTTCTGGCCTACGACGGCAAGACAACCTACCTCGAGGTGCTGAACGCCCAGAGCTCGCTTCTGAGCGCGCAGATGAGCCAGCTCTCAACCGAGCTCGCCCGCGAGCAGGCGCTCATCAATCTCTACCAGTCGCTCGGCGGCGGCCGCTAATCGGCCTTTGGCGGGCGTTTCATCCTGTTACGCCTGCGGAAGGAGGCTCTGCAAACCATGTAGGGACATGCCTTCGGCATGTATAATTCGCTGATAAACAACTGATACATCGCACAGCGATGTCCCTACATTGATAAGGAAGTCCTTCCGGTGTCCGGGAAAAGGCCAAGCTTCCGAAAGAGAAATACTACTGAAGAGCAGCGGAAATTCCGGCGCGGCGGTGAGACTAATCTGAAATTTAATTGTTACATTTGCGGGTGCGCTTTCCTGAGGTCCGCACGGCCCGACGGAGCGACACCCGCAATTACCATCCATCCTCAATACATACACCCACTACACTACCATGATCAGCCCGTTAGCTTATGTCGACGCTTCGGCCAAAATCGGCGCCAACGTCACCATCCACCCGTTCGCCTATATCGACAAGGATGTCGTAATCGGCGACGGCTGCGAAATAAAGCCTTACGCATCGGTGCTCGCCGGCACCCGCATGGGCAAGAACAGCCGCGTATATCAGGGCGCCATAATCGGAGCCGAACCTCAGGATTTCCGCTGGAAAGGTGAGCCTACGGAATGTATTATCGGCGACGATAACGTGATCCGTGAAAACGTGATCATCAACCGAGGCATTCATCCCGAGGGAGGTACGCGCATCGGCGACGGCAATTTCCTGATGGCAAAATGCCATATCGGACACGATTCGGTAATCAAAGGGAAATGCGTGCTGGGCAACGGCGTGACCATGGCCGGCGACTGCACCGTCGACGAGTGTACCATCCTGTCGTCGAACGCCGTGGTCCACGAAAACTCGCACATAGGCAAGTGGGTGCTCGTGAAGGGCGGATGCCGTATAGCAGGCAACGTGCCTCCCTACATCATCGTAGCCCACAACCCGGTGGCCTACTACGGCGTAAACGCCTACATAATGCGTAAGAACGGCTACACCGAAGACCAGATCAGCGAGATAGCCAAAGCCTACCGCAACGTATATCAGAGCGGCATCTCGGTATACAACGCGCTGCAGCGTATCGAGGCCGACGTGGCACCGTCCGAAACACGCAGTTCGATCATCGACTTCGTGCGGAGCCACAATCTGCGTATCGTGGCCCTTCCGATCGATATGCTCGACTGACGGCGTGAGCGACCCGCTACCCTACCCGACTTTTAACCATCCTACCCGACCCAAGCTATCTTACACTCATTCCCATCATGGCAGAAATCAAGTGCATAGGCATCCTGACCTCCGGAGGCGACGCCCCCGGAATGAATGCCGCCATCCGCGCCGTGACCCGCTCGGCGATATTCAGCGGTTTCAAAGTGAAGGGTATCTACCGCGGCTACCGCGGTCTGATTACCGACGAGATCATCGACTTCACCACCTCCAACGTGTCGAACATCATACAGCGCGGCGGCACGATCCTCAAGACGGCACGCTGTAAGGAGTTCCAGACTCCCGAAGGGCGTCAGCTGGCCTACGATACACTCAAGCGCCACGGCATCGACGCCCTGGTGGTAATCGGCGGCGACGGCTCGCTGACGGGTGCCCGCATCTTCGCCAACGAGTTCAACTTCCCCATAATCGGCCTGCCCGGCACTATCGACAACGACCTCTACGGCACCGACTCGACCATAGGCTACGATACGGCGCTCAACACCATCATGGAATGCGTCGACAAAATCCGCGACACGGCCACGAGCCATGAGCGCCTCTTCTTCATCGAGGTGATGGGCCGCGACGCCGGCTTCCTGGCGCTCAACGGCGCAATTGCCTCGGGCGCCGAGGCGGCGATCATCCCCGAGATCTCCACAGAGGTCGACCAGTTGGCCGAACTGATTCAGAACGGCTTCCGCAAGAGCAAGAACTCATCGATCGTGCTCGTGGCCGAAAGCCCTGTCACCGGTGGAGCCATGGGTATCGCCAAGCGTGTGGAGGAGGAATATCCTCAATACGACGTGCGCGTGTCGATTCTGGGCCACCTGCAGCGTGGCGGCTCGCCCACGGCCTACGACCGCATCCTGGCCTCGCGCATGGGAGCTGCCGCCATCGACGCCCTGCTCGATGACCAGCGCAACGTGATGATCGGCATCAAAAACGACGAAATCGTCTACGTGCCCTTCGTGAAGGCCATCAAAAACGACAAGCCCATCAACCGCGACCTGCTCAACACCCTCCGCCGCCTCTCCATCTGATTACCGCAACATTTTACCTTGACATAACTGCACCCCGAAGCGCCCTTTCTCCGGCGCCTCGGGGTGCAATGCATCCAAGAACAGGTGTTCAAAACGCAGGTGGATGGGAGAGGGGAATTTTGGGACCTCGGGGGCTTTAGGGAGCTTGGGGAGTATAGAGGGTTGGAGTAAAGGAATTCAGGGGAGATGGAGGAGGTCGCGGTAGATGTCGAGGGCGGCGGTCATGTCGGCGTCGGAGACGGGGGTGTCGACGCGGACGTCGCCATAGTCGGCCAGGAGTGCGCAGGAGATTTCGGCGGTGGTGTGGTTTTTCTTGTCGTGGTGCATGTAACCGATAAGCTCGCGACAGTCGTCGCAGCTGAACTCGAATGCGCCGTAGGTGCGGTATACGTAGTCGGCGTAGCGGTGAAGGTCGTCGGAGGGGAAGCCGAATTTCATGCGCGACAGCACGAGAGCCACTACCATACCGAAGGCTACGGCATAGCCGTGGGGCACTGGCGAGGTGCGACGCAGAGCGAGCGCTTCGAAGGCATGTGCGGCGGTATGGCCGAAGTTGAGCGAACGGCGGATACCGCGGTCGTCGAGGTCCTGCGCGACCACCCCACGCTTCACCTCGACGCTCTCGCGCAGGAGCGACAGGAGCGAATCGGGCTCGTAGGCGGTGACGTCGTAGCGCAGGAGGCGGGCGGTCATCTCGCGCGAGGTAATGAAGCCGTGCTTAAGCATCTCGGCATAGCCAGAGAGGAGTTCCTGCGATGTGAGAGTGCGGAAGAAGGTGGTTGAGATTATCACGACATCGGCCTGACGGATAACGCCTATCTCGTTTTTCAGGCCGTTGAAGTTTATGCCGGTCTTGCCTCCTACGGAAGCGTCGACGGCGCCGAGAAGTGTTGTGGGGATATTAATGAACGATATGCCGCGCTTGAAGGTGGCGGCAGCGAAGGCTCCAAGATCGGTTACGGTGCCACCGCCGACGTTGATGAGCACCGAGCGGCGCGTGGCGCCTGAGTCGCCGAGCTGCTTCCATACGGAGGCAAGCGTATCGAGATTCTTGAATGGCTCGCCGGCATGTGTGGTTATTACGGTGGCGGACCCCACGGCGCGCGACTGCTCACGCAGACGCGGGAGCACGAAGGAGGCGGTGTTGACGTCGACCAATACGAACACAGAGGCGGGGGCGAGACGGTCGACAATAGAGTCGAGCTTCTCGGCGACTTTATTTGTGAATATGATTTCGCTCTTCATATCGGGTATTTTATATCGGGCGTATAGGGCTTATCGGGCCTGTAATTATTATTCGCAGGCGGCCAGGAGGGCCGGGAGAGCCCGGGCGAAGGCCGGCATGGAGGGGAAAACGATGTCGGAACCGGCCTGCCACATCTCGCGCTCGGGAATAGGGCCGGTGGTGACGGCCACGGCAAAGGCACGGGCGTCGGAGGCCGAACGGACGCCCAGAGGGGCATTTTCCACAGCGATGCACTGCCATGGCTCGGCCTTGGCAAGCGCCATCCCCTTGAGGTAGGGCTCCGGATGGGGCTTGCAATGGGTTACGTCGGCCGAAGTGATGCGCAGACTTTCGGAGAAACCTCCGGGGAAATCGGCGGCGAGGCGCTCGAGGTTGGAGTGCTGCCCCGAGCCGGTTACGAGCACACGGGCAATGCCCCGCTCCATAAGCGTACGCACCATCTGCTGCGCGCCATCCATTACCTCCGGACGCGGAAACTCATTGAAATAACCCGACTTCCGGGCATAAAGTTCACGCTTCTCGGTGTCGGTGGCCTCACGACCGAAAGTGCGCAGAAAGAGACGATTGATGGTCTCGGCGCCGGTCATCCCCTCGTAGAGGTAGAACTCCTCGCGGGAACATGGGATGCCGAGTTCGGTAGCCATACGGTGCCACGAGGCGGTGTGGAGGCCCATTGAGTCGAGCAGGGTGCCGTCCATATCGATAAGCGCGGCGCGCGGCGAGAGCCCGGCGAAACCGGTACGCTCACGGTAGCGTGCGAGCGCGGCGGCAATCTGAGAATCTATATTAAAGTAACTGTTCAAAATTATTTATATTTTCCTGATCTAATTATTTCAACATTTCCGCGGTAAAATTTTCGCATCTTTTCCTCTCTTCATCAGTCGTGTAGACATCTACACTCCTTCTTCATCGAGAAAAATCTCCTGAAAATTTTCCTCCCGGAAATATTAAAATAATTTCGACCAGTTACTTATCCATATTCATTGTTCCAAAATTTTTCCCGGTGCGGGAAGAGGCTTTCAGCCGGCGTTGTAGTGTCCGTTTTTGATACGATAGAGCGTCTCCTTGCTCAGCCCGAGGAAGGAGGCGATCTGGGTTGTGGAGGCGCACTCCGTAAGTCGCGGGAAACGGCTGAGCGCCCATGCATAGCGCTCGGAGGCGCTGAGTGTCTGCATTACGTCGACGCGCTCCTCAAGAAAATCGGTATAGTGCAGCAGAGCCGTATTGAGGAAGAGCAGACCCTCGTTGGGGTCGACGGCGCCGCTCTCCTCAAGCTGATCGCGCACGGGCTGCTGAGGGATGAAAATCAGGGTGGATGGTTCGAGAAACTGCACGGCGAGGGTGTCGGCATAACGCCGCGATATGTTGCGCGGCACCACGGCAAACTGGTCGGCGAAAGCGAAGGAGATGGTGTGCTCGCGGCCACGACGGGTGTAGTACAGACGTACGGCGCCGCTGACGATATAGAAAGCGTATGCCGAGAGCATCTGCGAACTCTGGATAATGTGGCCTTTTGGGAAACGCTCCTGGCTCATCATGGAGCGTAGACAGCGCTCTACTTCCGGCTCCAGCTTGGCGAATTTTCGGATATGGTCGATAGGATGCATCTCAGCGAAGAATTACTACGGAATCGGGGGTTACGGCAACCGTATAAGGTACGCCCGACACCTTCGGGCGGCGCGAGCCACGGAAATAGTAGGTTCCCTGGCGGTCCCACGCGGGGAGATCGACACAGCGGGTTTCTCCCGCGGGGAGGTCTACTGCCACCGAGCAGCGTCGACGGTGAATCTGGCGCCCCTGAAGGTCGAAATATTCGATATGAAACACCGCCCGGACAACGTCGGCCGACATATGGTTGGTGATGAAAAGCGTCTCGCGCGAAGCGCGCAGCGGCTTGTCGTAGCCTGAGAAAACGAGATCTCCACGGGCGCAGGCGAGTGTGTCTGCCCCCTCAGGGGCCGCGGCGGAAGCAGCGGCAAGCGCATGCAGACGCGGCGAGAGCGAGTTGCGGCGCTGAGCCGTTGCCGATACGGCCACGGAAAGCATCGCTATAAGCACTATGATGAAGTTGCGGAGCATGAACATAAGTAACTTATCAGAGGTATCTTACGGCCGCAGGATGGTCGGGGTCGGAGGGCCAGAGGCGCACGTAGCCGGAGAGTTCGCGGGGAGTGTTGTCGGTCTGGCGCAGGGGGCGGCGGAACATGAAAGGGAGCAATCCCGTGAGCACCACGCGCAGCCCCTTGCGGCGTCGGGTAAGCATCAGGCGGCCGTCGGCATGGCGAATGTCGAAGGTTTTGGGCCGGGAAAGGCGACCCGAGTCGAGGCGGGTGAACATACGCGCCTCGTAGTGGTCCTGACGTGCGGTCGGGCTCATCCATCCAACCACCGTGCCGCAGCCAACACCTACCATCGGTGTATCTACGGCCACAATCAGCAGGGCGTTGCCGGCCGTTCCGGCCGCTCCGGGAGCAGCCGATCCCATCACTGCCACCACGGCACCGTCGGCAGGGTCCGTCCACAAACCTTCGAGCTCATGGACCGGACGCGCGCCGAGAGCTTGCCGCAGCGAGTCGGCCGAAAATCCGGCGATGCGCCATCCCTGGCCGGCCTCGGAGCGCGGAGCCTTCAGCGGCGCCTGGGCGAAACCGGCAGCAACCGCGAGCGCCAGGCAGAGAATTATGGCATGGAGTCGGTACATCGGTGGGATAGCGGAAACCACACAGCCTCAAACTCGCGAGAACTTATAGGCGAAGCCGATGGAAAGGATTTCCTTGAGCTGCCATTTGTGCCAGCGGGTTTCGGCGATGCGCTCGGCGTCGCTCTGATAGCGCAGGTGAGCGAAAATGCGCGTGGTCAGGAACTTGTTGATATTGAAGTTAATGGTGTTCTCCCAGTCGCCCTGCACATATTCGTAGTTCGTGAAGATGAACATCCGGGAGAAATACTCGATGTTGTAGGTGATTTTCCAGCGGCAGGTGAGCTCGGCGCTCGAACCATACTGGCTGACGGAGCGCTTCCCTTCCTCGATGCCGAAAGCCGCAGGGTTGAGGCGGCTGTTGGTACACATCTTCAGATTATATGAGAGCGGCGAGAGGGCTGCGGTGAAGGTCAGGGTCTTTTTGGGATTCTCGTAGCTGTAGGTCATACCGAGGCCGAGGTTGAGTTCGCCCGGCGAGAGAAACGCGGCCGTGAGGTCCTCGGTGTTGACGCGGTAGTTGTTGAGCAGCTGGGTTTTGAACTGGAGGTTGACCGAGTAGTACCACCTGCGGGCGGCTTTGAGGCCGAATTTGGAGTTGATCTGCAGGAGATCTTCGGAGATATTGTAGGAGTGTACGGTATCGTCGGGGGCATTGTTCACGCCAAGCTTATACTGCACCGAGGTGTCGAAAATGAGGTTCGGGTGGAATTTCTGGTTGAGGCTCACGTTGTAGAGCACATTGAGAATGGCATTGAGGTTGGAATTGCCGCCCTGATACCAGTTTTTCGAGACGTAGGCCTGCGAGAACTGCAGCGATGCGTCGAAATTGTGGAGCCAGTTGATGCGGTCGAGCTTCACCGGCTCCACCACCTGCTTCATTGCCGTCTCGTCGCGAGTAAACTCACGCACGTTGATTTTGGCCAATTCGGGATCGACCTCCATTACAAATTCGCGCGGGGGCCGGGGCATGGAGGCGAGATTATAGCGGATTATCTGGGGATAGGCCATCATGAATCCCTGCTCGAAGCGGGCGCGGCGGGCGTCGCGCGCGGTGGTGCGCTCAGACCAGTTCATCGTGGCCGGATCGGGGGCGGCGAATCCGAGCGAATCGGGCACCGCGCCACTGAGCTTCACGGAATATGTATTGAAAATCAGCGGCATGGCAGCATAATACGGGAGAATCAGGCCCTCGACATCAATGGTCGAGTCAATCTGAAGCTCCTGCGGGCCGAAATTCTCAGGCTCGAGGAAGCGGCCTTCGGCGTCGGTCATCTCCCAGAGAGGGTTGTCGTGGCCGGCACGCTTCATGGCGGCGCGTCGGGCGCGCTTGGCACGCTCGGCGGCAAGCGAAAGGCGGCGCTGCTCGCGCTCGGAGAGCGGGCGTGCGGCAGAGTCGGCCTGCACGGTCTCGCCGTCGATTATCATTTCGTCGAAAAGCGATTGTGCCATAGAGGCAAAGGGGGCGGCAAGGGAGGCCGCCACGAGTGCAAATGTGACAAATATCCTATTCATACTGCAAATGTAACCATTTTTTTTCAGAATTTTGTAAATTTGCACTTTGGAAGCGAGCGCATCGCTCCACACCGCATAACGAAGTCATTTTAAACCCTTTCTCCAAATGGCTTCACAAGATGTATTCTTAAAGAATTTGGCTCTTTTCGGCTGATTTCACCCTTGATTTCGGGGTAAATCCGCTCAAAACCAATCTCAAATTCTTTTCGAAGAAAAAGTTTAAACGACTTCAAAAATCAGTAATTCCGATGAATATATCTTACAATTGGTTAAAGGATTACCTTCCGATTGACCTCAGTCCGGAGAAGACCACAGAGGCCCTTACCTCGATAGGCCTGGAGACCGACGGCCTTGAGGAAGTGGAATCGATAAAGGGCGGACTGAAGGGAATTGTGATCGGCAAGGTGCTCACCTGCGTGGAGCATCCCAACAGCGACCACCTGCACATCACCACCGTGGACCTCGGCACCGGCGAGCCCACCCAGATCGTATGCGGCGCCCCCAATGTGGCCGCAGGGCAGACCGTAGTAGTGGCCACCGTGGGCACCACGCTCTACGACGGCGACAACGAATTTCAGATCAAGCGCTCGAAAATCCGCGGCGTGGAGTCGCTCGGCATGATATGCGCCGAAGATGAAATCGGCGTGGGCAGCTCCCACGACGGCATCATCGTGATTCCCGCCGACAAGGCGCCGGCGCCCGGCACCCCCGCAGCCGAATACTATAACCTTACGAGCGACTACGTGATGGAGGTAGACCTGACCCCCAACCGCATCGACGCCGCCTCGCATTTCGGCGTGGCGCGCGACCTCGCAGCCTATCTCGACGGCCATCTGGAGCGCAAGGAGCTGAAGCGCCCCGCCGTGGATGCCTTCCGCCCCGACCGCGCCGACGGCGCCATCGAGGTGGAGGTTGTCGACCTGCAAGGCGCTCCGCGCTACTCCGGCCTTACAATCCGCGGCGTGAAGGTGGCCCCCTCGCCCCAGTGGCTGCGCGACCGCCTGGAAACCATCGGCGTGCGCTCAATCAACAATATCGTAGACATAACCAACTACATACTCCACGGCATCGGTCAGCCCATGCACGCCTTCGACCTCAAGGCCATAGAGGGGGGCCGCATAGTGGTGCGCACCTGCCCGGACGGAACGCCCTTCACCACGCTCGACGGGGTGGAGCGCAAGCTCAGCGATGCCGACCTGATGATCTGCGACGCCGCGAAGCCGATGTGCATCGCCGGAGTGTTCGGCGGCCTGAATTCGGGTGTAACCGAGCAGACCACCGACATATTCCTTGAAAGCGCATACTTCAACCCCACACGCATACGCCGCTCGGCGCGCCGCCACGGCCTGAGCACCGACGCCTCGTTCCGCTACGAGCGCGGCCTCGACCCCAACGCCACACTCTACGCCCTGAAGCTCGCCGCCCTGATGGTGAAGGAGCTTGCCGGAGGCGAAATCTGCGGCGAACCCGTCGACATCTACCCCGAGCCGGTCGCACCCTTCAAGGTTGACTTCAGCCTCGACTACCTGCGGCGCCTCGTAGGCAAGGAGATTCCCGAAGAAACCGTCAATTCGATACTGCGCTCGCTCGAAATCGAGACCACCGGCCGCGACGGCGATACGCTCCACCTGCTCGTGCCGACCTATCGCGTGGACGTTCAGCGCCCCTGCGACGTGGTCGAGGACATACTCCGCATCTACGGCTACAACAACGTGGAAATCAACGACACCGTTCACTCCGCGCTGCAACTCACCACGATAGCCAACGAATCCGACGACCTCACGCGCCTGATCTCCGACCAGCTGACCGGCGCCGGATTCCACGAGATACTCAACAACTCGCTCACCGCCGAGGCCTACTACGCCGACCTCAAGGCATATCCCGCCGACCACTGCGTGAAGCTGCTCAACCCCCTGAGCAACGACCTCAACGTGATGCGGCAGACGCTGCTCTTCGGCGGCCTCGAATCGATTGCCCACAACGTGAACCGCCGCGCCGACTCGCTGGCCTTCTACGAATTCGGCAACGTCTACTCGATGCGGCCCGACGTCGAGTCGACCGCCGAGGCTCCGCTCGCGCCCTACAGCGAGGGTGCTCGCCTGGCCCTCTGGCTCACTGGCAATGCCAGCCGCGGCAACTGGAGCGTCGCCGCCCGCGAGGCCACATTCTTCGACCTCAAGGGCCACGTGGCCAACATCTTCGCCCGCCTCGGCATCTCCGAGCGCGAAATCACAATCGCCAAAGGCGAGGGTTGCGACATCTTCTCCGCTTATCTTACAATCGCCACACGCTCGGGCAAGCAGCTCGGCGAGATGGGTCTTGTATCCAAAGCCGTACTCGCCAAGGCCGACGTGCGTCAGCCCGTGGTCTACGCGCAGCTCGACTGGGATGCACTTGTGCGCCTGGCGCTCAAGAAAAAGGTGGAATTCACCCCGCTGCCCAAGACGCTCCCCGTGAAGCGCGACCTGGCCCTCCTGCTCGACAAGGGTGTCACGATGGCTCAGGTAGAGGCCACCGTGCGCGAGAGCGAGCGCAAGCTGCTCCGCTCGGTAGAGCTCTTCGACGTATACGAGGGGAAGAACCTCCCCGAGGGGAAAAAGTCGTACGCCATCTCGATGACCCTGCAGGACGACGAACGCACCCTTCAGGACAAGCAGATCGACGCCACCATGGCCAAGATCATCAAAATCCTGCAGACGCGCCTGGGCGCCGAGCTCCGCTGACGGCCGACCGGACATTCCGTCACGCCCGTCACCCATCAGCTACATAAGTCACATCCGACACATCAGTAACAATACTCACAAATAAAAATACATAACCCCTATGGGACGCGCATTTGAATATCGCAAAGCAAGAAAGCTGAAACGCTGGGGCAACATGAGCCGCACGTTCACCCGCATCGGTAAGGAAATCACCATAGCCGTGAAGGCCGGCGGCCCGGACCCTTCGACCAACCCGCGCCTCCGCGCCCTGATGCAGAACGCAAAGGCAGAGAACATGCCAAAGGACACCGTGGAACGCGCCATCAAGAAAGCTACCGACAAGGACGCCAAGGATTATAAGGAAATCACCTACGAGGGATACGGCCCTCACGGTATCGCCATCTTCGTAGAAGCCGCCACCGACAACAATACACGCACCGTGGCCAACGTGCGCTCCTACTTCACCAAACACGGCGGCTCGCTCGGCACCCAGGGCTCGCTCACATTCCTGTTCGAACACAAGGTGATGCTCAAGATCCAGCCCAAGGCCGACTTGAGCCTCGAAGATCTCGAACTCGAGCTGATTGACTACGGCGTGGACGAACTCGAAGCCGACGAGGATTCGATCGTGCTCTACGGCCCCTTCGAGGAGTATGCCAACATCCAGCAGTATCTTGAGGGCAACGGCTTTGAAATCCTCTCGACCGAATTCGTGCGCATCCCCAACGACGTGAAAGAGGTGACCGACGAGCAGCGCGAGACCATCGACAAGCTCCTCGAAAAGCTTGAAGAGGACGAGGACGTTCAGAACGTGTTCCACAACATGGCCGAATAATCCACCCATACATTTTCCAGCCATGTTTTCCGGAATAGTTGAAGAAGCGGCCACGGTTGTGGCCGCCGTACGCCAGAACGGCAACGTGCACCTCACACTGCGCGCCTCGTTTGTCGACGAGCTGAAAATCGACCAGTCGGTGGCCCACAACGGCGTGTGTCTCACGGTGGTATCCATCGCCGACGGCACATATACCGTAACCGCCATCGAGGAGACCCTGCGCCGCAGCAACCTCGGGCAGCTGAAAGAGGGCGACCTGGTCAACGTGGAGCGCTGCATGCTGATGAACGGCCGTCTGGACGGCCACATCGTGCAGGGCCACGTGGACTGCACGGCCCGCTGCACCGACATCGAGGAAGTGGAGGGGAGCCGGTATTTCAAGTTCGAATACGAGGTGTCGCCCGAAATGGCGCGCCAGGGGTATCTCACCGTAGAGAAAGGCTCGGTATGCGTCAACGGCGTGAGCCTGACGGTTTGCGACTCCACTCCCTGCTCCTTCCGTGTCGCCATCATTCCCTACACCTTCGAGCACACCAACTTCGGCAAAATCGAAGTAGGCTCTACGGTCAACCTTGAGTTCGACATAATCGGCAAATATATAGCCCGCATCGCGGCTATCTGACCCTCATATCCCTTAACTATGCGGCTGCCCGGCCGGCAAACGCGCCGCCGAGGCAGCCACATGCCTTTCCACTCTCCCACCCCGCCTACTTACATCCGTCTACTTCTTACCTTTTTCATCCGATCTATGATTTTTCTGAGAACCTCCATCCTTTCGCTTGCGCTCACTGTCGCCGTGGCCGCATGCGCTGCCGACACGCGCCCATCCATCGCCGCCACAACTCCAGAAGGACGTGAAATCACGGTTACGGCCGTCACGGACAACATTCTGCGCATTGACAACCGCGCCAAGGCCGAAGCTCCGGCCCCGGCCTCGCGCACCCTTCTCACCCCGGCCGCGACTCCCCGGGCCACCGTTTCCGACACTCCCTCCGGCCGGACCCTCGCCACTTCCACAGGACTTACCGCTACGCTCGACAAGGCAACCGGCGAGCTGATAATCAACGGCTCGCGCGGACGCGGCCTCTACGACGACGGCCGACGCGGCTCCGATTCCCGTGGCCGGCGCACAATGAGCCTCATTCCGCTCGACGCCTCGCGCGCATTTTTCGGTGCGGGCGAGCGCGGCCACTCGCTCAACCTCGCCGGCGACACTTTAGTGATGTACAACCGACAGAACTACGGCTACACCCAGGGCGACCCGCGCATCTCGCAGATGAACATCACCATGCCCCTGATCATCTCGCCCAAGGGCTATGCCGTGGTGGTCGACGACTACGCCGAAGCCGAGATGGTGGCCGGAAATCCGGTGGACTATGCCACCACAGCCCCCTACCCCGTAAGCTACTACTTCGTAAGCTCTCCCGCAGGCTTCGAGGGTATTGCCGGTGAACTCACCGCGATAACCGGACGACAGGACCTCGCACCTTTCTGGAGTCTGGGCTACATCACTTCGAAATACGGCTACAAGACCCAGGAGGAAACCGACTCGGTGGTCAACACACTGAAATCCAAGGGGTATCCGCTCGACGGCATAGTGCTCGACCTCTACTGGTACGGCAAAGAGCAGGACATGGGCCGGCTGGCCTGGGACAAAGAGCAGTGGCCCGACGCCACGGGGATGCTCGGCGCCCTTAAAAAGAAAGGCGTGAACCTCGTGGCAATCTCGCAGCCCTACGTGCTCCGCAACAGCCGCGGAATCGACAACTACCGTCATCTCGACTCGCGCCATATGTTCGGGCTCGACAGCCTCGGCAACACCAAGGAGGTTAAAATATGGGTTGGCGAAGGAGGTATGCTCGACGTATCGAACCCCGCGACGCGCGCCTGGCTGCGCGACCGCTACAAGCAGCTCACCGACAGCGGTATAACCGGATGGTGGGGCGATCTGGGCGAACCGGAGGTACACCCCGACGGTATGATTCACGCCAACGGCCTCAGCAACCGCCTCTACCATAACCTCTACGGCAACGACTGGAGCCGGATTGTCTACGATCTCTTCGCCGAGGAATATCCCGACACGCGCCTTATGACGATGATGCGCGGCGGCACGGTAGGCCTCCAGCGCTACAGCGTATACCCCTGGAGCACCGACGTAAGCCGCTCGTGGGGCGGCCTGCAGCCGCAGGTCAAGATCATGCTCAACTCTTCGCTGAGCGGTCTGGGCTACATGAGCCACGACGTGGGCGGCTTCGCCATCGACGATGCGCACCCCTACGACCCGGAGCTATACGTGCGCTGGCTGCAGCTCGGCGTCTTCTCGCCCATACTGCGCACCCACGCCCAGAAATTCGCCGAGCCATACCTATACCCTGAGCAGGAGGGCATCATCCTTCCGCTGATACGCGAGCGCTACCGCTGGCTCCCCTATAACTACACCCTCGCCTACGAGAACGCCGCCAAAGGGATGCCGCTCGTGCGCCCAATCGGGATGTATTCGTCTGAACCCGAACGCTATGCCGACGTGGAGGATGAATACCTCTGGGGGCGCGACGTGCTCATTGCTCCCGTGATGGAAGCCGGCGCCACCTCGCGCAGTGTGCGCCTGCCCGAAGGTGTCTGGATCAACGCCAACAGCCCCTCCGACGGCGCCATAGAAGGAGACACCACGCTGATCGTGAGCGCGCCGCTCGCTGTGCTCCCGATATTCGTGCGCGCCGGAGCGCTCATCCCCAAGGCCGACTACCCGATGGAAAACACCCTCGGCTACGACCCCTCGCACATCAGCGTGGACTACTATCCCGCCGAGGGAGTTGAACAGTCGGAATTTACGATGTTCGACGACGACCGCTCGGCAACCCACACCATCGACCGCGGCCAGTATCAGCTCATCGGCTTCACCGCCGACCGTACTGCCGATGCCATCCGCCTCGGCGCCTCGGTAAGCGGCAGCTACGCAGGCGCTCCCGAGCGGCGCACCATAAGCTATACCATCCACAACGTGGCCAACCCACGCTCCGTCAGCGCCACTCAGGCCGCACCGGGCAAGGAAGGCAAAACGCTGAAACTAAAGGCGACGCGACGCTACGACGCCGCTACCCGCACCCTGCGCCTGACAGTCGCCAACTGGCAGAGCGCCACCCCGCTCGCCATCGACCTCCGTTACTAATCTTTTTACGACATTCATAAGGCGGGACGCCCCCAAACGGGCGCCCCGCCTTTTTTTACCCAATCTTCCACACCTGACTCCAAGAGCCTTAAAAGCCTAAGGACCCTGACGACCTCGGCAGGCCGTTTCCGCGCGTATGGCGGCCATCATAAGCCGACAAAAAGTGTTAAAATTACACATGATTAATAAGCTTTAACGATTGGGGGGGGTAAAAGTGCTAATTTCTGTATAAATTTGCCGACAGTCAATGCCTTGTGCTGGGCGTTGTAAGAGTATAATGTAAAAAAGTAGATAAAGTTAGCAAGACGAGGGGCGCTCCCTATAAAGCTGTGACTTAAGATTTTATATTATCTGGATAAAACATGGCAACGGCCTGTGGGAACAGTCCGGACCGCTATGGCCCCCTCGTCGACTTGCTTACTTCCGCTACCCGACATCCGACGTGTGCTCCCGCGCGCCCACGGAATCAACCTTATGACTTCCAACCGAATGAAAACTAATAAATTATAATATCTTTTACCGAAAAATCTAACAATTGCCTAAAATGAAAAGACTTTACTTTCCATTGATTGCAATGGCCATGGCAACGCCAACGCTTTGCCACGCCTACAACACCTGGGGCGATGCCGACTACACCGACACATACCTGGGGGTAACATGGGACAAGACCTGGACCCGCGCCGGCGGACTGCAAGCCGCCACCACCGACAAGGCCGCCAACTGGATGGCCGACCTCCCCGATAACATGTTTGTGGCCCACGTATCCATTCCCGGCGCCCACGATTTCGCCACCGGCGAAGACAACTGGGTTTCGAGCGTGGCCAACGGTCCGGCATCGTCGACCACCCAGGCCGTGTCGATGCGCGAGCAGATGGATCGCGGCATACGCGGCATCGACCTGCGTCCAGGCCTCTACAGCAATACGCTCTATTGCAACCATGGTCTGGCCCAGACAGAAAAGACGCTTGCGGCAGCTGTTGCCGACATGGTATACTTCCTTCAACAGCATCCATCGGAATTCTTCATCGTACACTTCTTCCGCGGCAATATCTACCGTTCCGGAGAAGCCCCGAGCATGAGCGGTCTGATCGGAGCCTCCGACAGCTCGAGCGATCAGGCTAACTACAACGCCTTGATGAAGCAGCTGTTTGAAACTCAATACGGCCAATACGTCGTAGAGTTCAATCCTAACCTGACGGTGGAGCAGGCCCGCGGCAAAATGGTGCTCTTCCTTCGCGACCGCATTGATTTCGTGCATCTCGACAAGCAGGCCAGAATCACCAACTGGGACACCAACTTCGCTGATTCGAGCAATCCTGCAAAAATCACCAACGAACTCGACAGCCGTCTCTCCACCAACCTCCACGTTCAGGATATTTCAGAGGGCAACGACGATGTGCGCAATACTAAAATCGTTCATTGCCGCAACCTTATCGATTTCGCCCAGACACAGCCCACTCCTGCCGAAATGATGGCAGCCAACAACGGCTACAAGGCCGAATGGGTAATGAACTTCACATCCATCGATAATTCCGGTTCCAGCAAAACATCCGATAACACCAACGGTTATAAGGGTGGTGCTTCCGTGATGAACGACAACGCCCGCGAATACATCGAACAGAACCTTGGCCGTGGCCCGCTCGGTGTGTTCTTCTCCGACTACGTGCTCCGCACCAAGACCAAGAAGCACAGCGCCGACAGCTACTATACCGTAAACGGCGACCAGCTCGTATACAAAATCATCGAGAACAACTTCACCGGCGGCGACAATGCTCCCGTTGTGCGCTATGCGCTCGACGACAAGCACGACTGGACCGCGATGCCGACCCGCTACTATCTGCGCAATGTAGGCGCCACGCGCGACATGGGCAAAGACATGTTTTATGGCGCAGGCTCCACCTGGGGCACACGATGCACACTCGACGAGGCCGGTGCAGCCGTAAGCCTCAACCTCGACAGCGACGGTCACTACCGTATCAAGAGCAACTTCGGTGAACTCTACTCTGGCGAAGAAAAATTCTTCTGCGACGGCGGAAGCGGTATCGGCTTCATCCTCACCAATACCACGTATAACGGTAAACCTGTATACATCTTCAATGAGACTAACGGCAACTATCTTTCCGCTTTTAAATTTAATGGCGAAGCCGTTACTGATGTCGACAAAACGAAAGAATACGGCGACCGCCCGGACTATTTCGTATATACCCGCAAACCATCAGCTGTAAAGGACGAATCCTACCATATGTGGGAACTTGTTCCCGAGGAAGACCGCATCGCCGAACTTTCGCGTGAAGCAAAACTTGTAAAACCTTACAACGCAACGTTCATGGTTCCGGCCTATGGATTCGGTGGAGGCGGCGAAGCCGATATCATCAGCAAAATGTGGCAGATTACCAAAGGCAAGAAGGCATATGTAGGTCAAGCCAAACAGCAGGCAGGCGGAGCGCTGTTCCGCTGCTACAACGAAGGTAAGAAATCGTATGAAACATGGAAAGCACCTGAGGCCGACTGGTCGTTCGAAGGTAAAATCACCGGCCTGCCTAACGGTATCTATGACTTCTACTGTCAGGCCCGCGCAGACCACTGCGACGTTACAGCGACTATTGCCGGACAGGATTTTGCTCTCCCACGTTCGGCAGAAGATGGCAACAGCAGTGAAAACGTTGCAAGCAAATGGTTTGCAGAAAATGCAGACAACGGCAAGATTTTCAAAGAGAGATTCGAAGTTGCTGACGGAACAATTCTGATGAAATTCGTCAAAACGACTCCCACAAGTTCTGCTTCATCTTTCTTCCTCGACAATATCCATCTGACATACTACGGCCACGCCCACGACGTGAACGTTACCTTTCCCGAGCACTGGAATACGGTAATTCTGCCGTTCGATGTTTCGGAAAGCGACCTTACAGCCGTGAAAGATGGCGACGACCTCCATTTCTATCAGGCCACCGGTATTGAGACCACCGGCAAGGTGCTTCAGGAGAATCTGGGCGAGCTTTACGAATATCATATAGTTACGCGCAGTTCCGACATCAACAGCCTGAAGGCCAACACTCCCTACATCGTTGAGAACAATGCCATTACGGAGGTCGTTCCCGAGGTGACATCGAAGAAGGCGCCCGCGCGCCGCGCGGCAGCCGCCGAAGCTGAAAAAGCAGCCGCTGCGAAGGTATATACATTTACCGGCTTCCCCATTGACACCGAAGCCACCTACACGGATGGCAACAGCATCCTTACAGGCGTGCTTGTCGACGACTACATGGTAGGCGAAGGCCACTATGCCCTCCAGACCACCAACTTCCAATTGTTCGGCAAAAACGAAAAGGGCGAAATGGCCAATATCGACAAATACCGAGCTTTCGTGCATGCAGATTCGCCCCAACCC
>UREH01000020.1 GCA_900546835.1 uncultured Porphyromonadaceae bacterium
GTCGGCAGCGTCAGATGTGTATAAGAGACAGATCATATACTCACATGGAAGAGGGTATCTGCCTTCACTGGGAAACCTTACGTCGCCGCTGGATATAATGTTCTATAAGGCCATCCAGGCCATCGGGCAGCTTATGGTCGTGATGTTCCTCTTCTATTCCGGCTACGGCATAATGGAGTCATACCGTAAGAAACCCGGATATCTGAGTGGATTTGCTAAACACAGGATTCTGAAGACTCTCGTGATTTTCGATTTCGCCGTAATCCTGTATATTGCGCTCGGACTGCTGGTTGGCAGGACTTTCTCGATTCCCGAATATATCCTCGCTTTCGTAGGATGGGAATCACTCGACAATTCCAACTGGTTCGTATTCGACATAATCGCGCTGTATCTTCTGGTTTATCTTGCCCTTGCAGCGCGCAGCAGGTGGAACCTGTCGTCATGGGTATTCTATATTGTAGTATTCGCGTTGTGTGGCGCATTTATTGTCTTTGTTGCCGCCACAAAGAAGGAGAGCTATTGGTATGATACGGTTCTCGCTTTCCCTGCGGGACTCGTTTACTCCGAATTTAAGGAGAAAATCGAACGTGCATTCAGTAATTACTACTGGCCGTCGCTTGGAGTACTGATTGTAGCGTTCAGCTTGATGTATGGCAGCCGTGGATACCTTACGATGGTTCTGACATGTGTGGTGTTCGCGCTGATACTTGTTCTGGTAACGATGAAGGTGAAACTTAACAACCTCGCGCTCCGTTGGCTGGGAATCAACTGCTTCGGAATATATATACTCCAGCGTATCCCGATGGCTCTGTTCTATGAGTTTGGCCTGACGGCCCATTGGGCGGTATTTTATGTTGCGGTGGTTGCAGCGACGCTGGTGCTTGCAGCGGGGTTCACCAAAGTCACTGGAGTCGTCTGCAAAAAACTTGGTCTGTAGGGAATTGCTTAGCAGTGGAATAAGTTGTTGATGCGGACGAACGTTTCAGGACTCTTTTTCAGGAGGTAAAAGCGCAGCAGGTGCTTGGCGTTCAGACGGTCGGCTTTGCAGGGCTTGCGGCTCATGCAAAGTCCGGAATATAACGAAAGGAGATGCATTTTGGCGTCGGGCGAGAGTTGAGGCGATCTGGAGATGCGTTTGGCCTGATATACAATCTCTTTCAGTGGTATTGGTTGTTCGCCGCGCTTAAGCAGCGGTGCCACCATCGGATAATCGGCGGCCGCCAGAAGGTCCGGCATGACGATGTCGCCGAATTCAGCATCATATTTCTCGCGATGTTTGTTGAAGATATACGCGCGGTTGTCGGCCAGCGTTGCGCCGCGCATTGAGTCGACAATCATCGACTGTTGTTTCTGACGGTAGAAAAAGAGTATATCGGGTCCGGTCCAGACTGCATCGGGGCCCTTGCCCGCAAGAAGACGTATCCAGAGTTCCCAGTCCTCGAATCCTTTTCGCATCCGCTCATCGTAACCGCCTATGGCGTCGAAGTCCGCACGGCGCATTGCTGCTGTGGCATATAGAGGGTTGTTTATCAGGAGTTGCGCATAATCCTCATATACCACAGGCCATATTTGCTGATGTATGCCGAAACATTGCATCTGCGGTGCCGCGACCTTTATGTAGCTGTCGGATTGCAGCGCTTTTACACAATTCTCAATATATTCCGGGGCGATTTTGTCGTCGCCGTCGAGAAACACGAGGTATTCTCCGTCGGAATGGGCGGCTCCCGTATTCCGGGCGGCCGATAGTCCGTAGTTGTCGGTGTGGAGGAATTTTATGCGCGAATCGCTCTCGCCGTAACGTGCTGCGATTTCGGCCACATTGTCGGGCGAGCCGTCGTCTACAATAATGGTCTCCCAGTTCGTATATGTCTGGGCCAGTACCGAATCGAGAGCGTCGGGCAGATATTGCGCCTGATTGTAGGCCGGAATGATTACGGAGACTTTTGGAGAGGTCGTGATACTGGTCATGATATTGATGGGAATATCCTTACGATGTTTTTGCGGAAAACTTCCGGGCTGAAATATTCTCTATAAATTGAATGCGAGCGTTTTCCGATTTCAGGTAGACGCATACGGCTGTCGAGAAGTACCTTGATTCCATCTGCAAGCGACTGTGCATCGCCGCCCTTTACAAGGAAGCCGTTCTCGCAGTTGCGTATGTAAGCCGCCGTACCGGTATGGTCTGAGACAATCACGGGCTTGCATAGTTGGAATGCCTCGGTGCATACAATGGGCATAGGGTCGTCGAGCGACGGACAAAGAAGCGCGTCGGAACCGCCCAGCATCTGCATCAACCGGTCGTGGGGGAGCGCTCCGTGGAACTCAATAACGTTACCTTGTTTTTTCAGCTCTCCGGCCAGGGAATTATTGATTACAGGACCGACAATGTGGATTTTTATTTGGCTTTTTATGGAGCTGTCGAGCAGTTGAAGTGCCTTAAGGAGTATATGATGCCCCTTGCGCTTGTCGATGGCTCCGGCCATAAGAATATGAAGCTTTCTGGCATCGGACGTAGGGGCGTCGGCCCGGAATTCGGTTGCGTCTATACCGTAAAGCAGCGTGCAGAGTCTTTCCGGGTGTTGCATTCTTTTGGCTGCGTGGTTTCTTGCCCATTCGCCTACTACGTATATCTCGTTGTAGGGCTTCAGAAAGGAGTCAAGATTGTCGATTCCGAGGATTTCGTAGGTCCGTTCGGCTTCGTGAATCCATGCAATCAGGCGACTTCCGGAAAGGTGAAGCCACCGGCATTGCTTTACGGCGTCGAGTGTATTGACCAGTATCGTCCCGAAGGAGTTGAAGAAAGCTTCCATCCGCTTGTCGCGGCGGTTGAAGGCTAATCCGCTCAACCATGTCTGACGGTCGGCTACAACCGTTATCCCTGCCTTTTGGGCTTCGTCGGTCAGCGGCCCGTTTTTCAGGGCGAATATTATGGGGTTATAACCGATGGCCTTCAGTTCGACAGCAAGGGTGAGTAGCGCGCGCGGAGCGCCCGTAAGAGACATCTCATGCGATACGAGAAGTACATCCTTCGGATTGCCCGGGGAGTGGGCCGACAGAATGTCACCGTTTACAGTGGGTTCCGGAGCTTTTTTGAATCTTCCGGGATGAAGACTGCGGTAGAGCAGATGTTTTGCCTTCAGTTTCAGCCAGAGACTGCCGTCGGGATATTCATTGCGGAACTCATCGAGCAGGGCGGACGTTACGGCAGACGGCACCGACGGGTCGTGGAAACTACGGCGCACTATATCGTACGCCTCTCGGGGGGATGTAGGTTGTTGCTCGTGGTTGGTCTGCATGACGGCGGCGGTTGGATATTTTGAGAGTGAGGCCGGACTTGCCGGACTTAATGATGTCTGTTCAGACGGCGGTTGAGAAGTGCGGTTCCTATGAGGCGACCCAAGGCAAAGTACCGGAGAATTTTTCGCTGGTGGCGGTTGAGCGAGTGCGCAAGTAGCGGAAATCTCTTTGTGTCTTCGCGTACCTGCATAAGGTCTTCTGCCAGTCCCTCTGCCCTCCGCCATTCAAGGCGCTGGAAGGTAGTCACCTTGTGGTAGAATGCCATCGGTTCGGCCAGAGCATCGGCATATGGTGAGGCCATTATATATTTATCAATCAGCCTGATGTGGTTGAGGTAACTTTGGAATTTCCTGTCGTCGGGCGTTTCGGAAACTTTACTTGGGACTCTCTGGGTATAGACGAAGGCGGGGTGCGGGTAAGATGCCACTTTTCGCGCTGCGAGGAGTATCTGCGTTTTCCATATGGCATCTTCTCCGAGGAGCATCCCTTCGGAGGTGTATGTCATGTCTTTAACAAGATTTCTGCGCAGAAGCACCGAGAGCGTCCAGTGGCCGCGGTCACTGAGTATCGCCCCCAGTTGTCCTACGCCGCTCGTCGTAGAATGGGCGGGGCGAGAGGCGGTTTCCACACCGTCGGTGTACCGGATGGTGAATTCTGGTTCAACCATATCTATGTCGGTATCAGCCTCGGCGACAGCAAGCATTCCGGCAAGTGCTCCTGGCAACATTATGTCGTCGGAATCATGGAAGTACAGGCATTCGCTTTCCGAAGCCCCGTCGCCGGCTATGCGGGCCGCAGAAGGGCCTCCATTGGCTTGCGATATGATTTTCACCCGGCTGTCGTGTCCGTATTTTTCGTTGAGAAGTTTGAGCGAATTGTCTGTGCTTCCGTCGTTTACGGCGATGATTTCAAAATCGGCTCCTTTCTGCGCGAGCACCGATCCTAACGACTCCGCCAGAGTTACGGCGGAATTGTAGACGGGTATTATGACGTTTATCTTTGGCATAGAAAGCGGATTTTGGTGCAATTATAAGGCCGGAAGATGACAAGGAGTTCTCGAGGGCTGTATTTAGTCGAAAAGGTTGAGGAAGAGTTCGGCGCACCAGAGCTGCCATTTCTGATTGCCGGTCAGGCCGGACATCGGTATGTCCCGGCGGAATTCCTCTCGGCGAGGGCCCTCCCAATTCTCGAAAATCTTGTCGACCGGGCGGGGCATCGGTATCTTGAATGGGATTTCAAGTTCAGGATATTTCATGGCGTAGAGTCCCCGTACAAGGTATTTGGGTTCGCCATTGCGAACGCGCTCCATATCCAGAGGCTCGGCCATTGTGAGCCGAGCATAGGGATCGTAGTATGGAAGCTGCGCTACTCCGAAGGCGTTCCAGTATGAACCCGACGACTCCACGGAAAACACCTCGTCCATAAACCGCATATAGTCTATCCCGGTATCGCCCCTACGGTATTTTTCAAAAAGCTCATATTGCGACACCGGCTCTTTCAGCACCAGCTCCGGCTCCAGGAAGGTGTAGCGTTTCGCAAACCCCTCGTAGTCCCACTTCGGGCTTATGAGCTTATCCATCCCTCCGAAAATCAGGTCAGCGCTTTCGCCTACTATCACCATCTCAACGCCATCTTTTTTCGCTTGGATGGCTGCCTTGTAGATTTGAGGCTCGATGGAATGTACGGGCGCATTCTTGGCCGCCATCACTATGGGGGTATACTTCTTGTAGTCGTCGAATGTTATCTCGATAAGATGATGGATGAGGCCGAACTTCTCGCAGTAGTAGCGTGCTCGCTTCACGTCGTCGTCGAACACTCCCGTTGCCGATGTAAACGTATAGGCATGGCTCCCCGGCTTGAGATATGCCGCCAGATTGGCCGAATCCATCCCTCCGGAGAGAAGGATGCCGATGTTCTCATACCGGGCATACAGCTGCTCGAACTGCTTGGCAATCTCGCGGTCGATGTCGGCCGATGTCCTGACCGGAATCTGGTCGGCTTTACCAATCGGTTCGAAGTTGCGGTGGCGGAATCCTTTGTAGAAGTCCACCCCATCTTTCCAGATGTAGCGGAAAGCCATATATGAGCTGAGACAGAAATTCTTATTCTCCATTGTCGGTCGTGTTTAGATGTTCTTTATTGATAGCTGTATGGGGGTTGTCGCGAACCTGCCCCAGAGCCTTGTTTATCAGCGTCGACGAAACACCTTTGGTATACGGGAAATATACAATCTTTATCCCTTCGGCCTGGAATTCCTTCTCGTAGGCCTCCCATTTTGCGGTGCCATACCAGTCGTCACCCACAAATAGCAGCGAGGCCCCCAGCTTTTTACACATCGAGAGCTTGTCCATATCGCTCTGGGGCACCACGGCATCGACAAACCGGATGTTTCTTACAATCTCCGCGCGGTCCTCATAGGGAATCATGGCGTGCTTCCCCTTGTAGGTTACAAGATCATCGGTCGTGACGCCGACAATCAGCTTGTCGCACATCCCCTTCGCGTTTTTCAGCAGATTGAGATGCCCTATATGAAAAAGGTCGAAAACTCCGGCTGTATACCCTATTGTCATGGCTTTTGGTTATGGTTGATGAGGTTTGTCTGTGGTCGGTTCGGGTTTTATGGCGTCGGGTTGACGGCGTTGGCCGAGCTCCCAGCCGAACGATTCAAGCAGGTCGGCGTATACGGCTGTCGAGGCGTCGGCGTTTCCCGCTGTCTGGAAAATTTCGGAAGCAAGCGTCTGATGGCGCACGCTGCTCATCGTGTCGGCGCCCCCCAGCACCACCTCCTCTATAAACGTCTCAACTCCCTCGGGGTCTGTGGCAAAGTAGTGGGCATCGATGCAGGCCCTCCCCAGGCGGTTGAGTGGAGCTATGGTCGCTGCCCTGTCGCGAGCCGTGAAAAGAACGGGCTTGTCAACGTAAAGATATTCGCATGCAAACGAACCGCTGTTGTGAATCATCGCGTCGGAGGTCTTGAAAAGGTCGGTATATTCGCCCGTTTCCAGCTGGGTGTTTGCCATCTCGTCCCATTGGCGGTAGAATTCCGCAGCGCGCTCCCTCCCCCAGTCGGGATGCTTGCATAGCTCGGTGAAAAGCGAAGGGTGGGGCTTGAACGCTATCTGGAGAGTATCTTTATATCTCCGGGCTATACGGAGCATTTCGTCGGCCACCCACAGAACGTCCGGCCGGTTGAAAAGTTCGTTGGCGAATATCTGGAAATGCGGAGCCCAGATAATCCGCTTGCGGGTAAGCCCGTCGCCAACAGATTTCCAGGGATCGCGCCGCGCCGGAGCGGTCAGCTCGCTTCGACGGAAGTCGCCTGCCACCCTCGTGTTTTCCCCGAAGTTGTTGCAGAAGCGGGCGCATAGCTCCGCATACACCGGATATTGAACATAGTGCCTCCAAGCGTAGTTCACCAGCCCGTTGTTCAGCAGCTCGGGAGTATCGACGGGTGTCAGGCCGTAGGGCACATAGACAAGCAGGCAGTCGAGATTATGCCTCCATTCCATAGAGTTGTCGTAGCATCCGTCGTATGGCTGGGGGTAGAATATAATGTCGGGCTTGAATTCCGCCTTCAGGCGGTCGAAAGCCGATGGCTCCTCAATACATTCGAAGTCGAACTGCTTCGATTTGAAATGATCGGTGAGCGCGTTACGGCACTTTTCGTACTCCTCGCCGCTGTATTTCGCGAACGGGCGTATGCAGATGCCGACGTTCATACGGCTGTCGCGTTTCATAAGCCGGTACAGCTCGTCGAAACGCCACATAGGCAGCGATGAGGCTATGAACAGCACATTTACCTTCCCCTTTTGCCTGATGCGCCTTACGATTTTCCTGTACCGCCTGTTCTGGCGCGGAATATGATGCTCGAACACATATTTGAGGCGTCGCTGCCTGTTCTCGTCGAGGAGAGGCAGTACGCGTTTCAATATGCTGTGTCGGAGGTGCATTGTGGAGCCGTGTGGTGTAGGTGTTTAATGGCTTAGCAGCCGTTCGATTGTCCGGAGATCTTCGCTGTAGGTCAGTTTGATGTTGTTGCGGTTGCCGTTCACTATTCTGATGGGAACGTCAGGGCAGTATCTGGCCACAACGCCGCAATCGTCGGTGGTCACGAATTCCGGGTCGGCGAGTCCTGCTTCGTAGGCTCGCCGGATGACACTGAGACGGAACCCCTGCGGAGTCTGTACATTGCGCAGACGAGCGCGCGAGGGAATCGATGCTACAACACCGTTGTCTGTGGCCTCGAGAATCGTATCGGTGGTGGCTACAGCCGCCGTCGCGGCACTGAATTCGGCGAGGGCGCCGACTACATTCGATATGACGTCTGCGCCGACGCAAGGCCGCGCCGCGTCGTGGAATATCAGGTTGCATTCATCGCCCGCACCATAGGCACGAATCGCCGCAACGCTCGATTCGTAGCGTTCCGACCCTCCGGCTATTATTTTCCGGGTTTTGCGATAGCCGTTTGCATGGCATAGCGCCTCTACCTTCTGGCAGCAGTCCGGAGCGACCACAACGCAGATTTCCTCTATCGCCGGATGCCGTTCGAACGCCTCGATGCTGTGTTCGAGCACCGTTTTTCCGGCAACCACAATATACTGCTTGGGGGTGGACTCGCCAAGACGAGTCCCTTTCCCTGCTGCAAGTATTACGGCGATATTCTTCATCTGTAGATGTGGTCGTTGGATGGTCGTTTCGTCCGGATAGTGTGAGTGTTATGTCAACACTCCTTAGCGACGGCCTTTGGAGTTGTTGTTTTTGCGCTGGGCGGCCTGCTGCTCGCGCATCATGGCCTGCTGGCGGCGCTGGGCCTCCTCAAGGCGTGCCATGAAGCCGGATTTCTTTTTGGGCTTGGCGGCGTTGGCGCGCAGACGGGCGCGTACCTTCTCGTCGTCGATGCAGGCGCGGAATATGTAGGTCTGCACGATGGTGATGAGCAGCGACAGGAAGTAGTAGTAGCTCAGGCCCGAAGCGTAGTCGTTGAAAATGAAGAGGAACATCACCGGCATGAGATACATCATCCACTTCATCGAAGGCATTCCCTGCGACGAGGGCTGGTTCTGCATGTTGATGCGCGAGTAGATTATGTTGGTTGCGGTCATCAGCAGGCAGAAGAGGCTCACGTGGTTGCCATACCAGGGTATGGTGAAGGGGAGGGTGAATATCACGTCGGGCGCGGCCAGATTCTTGGCCCAGAGGAAACTCTCGCCTCGCAGCTCGATACACGAGGGGAAGAACCAGAACATGGCGATGAGGATAGGCATCTGCAGCAGCATCGGCAGGCACCCCGAGAAGGGCGACGCTCCGGCGCGCGAATAGAGCTCCATCGTCTTCTGGTTGCGGGTCATGGCGTTCTCCTGGCCCGGATATTTCTCGTTGATTTCCTTGATGTCGGGTGCGAGCACGCGCATCTTGGCCTGCGATACCAGGCTCTTGTAGGTCAGCGGGAAGAGGATTATCTTGATGAAGATGGTCAGCAGCAGGATGATGATGCCGTAGTTCGATATGAACTTGCTCAGGAAAGTGAACACCGGGATGATAATCAGCGTGCTGATCCAGCGGAAGATCGGCCATCCCAGCGGGATGAGCGACGTCAGGTCGAGGTTCTCCCCGTCCTGGGTTGCTATCTGTTTGTCGAGGCCTTTGAGAAGAGGGTAGAGGTTCGGACCGAAGAAGATATCGACGCTCACGGGGTTGGCCGAGGTCGAGCTGTAGTCCATCGTTGCCTTGGCCGTGAGGTCTTTCACAAACGCCGGGTCGTCCTTGAGGTCTACCGATGTCACCTCGGCGCCGATGAAGTCGCCGCGCGGAATCATCACGCTCGAGAAGAACTGGTTTTTGAAGGCTATCCAGTCGAGGCGCTGGTTGAGGCTCTTCGATTTGTCGCCCTGGGCGCTGATGTCGTCGGGCGAGTCGCCGGCGTATTTATAGTGGATGCCCGAGTTGCGCTCCTCGAAGGTGCGTCCGCGCTCGTTGCGGCCCATATGCTGGTGCCACTGCATTTCCACGGTGGCCACGCCCGAAGGTATCACGGCCTCCATGCCGCTCTGCACCATCTCCATGTGTACCACATACGAACCCTTGGGGAGCGTGTAGCGCAGACCCCACCAGGCACCGTTGCCCAGGTCGAGGGCCATCAGCAGGGTCGAGTCGGTCTGCTCCTTCGGGGTGAAGAAGAAGCTCCCCGTGTCGAAGCGCTGCGATGCGGAGGTGAGTACGAAATTGTAGCCGGCCTGATTGAGCTGCCATACGTCCACGCGGGTGGTGTCGATGTCGTCGGTCGTGCCGGGCTTGGGGAGGTAGTTGTAGTAGTCGTCGAGCAGCGTAGCGCGGGCTATGCTGCCGCCGTGGGTCGAGATGTCGAGGCTGAGGACGTCGTTTTTCAGCGTGAGCAGCTTCTCATCGCCGGTGATGTGGCGTGCGAAGCCGCGGTAGCGGTCGGCATCGGCCAGCGCCTTGCGCAGGTTGGCGGTGGCGCGGCTGCGGTTTTCGGCGCTGACGTTGGCTCCGAAGCGCCCGTAGGCCACTTCCGCATAGCTCAGAGTGGTGTCGGCGCCCTCGACGGTGCCGGTCACTTCGCTGGCACCTTTGGCAAGCGAGAGGTTCACGGCGGGAGTACGGTATTCGGTTGCGCCGGTTTCGGCATCGACAGTACCTGCCGAGAGCACAAGTGCGGCCGCTCCCTGACGCTCGGTGGCGGTCAGCGTGTCGGCTGCAAGCGAGCGCTCGGCCTCGGCGGCCTCTTTCTGCTGCCGGTCGATTGCGGCGGCCTGCTCGGTTTCCTGTAGTTTCTGCTGGTCGGGCTGGTTGAGCCACATGAATCCGAAAATCACCAGACCCATGAGCAGAAGCCCCAGAAGCGTGTTTTTGTCCATATCTTAGTGTCGTTCAGTTTTTTGCTGTAGATTCTTTTTCGTTGCGGTAGTCGATGGCGGCGTCGACGAAACTGCGGAATATCGGGTTGGGGTGGAGCACCGTCGAGCTGTACTCGGGGTGATACTGTGTGCCCAGATACCAGCGCAGGCCGGGCACCTCGACCACCTCCACCAGGTGTGAGTGCGGATTCTCGCCCACACATCGCATCCCGGCTTCCTCGAAGGCCGAGCGATACTGCTCGTTGAATTCGAAGCGATGGCGGTGGCGTTCGCTCACCATCGTCGAGCCGTAGGCGCGCGAGGCCAGCGAATCGGGCTTCAGAACGCAGTCGTAGGCACCAAGGCGCATCGTGCCTCCCATGTTCGAGATGCTCTTCTGCTCCTCCATCAGGTCAATCACGTTGTGGGGCGTCGAGGGATTCATCTCGGTGGAATTGGCATCGGCAAGGCCGAGCACGTTGCGGGCGTATTCAATCACCATACACTGCATTCCAAGGCATATGCCGAAGGTCGGCACATTGTGGTTGCGCAGCCATTCGAGCGCTGTGAATTTCCCCTCGATGCCGCGCTGGCCGAAGCCTGGGGCGATAATCACGCCGTCCATCGGGGCGAGCAGTTCGCCCACGTTGTCGGGCGTCACCTTCTCCGAGTGGATCAGGCGCAGGTCGAGTTTGCGTCCGGCGTAGGTGGCAGCCTGAAAA
The DNA here is from genome assembly GCA_900546835.1 of uncultured Porphyromonadaceae bacterium. Lineage (GTDB taxonomy): Bacteria > Bacteroidota > Bacteroidia > Bacteroidales > Muribaculaceae > UBA7173. The sequence continues at coordinate 10,874 of UREH01000020.1, forward strand.
AGCGCCTCGTCGATCGATTTGTAGGCGTCCTGCAGCTCTACGTATTTGCCTACCAGACCGATTGTCACCGGTTTCTCGGCCTCCGTCATCTTGCTCAGGAAGCTGAGCCACGGTCCCATCTCGGGCTCCCCTTTCGAGGGGGTGGCAGTAAGGCGGAGCACAATGTCGTCGAGATGCTGCTCATGCATCTTCACGGGCACCTGATATATTGAGGGGACGTCGATCGACTGCACCACATCCTCGGGAAGCACGTTGCAGAACAGGGCGATTTTGCGCCTTACCTCCGGCGTGATTTCCTTTTCCGTGCGGAGCACCAGTATGTCGGGTTGTATTCCCAGTTCCTGGAGCTGCTTCACGGAGTGTTGCGTAGGCTTGGTTTTCAACTCCTTGGCAGCTGCGATATAGGGCACGTAGGTCAGGTGGATGCAGAGGCTGTCGCGGCCGAGTTCCCAGCGCAGCTGGCGCACTGCCTCAAGAAACGGCAGACTTTCGATGTCGCCGACCACACCGCCTATCTCGGTGATTATGAAGTCGTATTCGCCCGTGTGGCCCAGTTGCTTCACCCGGCTCTTGATTTCGTCGGTGATATGGGGCACAATCTGCACCGTTTTTCCCAGATAGTCGCCGCGGCGCTCCTTGTCGATTACCGCCTGGTAGACGCGTCCGGTGGTCACGTTGTTGGCGCGCGTGGTGTGGATGTCGGTGAAACGCTCGTAATGGCCCAGGTCGAGGTCAGCTTCATGACCGTCGACGGTCACGTAGCATTCGCCGTGTTCATAGGGGTTGAGTGTACCCGGGTCGATGTTGATATAGGGGTCGAACTTTTGGATTGTCACCTTGAAGCCCCTTGCAATCAGCAGGTTGGCGAGCGAGGAGGAGATAATGCCCTTGCCGAGCGATGAAACCACTCCTCCGGTCACAAAAATGTATTTTGTCTGCACTGCTTCTGAATTTTTACTGAAAAATTTTCCGCATGCAAAGGTAAGAAAAAATAAAATTAGTATCCATAATTTTAGCTCCCCAATTATTATCTATCATACTCTGATATTATCTATCATAGATATTATCTATCCTACTCTGAGGCTCGGAGAGCCGGGATTGTCTCCAACCCCGGGCGAAAGTCCGCAGGACCGACCCTGAGGTGGAGAGAGGGTTCTCTTTGGAGTAGTGTCGTCCCGTGATTTGGCGGAAATGGGATTGTGTTTTCGGAAATCGGCGGGTTTTTGTTAATTTTGGAAAACGAAAAATCGAAAGTATTATGAATATCGCGAAATTGAATCTTATCGGAAGGGCGGCGACGGCCGCCATTTGTATGGTTACAGCCTTTTCGGCAATGGCATGGAGCCAGAAGGGCCACGACGTCACGGCAGCCATAGCCGAGCGCCATCTTACCCCCGAAGCCGCCGAGGCCATCGACTCGCTGCTCGACGGCCGCTCGATAGTCTATTGGGCCAACTGGCTCGACAACGCCAGCCATACCCCTGAATACGCCTATTCCAGGACGTGGCACTACCGCAACGTCGACGCTAACGAGACCTATGCTACCGCCCGGGTGGCCCCCGACGGCGACGTCGTGTCGGCAATACAGCTCAACATGTCGACTCTGCGCAATCCGCAGGCCCCGAAAGCCGATAAGGCCCTCGCACTCAAGATGCTCGTGCACCTCGTAGGCGACCTTCATCAGCCGCTCCACATGGGCCACGCCTCCGACCTCGGCGGAAACACGATTAAAGTGAAATTTTTCGGACAGGAGAAAAACCTCCACTCCGTGTGGGACGGCTCTCTGCTCGAGTCGGCCCACCGCTGGAGCTACACGGAGTGGGCCGACCAGCTCGACCGCCTCTCCGAAATGCAGCAGAAACTCCTCCAGTCCGGTACCGTCGACGACTGGGCTGCCCGCAACGTCGAACTTGCCGCCCGCGTCTATAAGAACACCCCCGCCGGCGCCAACCTCAGCTATGACGCCGTAGCCTACTGGGCCCCCGTGATCGAGGACCAGCTCATCGCCGGCGGCCTCCGCCTCGCACGCCTCCTCAACGACGCTTTCACCCAGGCCCACGCCGAATAACAAATTAATGAGTAACCGGCCGAGATTATATTAGCCAACCTCTTAGGCTCGAACGCACTTCGCCCCCGCTATGGAAGCATGTTCAGGATCCATGCGCCATAGCGGGGGCGTTGTGTAGTGGATGGTATGTAGATATGGCGCGGACAAGTCGCCACATCAGGTGAAGGGCTTAATTGCGGATGAGCTGCTTGCTCACCTTCGAGCCCTGGCGGACTATGTAGAGGCCGGTGGTGGGCTCGGCTACGCGGATGCCCTGCAGGTTGTAGTATTCGGCGGGAGCGGTTGCATCGAATGCGTCGGCTTCGATACCTTCAACACCGCCGAGGCTCGAGTTTGTGCCGTGGTATTTGAGGATGAAGCTCTTGAAAGCGAAGCGGTTCTGAGTGTCGACGCTGGTATGTTTGGTCATAGTGATGGCGAGTTTGCCATCATCGCCTACGGTGAATACTGCCTTTTTCAGATTGTCGTAGTTGTTGAAATCGGAAGCTGCATCGCCATACCAGTAGTCCTCTCCTTTACCGGCAACCGGCTCTGCTGCGGTGGTGTTGAACATGATTTCCATAGGTGTGAGGCACTGGTTCGACACCTGATATTCAATTTCGTAGGTGCCCGCGGGTGCGTCTGCAACTTCCTGACGCACGATTATGTCTTCTCCGGGAGCCGCCTCTGAGTGGTCGTCTAAGTTATACCAGGCGTAAACCACCTTGCGGATCCAGGAGTCCTCGTAGCCTGTACCCCAGCCCGGAGCGGGGAACGTAAGTTTGTTGGTCTCGCCGTTCACGAGCCATGCCGTTTCGTTGTCCTTATCGTTGACGTCGATCATATGTGCTTTGATGAGGTAGGTTGCGTCGAGCACATTGGCGTCGGTGGCGGCTGCCATGGACTGATGCATCTGCTCGCGGGTCAGAATCTCCCACATGATGTTCATGTTGTCGGCGGAATAGTTGTCGGTACCCGTCAGAGGGTAGAAGTCGTAGTAGTGGGGCACGTTCTGATAGGATTCCCATGAATCGGTCGACGGGTTATACGACATCATCTGATCCGGATTTTCAGCGCAGAGATACCAGCCGCTGAGGTCGATTGTGTAGTAGCCGTTGTCCTGCTTCTCAAGATAGAATTGTCCGAGATCCGATTCCGGTTTGTCGCAATATAATTCACCGGATGTGGCGCCGTCGCGGGCGATAACGCCCATGCTGTTCTTCAGGTAGACGGTGCCGTCGCCTGCACTGTTCTCCACCAGCTGGAATGCGCGAGCCTGAGGTTTGAGAATGGCTTTTGTACCCCAGCTGTAGCCGTTGTTGAGATAAAAACCGGTTTTTACGTTGCGGATGTAGACTTCTCCCTCGGGAAGGGCATCCTGCGCGGATGCGAAGAAGGTTGCGACAGAAAGAGCCGCCATGAAAAGTAAAGATTTCTTCATGCTGTTAATGGTATTGATTTAAGTTGGATAGATAGGTTGGCAAGATTCGGAATGGAGCGTCTGGCATATTTTGCTCCTGCAATTTAAATGTATGTGGCAAAGTTATGAAAGATTTATATAATTCCCAAAATATAATTTAACGGTAAGGCGTGCAGTGTGGCTGTGGGTAAGGGCAACCGGAAGGGTAAAATGCGACATAAAAGGCGGGTGGTCAAACCATCCCGTGGGCGGCATTGTTTTTATTATTGGATGTAAACCTCAAAATATTCGATTGATATGAGACACTATGCTATAGGAGCTATGGCTGCCGTTCTGGCTGTTGCTTCGCTCGCGCCCCAGAGCGCTGAGAGCTGCACCCGTGTAATCTACGAGGGCCTTGATTCGCAATACATTGTAGGCCGGTCGCTCGACTGGAAGACGCCGATTCCCACAAATCTCTACGTCTATCCGCGTGGCATGCACAAAGTCGGTTCCAATAAGCCCGGAGCCGTAAGCTGGACGTCGCTCTACGGGGCTGTATATGCTGTAGGCTACGACGGAGGCATCACCGAGGGCATGAATGAAAAAGGACTGGTAGTCAACGGGCTTTTCTGTAAGGGCACTGTATATGACAATGATTCCACCATCGGGCTGCCCCCTATGTCGATGGCTATGTTTATAGGCTGGCTACTCGACATGAACGCCACCACGGCCGAAGTGGTCGACGTGCTTAAAGCCCATGATTTCTCGCTCGGTGGCGCTACATTCGACGGCGGCACGGCCGCGACTCTCCACTGGGGCGTCACCGACGCCACCGGCCATTCTATAATTTTCGAGTTCGACCATGGCGACATAAACATCTACGACATGGGCCGATATCGCTGCATGACCAACGATCCCACATGGCCGGCCATGCGCGCCATAGTCGACTACTGGGAAGGTGTCGGCGGCCGCAACATGATGCCAGGCGGTGTGAAGAGCCCCGCACGCTGCGTTCGCGGCAATTACTTTGCTACCCACGTGGAGAAAACGGCCGATCCGGCGCTCGCACTTACGATTACGCGCTCCATCATGGCCGACGTGAGCGTGCCCTTTACATATATGATAGAAGGAGAGCCCAATCTCTCGGCCACCCAGTGGCGCAGTTATGCCGATCTCAAGAATCTCCGGTATTATTTTGAAATAGTCACCAACCCCGGAATCTACTACATCGACCTGACGAAACTCGACCTTTACGACGGCGCACCCGTGCTGAAGTTCGACACTGCAAAATATACCGATGTGGTGGGATGCGCCAACAAGGAGCTCCACCGTTCGGCCCCCTTCACTCCGATGTATTGAACAGCGACCGCATGGCTGACATGGTTCCAGGCAGATTCTGGTCGGGAGTACACGGTACCACCGACGCGTAGTGGCGGTCGAGCCAGTAGAGGTCGGTGTCGGCCATTTCCGGTTCTTCGTTCACCAGACTCCCCGTAAGCCAGTAGAAAGGCTTGCCGTGGGGGTCTGTGTATGTCTGGTATTCCTCCGTCCAGTGGGAGCGTGCAGCGCGCACCACCTTCATTCCCTCGATGTGTACCTTGGCAGGGAAGTTGATGTTGAGACATACGTCGTGGGGCAACCCGTGGTCGAGCACCCTACGTGCCATGTCGGTCACGTAAGGCGTGCATTCCGAAAAATCGGCTTTCAGCGAATGGTGCAGCAACGAGAATCCCACCGAGGCGATTCCCTGCATGCAGCCTTCGAGTGCAGCCCCCATCGTACCCGAATAAATCAGGGAATTTCGGGCGGTGGAGCCGTGGTTGATGCCTGAAGGGATCAGGTCGGGGCGGCGCGGCAGGATATGGTGCATCGACAGCTTCACGCAGTCCACCGGAGTTCCGTCGACCGAGTGCATCGTCGCGCCATGGTAGCCGGCGTGGTCGCGCACGCGCAGCGGCGCGTTCACAGTGAAAGCACTCGACTGGCTCGACTGAGGTCGCGCGGGAGCAACCACGACTATGTCGCCCAGCTCTGCCACGCAGTCGATGAGATGAAAAAGCCCGGGGGCTTCTATGCCGTCGTCGTTTGTGATGAGAATCAGAGGTCGTGAGTCGGTCATGTGGGTGGCTGTTTTCAGTGTAGTTTGTCGAATGTGGAAATCAGGCGTGCCAGTTCCTCCTCGTCGGCGAAGCTGAAGGTGATCTGGCCGCGACCCTTGCGGTCGCATGAAAATTTAACGGGAGCGCCGAACGCCGCCGAGAGGTGTTTCTTGAGCAGGTCGAAATCGTGGTTGGCAAAGCGGCGGGAAGCCTCGGATGCCGGAGCACCGGAGTCATCTTTCTTCTTCCCTTCCTGATAGGCTTTGGCAAGTTCCTCTACCTTGCGCACCGAGAGCCCATGGCGCAGTATCTCCTTATATATCTTGAGCTGCGCCGAAGGATTGTCGATCGATAGCAACGCGCGGGCGTGGCCCATGTCGACGCGCTTGTCGCGCAGCCCGAGCTGAACCTCGGCAGGGAGCCTGAGCAGACGCAGGAAGTTGGCCACCGTGGCGCGCTTCTTGCCGATGCGCTCCGAAAGACGCTCCTGGGTGAGGCTGTACTGGTCGATCAGTTTCTTGAACGTCAGGGCTATCTCGATGGCGTTGAGGTCCTCGCGCTGGATATTCTCAATCAGGGCCATCTCGGTGAGCTCGGTCTCATTGGCCGTACGGATGTAGGCCGGCACGGCGTCGAGTCCCGCGATGCGCGCGGCGCGGAAGCGGCGTTCGCCTGCGATAATCTGGTAGGAGTCTGGACCAACCTTGCGCAGGGAGAGCGGCTGGATTATGCCCAGCTCGCGGATGGAGGTGGCCAGTTCGTCGAGCGCGTCCTCGTCGAAGGTGGTACGCGGCTGCTCCGGGTTGGGCGAAATCTGGTCGAGGGGTATGTTGCTGATAGCCGACGAGCCGCGTGCGGGGGTGTCGTCCATAGATATGAGCGAGCCCAGGCCTCGGCCGAGGGCGTTGCGGTGTTGTGCCATAGTTTATTTATATGTTCTATATAATGTGGGGGAGGTCAGTTTTTGGAGATGAGCTCTTTGGCCAGGGCGATGTGCGATGTCGCGCCGCGGCTCTCGGGGTCGTAGAGAATGGCAGGAAGCCCGTGTGACGGTGCTTCGCTCAGACGTATGTTGCGCGGAATCACCGTATTGAACACCATATCGCCGAAGTGGCTCTTCAGCTCCTCGTAAATCTGGTTGGCCAGGCGCAGGCGTGCGTCGTACATCGTCAGAAGGAATCCCTCTATCTCGAGGTCGGGATTGAGCTTCGATTTTATTATGCGGATGGTGTTGAGAAGTTTGCTGATGCCTTCGAGCGCGAAATATTCGGCCTGCACAGGTATGATTACCGAGTCGGCGGCCGTCAGGGCGTTCACTGTGATGAGTCCCAGCGAGGGCGAGCAGTCGATAAGTATGAAATCGTATTTGCCGGCCACGTCGTGGAGCAGGCGGCGGAGCACCTTCTCGCGTTCCGGCTTCTCAATCAGCTCGAGTTCGGCACCTGCAAGGTCGATGCGCGAGCCTACCAGCTCGAGACCGTCGACGCAGGTCGATACCTGAGCGCCGTCTACCGGATATTCGTCGACAAGACACTCATATATGCTGCTCTGCATGGTGCGCGGGTCGATTCCGTAGCCCGAAGTGGCGTTGGCCTGGGGGTCGGCGTCGATTATAAGCACATTTTTGCCCTGCATGGCCAGCGAAGCCGCGAGGTTGATTGTGGTGGTGGTTTTTCCCACGCCACCTTTCTGGTTGGCGATTGCTATGATTTTTCCCATAGAAAATGTGGAGATAAGGATATGCGCGCTGTGGAACGTTCGGTGGCGCCGCGCGAGGCTATCTGTTGCCAATGAGGCGGGTGGCCAATGTTCCACGCCCGTTTCGGCTGCAAATTTGGATAAAAATCCGCACGCGCCGAAACGTTTTCACATCATTTAAGCAGAAATGTTGATAACTGCCCCCGATTGTTGAAAACCGTGGGAAATGGAAATGCTAAATTAAAAAGGGGACGAAGGGAGGTGGGTGAGTTCAGACATCGAAGCGCACAGGCAGGGCTGTCTGTCGGCCTGTGAAACGGCCATCGACATAGGCCTGCTGGCCGTTGACCCACGTCTGTTCCACGCGGTAGCGCAGGCGCATCCCCTCGTAGGGACTCCACCCGCAGGCGCTTATCACGTCGGCGCGGTCCACGGTGTAGTCGGCGTCGGGGTCTACAATCACGATATCGGCCGAATACTGCTGGCGTATGAATCCGCGGCGCGATACACCGTAGAGCTTTGCGGGAGCCGAGGCCATGCGCTCCACAACATCTTCCAGTGTGAAATACCCGCGCCCGGCCAGAGTCATCATTACCGGCAGTGCGAACTGAACCGAGGGCATGCCCGAGGCAGCCGTCAGCGCGTTGCCTTGCTTCTGGGAAAGTAGATGGGGAGCGTGGTCGGTGGCTACCACATCGATGCGCCCGTCGGCCACGGCGCGAAGCAGCTCGCGCCGGTCGTCGTCGGTCTTTATGGCGGGGTTGCACTTGGTCAGCCCGTTGGTCTCGGCCACCGATTTGTCGGTGAAGCAGAGATAATGCGGGCAGGTCTCGGCGGTGATACGCTTGCCGGTGATGCCTCCCGAGTTGAAAAGCTGCAGCTCCTCGGCCGTGGTGATGTGCATTACGTGGAGCCGTGCACCCGTGGCGCGCGCCAGCTTAACGGCATGGGCCGTCGATTCGAAGCATGCGCGGGCCGAGCGCACCGAACTGTGGCATTCCAGAGGGATGCCGCCCGGATACATGGCGCTGAGCCTCCGTCGGTTGGCCGCGATTACAGCCTCGCTCTCGGCGTGGCAGGCGATTACGCGGTGGAAATTGCGGAAAAGTTTTACGATTGTGTCGTCGTTGTCGACGAGCATGCCCCCCGTGGAGCTCCCCATGAAAAGTTTCACTCCGGGGATGCGCGTGTAGTCGGCCGCGAGAATCTGGTCGAGATTGTCGTTGGTGGCGCCGAGGAAGAAGGCGTAGTTGGCGGCCGACGCCTGGGCGGCGCGCTGCATCTTCTGCTCCCACGCCTCGATGGTCGTGGTCTGTGGCGACGTGTTGGGCATATCGAAGAAACTCGTCACGCCGCCGGCCAGGGCCGCACGGCTCTCGGTGGCGATGTCGCCCTTCTCCGTAAGGCCCGGATCGCGGAAATGCACGTGCTCGTCGATCATGCCCGGGAGCACGAATTTTCCCTCGCAGTTCACAACCTCATATACGTCGCGGTCGATGGTGCGGATGTCGACTCTCCCCATGTCGACGCTCTTGATCATCCATCCGTTGGTCACGACGGAGCCAATGAATCGGAATCCATCGCTTACAATCAGGCCGTTGACGAATATTACGGGTTTCATTTCTGCTTTCGCGTTAGGTGGGAGATGCAGTCCGTCTATTTTTTTACTGCGGCTGCCGCCGCGGATATTTCCTGGTTATGGAGTCGAGTTTCAGTTTCATCACGCCGAAAAGGGCCTCGCCGAATATGCCGCTGCTCATCTTGCTCGTGCCGAGCACTCGGTTCACAAACACTATGGGAACCTCCACAACCTTGAAGCCGCATTTTATGGCGGTGAACTTCATCTCTATCTGGAAGGCATATCCCTTGAAGCGGATTTTGTCCAGCTCCATGGTGCGGAGAACCTCGCTGCGGTAGCAGGCGAATCCCGCCGTGGTGTCGGCCACGTTCATCCCTGTCACGGCGCGAACGTATTTCGAGGCGAAATAGCTCATGAGCACGCGCCCCATCGGCCAGTTCACCACATTGACTCCGGTCACGTAGCGCGAACCGACGGCAACGTCGGCGCCACCCTCGGCACACGCCTCGCGCAGGCGTACCAGGTCAGCGGGGTTGTGTGAGAAATCGGCGTCCATTTCGAAGATGTATTCATAGTCCATTTCGAGGGCGCGGCGGAAGCCCGCTATGTATGCCGTCCCAAGGCCAAGCTTTCCTTCGCGCTCTATGATGTGGACGCGGCCCGGAAGTTCGGCCATCTTGCTCTTCACTATGTCGGCGGTCCCGTCGGGCGAATTGTCGTCGACCACAAGTACGTCGAAAGCCACCGGAAGGTTCATTACGGCGTCGATTATGGCGGCCGCGTTCTCCTTTTCGTTATACATCGGAATGATTACCAGCGAGTCGGCGCGCTTCGGGCAGAGGGATGCTGTCGATGCGACGGATGTGTTTTCGGTTGACATGGCGTTGACTCAAAAACGTTGGGCTATAATATATTGGCGTTGATACGGCCACTTGCCCGGGGGCAAGTGGCTCACCTCGTCAATATGACAACAAAATTACAAATAAGTTTCAATGCTGCAAACTTTTTCAAAAAATTTTTATCCTGAAAACTTGTTTCCGGCGTCCCTTTTTCTGTCCGGTTTTTCCTGCAAGTGTGAAATTTCATGAAAACTTGCGGCGCTTAGCCGTAAATTTCGTATCTTTGCGCGATTTAAGAAGTTAAAAAATTTTTATATAGAATGAATCCGATCAAAAAGACCATCACCCTGCCCGATGGCCGCGAGATTACGCTCGAGACGGGCAAACTGGCCAAGCAGGCTGATGGAGCAGTGGAACTCCGCATGGGCAACACCATGCTGCTTGCCACTATCGTGTCGGCCCCCGAGGCCGGCGAGGGCGTGGACTTCATGCCCCTTACCGTAGACTACAAAGAAAAATTCTCGTCGGCCGGACGTTTTCCCGGCGGTTTCCTCAAGCGCGAAGGTCGTGCCTCCGACTATGAGATTCTCACCTCGCGCCTGGTCGACCGCGTGAT
>UREH01000021.1 GCA_900546835.1 uncultured Porphyromonadaceae bacterium
ACAGGGCAATAAGTATCAGACCGCAAATCGCGGTGAAAATCTTCATATGGCACATGGATTATTTTGATTGCATCAGCAATTCCGACTGCAAAGGTAAGCATTATTTCCGAAACAGCCGCCCTGACGGTGTTTTGCAATGTCGGAGCTAATTAGTACTTTTGTACATACTTTGTACAAACCGGATAGACGATGCTCGAATACATAAAAGGTAATATCGCGGAGCTTAATCCCGCGTCGGTTATAATCGACAACAATGGAATAGGTTACGAAATAGGAATATCATTGTCGACATATTCGCAACTCGAAGGAAGGACGGAGGCAAAACTGCTGCTTCACGAAGTTATCCGTGAGGACGCGCATTTACTTTTCGGCTTCGCCACAACCCGCGAGCGCGAACTGTTCCGACTGCTCATCGGAGTGAGCGGCGTCGGAGCCAATACGGCGCGGGTAATATTATCCTCAATAGCCCCGGCCGAACTCGAAACTGCTATTGCGACGGCCGACGAACCTCAGCTTAAAGCTGTAAAGGGTGTGGGCGCCAAAACAGCACAGCGAATCATTGTTGACCTGAGGGATAAAATAAAACCCGTCGACTCTTCGTTAATTATAGAGCGGACAGCAACTACCGACGCTTTCAATGAGGGACTTGCCGCACTGACCATGCTCGGATTCCCGCGCCAGGCAAGCGAGAAAGTTCTTAAAAAGCTATTTGCCGACGATCCCTCCCTGCGGGTGGAATCGGCTATCAAGCAGGCACTCAAGATGCTATAGCGTCCGTTAGTTCATGCAACGGACGGCTGCATCCGGGATGATTCGTGCGCATGCGGTCCGCATCAGATGATATGACGACCAGACGACTGCGCAATATATTCAAAAATACACGTGCCCTGACGCTCCCGATGGCAGTTCTGTTGCTGGGGGCAACGGCATTGCTGACGCTCGCGCAGTCGCCTGCGGGCCAGACGCCTCTGGCGCCTACCGGCCTGACCCCTCCACCCGCCTTTCCGCCTGTGCTGCCGCCTGCTAATCCGGCAGACACAATCATGATGCCTTTTCCCGTACAGCAGACCGTACCATCCAACTACGAGAACCTGATGGCCGACCAGTTCGCTGCTGATTTGGCCACACCTTCGAATATCCGCACGACAGCCGAATTCGACCCGGCGACAGGCTTCTACGTAGTGCGCACTCGCCTTGGCGACACCGATATAACCACACCCTTTCTTCTCAACGAAAAGCAGTATAACAACTGGCAACTACGGCGCGACCTGCAGGAATACTACCAGGCTCGCAACCAGGAGCTAAAAGAAAACAAGCAGAAGGAGCCGTTCAACATCTTCGACATGAACTTCAACTATGGACCTCTCGAGAAAATCTTCGGTCCTGGGGGTGTGAGGTTGAAAACACAGGGGTCTGTGCAGTTGCGGATGGGTATCAAAAGCAACAAGACAGACAATCCATCGCTCGCACTCGACTCACGCCGCAAAACGTTTTTCGATTTCGAGCAGAAGATTCAGGCCACAATCGGCGCATCGGTCGGCGACCGCCTGAACTTCGACATGACCTACAACACCGACGCCACCTTCGATTTCGACTCTAAGAATATAAAGCTGGCCTACGAAGGGAAAGAGGACGACATCGTGAAAAGTATTGAGGCCGGTAATGTATCAATGACCACCGGCTCAAGCCTGATACGCGGTAGCACTGCACTTTTCGGTGTGAAAACCCAGCTTCAGTTCGGCAAACTGACCGTTACGGGTCTGGTCTCGCAGCAGAATTCAGAATCGAAAAGCGTGAACACCAAAGGAGGCGCCCAGACCACTGATTTTACTGTGAATGCCGACCAGTACGATGCCAACCGGCACTTCTTCCTGGCACAGCATTTCTACGACAACTACGACCAGTTTGCCTCTCGCGTTCCTTTCGTATCTTCAGGCATCAATATCACTCGCATCGAGGTTTGGGTCACCAACAAGAGCGGGCGCTACGAGCAGGCACGCAATATCGTAGCCTTTGCAGACATGGGCGAAAACAGCCGACTTTCCAATAGCTACTGGATACCGAATCCAAGCATCCCCGTGCCGAGCAACAACAGCAACAATCTGCTCTCCGTGCTGAAAGAGCAATATCCCGACGCGCGAAACATCAACACCGTCACCCAGGCGCTCGCTCCGCTTTCTGCCTATGGGATAGAAGGAGGCCGCGATTATGAGAAGATTGAAAGCGCGCGTCTGCTCTCCGAGTCGGAATACACGCTGAATTCCACTCTCGGCTACATATCGATAAAAAGCCAGCTCAACGCCGACGAAGTGCTGGGCGTGGCTTTCCAGTATACCTACAACGGACAGGTCTATCAGGTCGGAGAGTTCTCGAGCGACATTACGACCACCACGCAGAGCCTCTACGTGAAGATGCTTAAAAGCACTACCACCGACCCGAAGATGCCGATGTGGAAGCTGATGATGAAAAACGTGTATTCACTTGGTGCCTATCAGCTTTCGCGTCAGAACTTCAAGCTTAACATCAAATACCTCAGCGACACCACAGGCACTGAAATCAACTATCTACCGGTCCCCGGCCTTAACAATCAGAGCCTTCTCCAGATTATGAACCTCGACCGACTCGACAGCAACCAGCAGTCGGCTTCCGACGGCTTCTTCGACTTCGTGGAGGGGTATACAATCATATCATCTACCGGTAAAGTAATTTTCCCGGTAGCGGAGCCTTTCGGGCGCCATCTCGAGCAGAAAATCGGCAATCCTGCAATTGCCGAGCAATACGTTTATAAAGAGCTTTACGACTCCACTCAGGTAGTCGCCCGACAATTCTCCGACAAGAACAAATTCATCCTGTCTGGTTCCTATCAGGCTTCGTCGGGCTCGCAGATTCGACTGAACGCAATGAATGTGCCCCGAGGCTCGGTCGTTGTGATGGCCGGAGGGGTGCAGCTTGTGGAAAACAGCGATTATACGGTCGACTATGCGATGGGTATCGTTACAATCACCAACCAGAGCATAATCGATTCCGGGCAAAGCATAAGCGTGACTCTTGAGAATCAAAGCCTTTTCTCGATGCAGCGAAAAACTCTTCTCGGGCTTGACCTTCAGTACGCCATCAACAAGAATTTCAATATCGGCGCCACAATCATGCACTTCTCCGAAAAGGCTCTTACCGAGAAGGTGAATATCGGCGACGAGATAATCAATAATTCGATTTTCGGATTCAACCTTTCGTACAATACGAAATTCATGTGGCTTACGAATCTGCTCAACAAGATTCCGACTGTAAACGCCACCGCACCCTCCACTTTAAATCTTACCGCCGAGTATGCCCAGCTTGTGCCGCATAAGCAAAAAGCCGGTTCGGCTCAGGGAAGTTCCTACGTGGACGATTTCGAATCGTCGCAGACAGGCATCGACCTGCGGTCGCCTTATTCGTGGTTCCTTGCCTCTACGCCTTTCGATTCAGGCAAGAACCCGCTTTTTCCCGAGGCTGCCTTGAGCAACAACGTGGACTACGGCAAAAACCGTGCTCTTCTGAACTGGTATTATATCGACCGGATGTTTACCGAGCGCAATTCATCGATGGCTCCCGGCTACATTCTTAACGACTTCAAGCAGCAGAGCAACCCCTATGTGCGCGAAGTGACCTCTCAGGAAATATTCCCGGGTCGAGAACTGACCTACGGCGAATCAAATGTAATCCAGACTCTGAATCTTTCGTTCTACCCTACCGAGCGCGGTCCATACAACCTCGATGCCGACAACATCGACGCCGAAGGCAGACTGCTTTATCCGGAAAAAAGATGGGGCGGCATTATGCGCCGAATGGAAAACACAAATTTCGAGCAGTCGAATATCGAATACGTGCAGTTCTGGATGCTCAACCCCTTCATGGATCCCGACAATCCCAACTATGAGGGAGGTGACCTCTATTTCAACTTCGGAGAGATTTCGGAGGACATCCTGAAAGACGGTCTCAAAAGCTACGAGAACGGCATTCCCTACGACGGCAACGATCAATTCCTGCAGAATACCGTTTGGGGACGCGTCTCCTCACAGAACTCCCTCACCTACGCATTCGACAACAACAGCGGCTCTCGAACCGTGCAGGACGTCGGTCTCGACGGGCTGCCCAACGAGATGGAGTTCTCTTTCAGTTCCTACAACGAATATCTGAACAAACTGCGCTCCAAACTGTCGGCTGCCACCATCGAGCGTATGCAGAGCGACCCCTTCTCGCCGCTCAACGACCCGGCAGGCGACAATTACCATTTCTTCCGAGGATACGACTATGACGACATGCGTCTTAGCATTCTCGAGCGCTACAAACGATATAATGGCGTGGAAGGCAACTCGCTTTCGCCTGAGGATGCTTCAGACCCGCTCTACCAGAGCGCACGTTCGGTGCCCGATGTGGAAGACATCAACCAGGACAATACACTCAACGAATACGAACGCTATTTCCAGTATCGGGTCTCCATCCGCCCTGAGGACCTCGTTGTCGGGAAGAACTTCATCACCGATAAACAGACGTCTGTGGTCCTGACCCGCGACGGACAGGAGCAGACAGCCGAGTGGTATCAGTTCAAGATACCCCTCAGCGCATACGAGAAGATTGTCGGATCGATTAGCGACTTCTCGACCATAAGATTCGCGCGCATGTTCATGACCGGATTCAAACAGGTCACACACCTGCGTTTCGCCACTCTTGAGCTTGTGCGCGGCGAGTGGCGCACCTACGACTTCAACCTCAACAGCCGCGGAGATCTTCCTGCCGAAGGCGATCTCGACGTGTCGGTGGTTAACATCGAGGAGAATGCCGACCGCGAACCGGTGAACTACGTTCTTCCTCCCGGCGTGACACGTATCGTCGACCCGGGCCAGAGCCAGATTACCCAGCTGAACGAACAGTCGCTCTCGCTTAAAGTTACCGGCCTGCAGGCCGGCGACGGCCGCGGCGTATACCGCGACACGCAACACGACCTGCGCAACTACAAGCGGCTTCAGATGTGGGTTCATGCAGAACGCCTGATCGACGACGTCACCAATCTCAAGTCGGGCGAACTCTCCATGTTCATCCGCCTTGGCTCCGATGTGAAAAACAACTTCTACGAATATGAGATCCCGCTGGTGCTTACCCCCCACGGACGTTACAACAATTACGTAGAAACCGACCGCGACAAGGTTTGGCCCATCGAGAACTTCATGGATCTCCAGCTGCAGAACCTTGTGGAACTGAAAAAGGAGCGCAATCGCGCCAAGGCCGCAGAGGGGAGCAACGTAGGATATGCCACGCTCTATACGTCGCGCGACCCCGACAACGAACGCAACCGCATGGCTGTGAAAGGCAACCCCTCGCTGAGCGATATCAGAGTGATGCTCGTAGGAGTGCGCAACAACGCCAACGTGGTCAAGGACGGTATTGTGTGGATCAATGAGCTTAAAGTCACCGACTTCGACGAGGATGGCGGTTGGGCTGCCAAGGCCAACATGAACCTTGGGTTGAGCGACCTCGCCACCATCAACGTGGGTACTCATATAGAGACTGCCGGGTTCGGCAATGTGGACCAGGGCCTCAACGACCGCCGCATGGACGACTATCATCAGTATAATTTCGCCATTCAGGCCGATTTGGGGCGTTTCGTTCCCGAAAAGCTCAAACTTCGTGCACCCATTTATTTCTCATACTCGAAGGAGAAGACAACGCCCAAATATAATCCGCTTGATAAAGACGTCCTGCTCAAGGATGCTCTTGACGACGCTCCCGACCAGCATGCCCGCGACTCAATCTCGGCGTTTGCGGTAGAAACCAATATTGTGAAGAGTTTCTCGATTTCAGGCCTTAAATTCGACGTTACAAGCGCCCGACCCATGCCGTGGGACCCCTCGAACTTCACCTTCAACTTCTCTTTCAACAAGCAGAGCCGCACGAATCCCACGACTGAATACGAATATACCAACGACTACCGCGGCTCTCTGGCCTATAACTATTCACCGATGTTCAAGCCGCTCAAACCATTCGCGTGGCTTAAATCCAAAAACAAGAACCTGAAGTTCCTGAAGGACTGGGAATTCTTCTTCCTTCCGAACAATATCTCGTTCCTGACCAACATGAGCCGCTATTACTTCGAGCAGCAGACGCGCTCGGAGACCGACGTAATGTTCCAGCTGCCGGTGTCGGTCAGCAAAAACTTCCTGTGGGACCGTCAGCTGCAACTTACATGGAACATCACCAAATCGCTCAACCTTTCGTTCACCTCCAATACATCGGCCCGAATTGAAGAGACCGTAGGAGCGGTCAACAGAAAATTGTTCCCCGACAAATACAAAGAGTGGAAAGACACCGTATGGCAGTCAATTCTATCTCTCGGTACACCATGGAACTACAACCAGAGTTTCGTGGCCACCTACCGCGCCCCGTTCAACCGTATTCCAGTGCTCGATTTCATCACGGCGTCGGCGAGCTACAACGCCACCTACCGCTGGGATCGCGGCGCCACCATCGACGGCGTGTCGATGGGCAATACCATCGCCAATCAGTCGTCGTTCAGTATCGACGGCCGCATAAACTTCGAGAGTCTTTACAACAAGATTCCCTTCGTGAAGGATGTGAACAAGCGCTTCGCCAACACTCGTAAAACCCAGACCGTGCGCAAACCCAAGCGCTACGAGCGGACGTTCAAACTCAATCCCGACACAACATTCGTAATCAAGCACAACCTCCGCACGAAGAAGCTCAAAGTTGTTGCCAAACTACCCGACGGCACTCCTTTCCCGAATAAATTCAGAGTTATCGACAACAACTCGATTGAGATTCTGACTCCGTCAGACCAGAACGTGAAATTCACCATCGAAGAGATTCTCAAGGATCAGAAGTCGCTATGGCGCAACATCGGCGAATACTCTCTGCGTCTGGCAATGAGTCCGCGCAACATCGCCATTCGCTGGAAGCGCACCAACACTCTGTCCATTCCTCTTTTCCGTAATGAAATCGGCGATATATTCGGCCAAAGCACCAACTACGGCCCCATGTCGCCGGGACTGGATTTCGCCTTCGGATTCGTGGACGACAACTATATCTACAAAGCCAAGGAGCGCGGCTGGCTGATTACCGACGACGGCCAGACGTCGCCGGCAATGTGGTCGAAAGGCAACGAGCTCAATATCGAGCTCCAGCTTGAGCCCATAAAGGGGCTGAAGATTCAGTTGACTACAAACCGCACGGACAACCGTACGTCGCAGATTCAGTTCATGTATGCCGACATGCCGGTCAGCCTTTCGGGTTCCTACACCAAGACTCATGTGGCCATCAAGACCGCACTGGGTTCGTCGAAAGCCGACGACGGATATTTCTCCCCCGCGTTTCAGAAACTTATCGACAACATTCCCGTAATTGCAGGCCGCGTACAGAGTCAATATGAAGGGCGGACCTATCCCACCACAGGTTTCATGCGCGATAATGAGCATGCCGGCCATCCGTTCAATCCGGCTGTGGGAGGCGTACAGCAGACGTCGAGCGACGTTCTGATTCCGGCGTTCCTCTCGGCCTACACCGGCACTGACCCAGAAAAACAATATCTCGACCCGTTCCCCTCGTTCGCTCATGTGCTTCCCAACTGGCGCGTGACATACGACGGCCTTGTGAATCTCGGCAACATGCGCCGGTGGTTCAAGACATTCACCCTCAACCATGCCTACCAATGCACCTACTCGGTAGGAAGCTATTCGTCGTATCTAAACTGGCTAAGTGCCGGCGACAACATCGGATTCACACTCGATGAACTAACAGGCGCGCCTATCCCCTCTTCGCCCTACAATATCTCCTCCGTATCTATAACGGAACGATTCGCACCACTCATCGGCTTCAACGCAACCCTTTGGAACGACCTTCAGGTAAACGCCGAGTGGCGCGATCAACGCACCCTCACACTCAATACATCGGCCGGGCAGCTTGTGGAGGCAACCACCAAAGGCCTTACCGTGGGACTCGGCTACAAGATTGTCGGATTCAACACTATTCTGAAGATGCGTGGTTCAAGCCGTGGCGTAAGCAATGATCTGACCGTCAACGCCGACCTGTCGCTGCAAAACACGCAGGCTCTCATCCGCCGCATCGAGAGCAACTACACACAGCCCACGTCGGGAACGCGCACGCTCACAATCAACTTCAACGCGAGCTACGTGCTCAGCCGAGCAATCACCATAGCAGCCTATTTCGACCACCAGGTGAACACACCGATTGTCTCGAACTCGGCCTATCCGACAACCAACAGTTCATACGGCCTGTCGCTCAATCTGAATCTCGCAAGATAACCTCAGACGAAATCGGCCGAAAGCCCGAACCAATAAGGGTTGAAAAGTGTTAAAATTCAAAGGAAATTCAACTGTATGGCTTTACAATGCGGTATCTCCGAAGTCAAACCGGAAAAACAGCATAACAGCCATCCCTATAAGCAACAAAAACTAAAAGCAACTATAATTATGGCACGACAGAACGACGAACAACCCCAGAGCGTTGTTCCTTCCACTATGAGAGTGGTTTTCGGAATTATAATGATAATCGTCTATGTTGGCATGGGTGTGCTTCTGCTGCTCAACTACTTCGACTGGCATACCCAACTCCTCACCTGGCTGAGATGGATTGGCGGTATCCTGTTCATAATCTATGGAATCTGGAGAGCTATCCGTCAATTCTGGGGACTTGATACATCCCTTTGAAAAAAATCCCCGACCTTTTTCGAAATATGCTTGCTTCCTCATTTTTGCATTTTTTAGCGGTAGGAGCAAGCATTTTTCGCACATTGGATGCAGGGTGTTAAATTAACATTCGCTACCTTTGCTTTTATGAAAAAATCCACACTAATTGCAATCGCCGCGTTCGGAGTGCTGATGGCAGCATGCCACGGTACGGGAAAGCGTCCGGAGCAAAAAGGCAACTCGTCGACCTCGGGCACATGCATCATGGCATGCGATGCCTCGTTTGAAAACGTGATGCAGCAGGAAATAGAGGTATTTGAATACATCTATCCCAACGCTTCAATCCTCTCCTACTACACCGACGAAAAAGCCTGCGTTGACTCCCTGCTCTTCGGGAAAGCCCGCGTGGCCGTTGTAGGCCATGAACTCACCAAAGATCAGATTGAATTTCTCCGCGACAAAAAGCATTTTGCCAAAACGAAAAAAATCGCGGTCGATGCCGTGGCGGTCATTGTAAATCCGGAAAATCCGGTGGAAAACCTCTCGGTTGCCGACCTCAAGGAGATTCTCACCGGCAAACTCACCGAATGGCGCGACGTATACCCCTCGAATCTCGGAAAAATCCAGGTAGTGTTCGATCACAGCGGCTCGTCGGTAGCAAAATACATGACCGACAGCGTGCTTCATGGAGCCCCCTACGCCTCCAACGTCTATTCAGCTGAAACCATGAAGGCCGTTTTCGAGGCTGTAAAAAACCGCAAAAACGCTATCGGCCTTGTAGGCGTAAGCTGGATTTCAGCCGATCTTAAAAAAGCCGACATGACCGCTGAAGAGCGTATCAAGAATCTCGAAGTCGACGATACGACAGCCACCACCTTCACCGACCAGGTAAAAGTGCTCGGAATCAACCGAAACAACTCCACAATTGCCTATAAGCCCTATCAGGCCTACATTTTCGACGGCAGTTATCCCCTCTACCGGTCAATCTACATGATCAATACCGGAGGCGCCGGAACGCTTGCCAACGGATTCTTTGCTTTCGTCACCTCGTTCCGCGGACAAAAACTGATGATGAGCACCGGGGTACTTCCCGCGACCGTACATCACCGCATGGTTTCGGTTGACTGACGGCGACCGCCTTTTCTATGGGTTACGCCGACATGTACAACAAACAAATGTAATAAATAACAACAACACATAATATCTATCTGAGAAATGAAATCAAAGCTTGTCTACACCCTGCTTCTGGCAGGTGCTCTGTCGGCTTCGGCCCAGGGCTTCAAAGATGGCGTGGAGTATTACCGCGCCGACCAGCCTGAGGAAGCCAAGATCATCCTCACCAACAACCTCGGCGCCACAAGCGGCACCGACCTTGCCACAGCCTACTATTATCTCGGCCAGATTGCGCTGCAGTCGGGCGATAAAAACGGCGCCAAAGCCAACTTCGACAAGGGTATCGCAACCGATGCACAGAACGGCTACAACTATGTCGGTCTCGGTGCTCTCGATCTTGCCAACGGCGATGCTTCCGCCGCATCCGGCCACTTCAAGGAAGCAAAAAAGCTCGCCAAGAAAAATGCCGACATCCTCACTGAAATCGCACGTGCTTATTTCATCGCCGACCCCGTGAAATATAACAACGAGATTGAAAAGGGGCTTGCCGACGCGAAGAAAGCGGTCAAGAATGCTCCCGCACCCTTTATTCTCGAAGGAGACCGTCTTGCGAAAACCAACATCGGCGATGCCGTGGGTTTCTATGAAATGGCAGCCAATTTCGACACCAATCTCGAACACCCCGAAGCATACGTGAAATACGCCCGCGTGTATTTCCCCGTTGCCCCCGACTATGCCATCAACAAACTGAAAGATCTTCTGGCCGCACAGCCCAATTCGGCTCTGGCACAGCGTGAGCTCGCCGAGAAATATTACGACAACAACCAGCTCACCATGGCAGCCGAACAATACGAGAAGTACATCCAGAACCCCAACAGCTTCAAGCGCGACAAGCAGCGTCTGGTTGGTCTGCTCTTCTTCGCAAAGCGCTACAACGACAGCTACGACCTCGCATCGCAGATTCTTGCCGAAGAGCCCGACAACCATTACATGCAGCGTCTGCAGTTCTACAACAAAAAGGCTCTCGAGGAGAAAGATGCAGCAAAAGCTGCCGCCGAAAAGCTTTTCGCCAACCCGACCGCACAGCTCAACTCTCAGGACTATATCCAGCATGGCGAACTCCTGCAGGACATGGGCAGCGATACTCTGGCCGTAGAAATGTATGAAAAGGCCGTGGCTGTTTCGCCCGAGAAGACTTCGCTTCTCAAAGACCTCAGCGCCGCATATTCTTCGGCAAAGATGTATGACAAAGCCGCCGACACCATGGCAAAATACATCGACTCGGAAGGCGAAAACGCTGATCCCAACGACATGCTTTCGCTTGCCAACCGCTATAAAAACCTCGCTATCGCCAACCTCGACACAGACAGCGTGGCTTCCGCCGCAGCTGCAGCCAAGGCCCTCCAGACTATCGACAAGGTAATCGCCCGGATCTCCGACAACCCCATGGTTCTCAATACAAAGAGCGATATCCTCCGCATCGCTGCCCGCGGTGCCGTCACTCCCGATGTTGTCGCTGCCGACGAAACGACACTGGCAGTGCTCGACGCCGACCCCTCGAACGCCACCAACGAGCGCCGTATCCCGATTTACCGTGCGGTTCTCGGCCGTCTCGGCAACTACTACCTGACCACCGCCAAGGATGTCGACAAGGCGAAAGTCTACTTCCAGAAATTCTATGAAGTATCGCCCAGCGACGATCTGAAAGCATTTATCGACGGTCTCGACGCTAACGCGAAGTAAGTCGAAAATATTTTTACATTACAGCCGTCGGCTGTGCCTGCAACTACCGGAAAAGCAGAAAAGGCACAGCCGTCGGCCTTTTTATATCCATGAAAAACATTGCGTTTAGACAGAAAATCGCTAAATTTGCAATGCCGTTGAGCCTCACCGCTCCGGCATACGTAATACAGCCATAGACAACCTATTACCGCAACCATACAACTAAAAACTAAACAGAATGCAACTGTTTGAACGATTAAAGCTTCGAGATAAAGGAAGTGTGAAGCGCATCGTACTTCCGGAAGGTACGGAAGAGCGCAATCTGAAAGCAGCCGACATGATTATTGCCGACGGACTTGCCAAAATCATTCTGCTCGGCAATCCCGAGGAGGTCAATGCCAAGGCAAAGGCTCTCGGTCTCGCGAATATCGGGAACGCAACCATCATCGATCCCACCGACAATACCAACATCGACAAATACGCTCCGCTATTTTTTGAGCTCCGCAAGAGCAAAGGAATAAGCATGGACGACGCACGCCGCTACACTGCAAACGAACTCTACTTCGGATGTCTGATGGTGAAAGCCGGCGATGCCGACGGAATGGTATCGGGAGCAATCCACACCACAGGCGATGTTCTCCGCGCCGCTTTTCAGGTTATAAAGACTCGTCCGGGAATCAATACAGTATCCGGCGCATTCATCATGCTTTTGCCTGAAGATAGCCCTTATGGCGAAAACGGGCTGATGGTTTTCGCCGACTGCGCGGTAGTACCGGATCCCGACGCAGCACAGCTCGCCCAGATTGCAGTGTGCACGGCTGAAACAGCCCGTGAAATAGCAGGCATCGATCCCCACGTAGCTATCCTATCGTTCTCAACCAAAGGAAGCGCCAAACATGAGCGTGTCGACAAAGTGATTGAAGCCACTCGCATCGCCCGTGAAATGGCACCCTCGCTACACCTCGACGGCGAGCTTCAGACCGATGCGGCCATAGTTCCCGAGGTTGCCAAGCTTAAAGCCCCCCATTCGGATGTCGCAGGTAAAGCCAACGTACTGATTTTCCCCTCGCTCGAAGTAGGCAACATCGCTTATAAACTCGTTCAGCGTCTGGCTGGTGCAGAAGCCGTCGGTCCGCTGCTTCAGGGCCTTGCTGCTCCCGTGAGCGACCTTTCACGCGGATGTTCGGCTGAAGATATCTACAAGACCATCATCATGACCGCCTCGCAGGCAATCCATGATTAATACCTTCGAAAAACATAACCTTATATCCATAGGAAATGAAAATACTCGTTCTGAATTGCGGCAGCAGTTCCGTAAAATACAAACTCATTGACACCGCTGCCAACGACGTAATGGCTGAAGGCGGCGTGGAGAAAATCGGATTGCCCGACGGCTTCCTGAAATATAAACTCGACGACGGCTCCAAGGCCATCCGCGAACTCGGCATGGTCGACCACAAAGGCGCCGTAAAAGCCGTGCTCGACATTCTGACGGATCCTGAACTGGGATGCATAAAGAGCTATAATGAAATCGACGCTGTTGGCCACCGCGTAGTGCACGGCGCAGAAAAATTCAGCAAGAGCGTGCTGATTACCGACGAGGTTCTACAGCAGGTCAAAGACTGCTATGACCTTGCCCCGCTCCACAATCCCGCCAATGTCACCGGCATTGAGGCCGTCGAGGAGATTCTTCCCGGCATCAAGCAGGTGGGAGTGTTCGACACCGCATTTCATCAGACAATGCCTGCCAAATCGTATATGTACGCCCTTCCCTATCGTTTCTACAAGGAGGACGGCGTGCGCCGCTACGGATTCCACGGCACGAGCCACCGCTACGTCTCCGGCCGTGTCTGCGAGATTCTCGGTGTCGACATCAACAAGATGCGCATCATTACGTGCCATGTAGGCAACGGCGGTTCGATTACAGCGGTCTATCATGGCAAGTGTGTCGACACCTCCATGGGTCTGACTCCGACTGAAGGTCTCATGATGGGCACCCGCGTGGGCGATGTCGATCCGGGAGCGCTCACCTACCTGATGAAAAAGCACAATCTGAGCGTCGACGAGCTCCAGAAAATCATCAACAAGGAGAGCGGGGTGCTCGGTGTAAGCGAAATATCCAGCGACATGCGCGAGATTGAGGCTGCCGTCAAGGCCGGCGACGAGAAAGCCAAACTCGCTCTCGAAATGTACGAGCAGCGTATCACCAAATATATCGGCGCATATGCCGCCGAAATGGGTGGCGTCGACATCATCGTATTCACCGGCGGTGTCGGAGAGAACCAGACCGGCCTTCGCGCCAACGTCTGCACTCCGCTCGCCTTCATGGGCGTGGAACTTGACGCAGACATCAACGCCGAGACCCGCGGAACCGAGACCGTTATCTCGACCGGCGACTCGAAAGTTAAGGTTGTGGTTGTTCCAACCGATGAGGAACTGATGATTGCCCGCGACACAGAGGCAATCGTCAACGGAAAATAACTTCATCCCCTTTCTCTCCAGACCGCAACACCGGATAATGGCGTGAAGACGCGCCGACGCACTTCGGCCACTCTTCACGCCATATTATTTATCCCACAATTTA
The DNA here is from genome assembly GCA_900546835.1 of uncultured Porphyromonadaceae bacterium. Lineage (GTDB taxonomy): Bacteria > Bacteroidota > Bacteroidia > Bacteroidales > Muribaculaceae > UBA7173. Next base: position 14,119 of record UREH01000021.1, read on the forward strand.
CCCTACGCGAAATTTTCCCACCAAATGATTACTGCACTTCTGAACTACATCACCTGGACAGCAGATCCGATTCTGATCGGACATCCGGTTACCATACGATGGTACGGACTGATGTTCGTTATCGGCTTTTTCCTCGGTTATATGATAATGAAGCGTATGTTCCGCCATGAAGGGGCACCCGAGAAATGGCTCGACATACTACTTATCTACGTGGTGATCGCCACAATTGTCGGTTCCCGACTCGGACATGTGTTCTTCTATGCGTGGGACTATTATTCGCAACATCCCATCGAGATTCTTTACACATGGGAAGGCGGCCTGGCCAGCCATGGAGGCACCATCGGACTGATGATTGCCGTGGTGCTGTTTTCTATCTTCGTGACCAAACGCAGCCCGTTCTGGACATTCGACCGCCTCGTTATTCCCATCGCCCTTGTCGGAGCGCTCATTCGTATCGGCAACCTGATGAACCACGAGATATACGGCCATCCCACCGACCTGCCGTGGGGATTCCGTTTCGTAGTCAACGTACACCAGTGGCTTCATGGCGCCGAACCTATATTTTCGGCACCGTCGCACCCCACTCAACTCTATGAAGCAGGATGCTATCTCGCATTGTTCGTCCTGCTGATGTGGATGTACTGGAAAAAGAACGCCGAGCGTCGACCCGGACTGATTTTCGGAGTTTTTTTCATCGTATTGTTCACCAGCCGTTTTATCATAGAGTTCGTGAAAAATCCACAGGAGGATTTCGAGATAGGCATGACGCTCAACATGGGCCAGTGGCTCTCAATACCATTCATACTGATGGGAATCGGATTCGTGATATATTCCATGATGCGGGCGCCTGTAAAACTCAGCTTTCCCGACAAGTTTGCCGAGCAGATAGAGGCTGAAAAGAAAACCGCGGAACACCCCGGAGATGCCGCCAGCCACAAACGACGTTAAACTGAATTAACTCTCTCCTGATTCGGGATGCAATGAAAAAGAAGGTTACGATATTACTGCCCTCCTACAACGAGGCCTCATCGATGGAGCATATGCGCCAATGCATGCTTCAGGTCGCACGGGAGAATCCGGCCTACGACTGGGAATTCCTTATCGTGAACGACGGAAGCACCGACGATACCCTGCGCATAGCCCGCGAGCTGCACGCGTCCGACCCGAGGTTCAGCTACCTGGATCTCTCGCGCAACTACGGTAAGGAGATCGCCATGATGGCGGGATTCGATTATGCCTCGGGCGATGCGGTAATTATCATGGACACCGATATGCAGCATCCCATCTCGTCAATACCCGAGATGCTTAAACATTGGGAAGAAGGATGGCAGGATGTATATGCAACACGCAAATCGTCGAAAGAGTCATGGTTCAAGAAAAAGACCTCTCAACTGTACTATAGGCTTTTGCAGAACTCCACCCGCATCCCCATCCAGCAGAATACGGGCGACTTCCGCCTGCTCGACCGCGTATGCGTGAACGCACTGCGCGACATGCGCGAATCCCAGCGGAACACCAAAGGAATGTACTGCTGGATTGGATTCCGAAAGAAAGGAATTAAGTATGAGCAGCTTGATCGCATAAATGGAAAATCCAAATGGGGATTCTGGTCGTTGATAAATCTGGCACTCGACGGACTGACCGCCTACACGACGTCGCCACTGCGCATCGCTTCGGTACTGGGCATTCTCTGCTCCATAATCGGGTTCATCTACCTGGTATATATTCTGGTCAAGACACTTCTCTTCGGCGACCCGGTGGCCGGATACCCGACAATTATGGTGACAATCCTTTTCATCGGGGGCGTGCAGCTACTCTGTCTGGGCATCATGGGCGAGTATCTGGGCCGGGTGTTCAACGAAAGCAAGCGCCGTCCGCCATACTTCGCCAATACATACAACGACCGCCAGATGGGCGACGAACCCCGTAGTGTCGGCGCTCCATCCAGGGAATCAGAATAATACCAACATTGCGAAAAATGACACAGAATACATCTACAAACGTCTACAACACGCTGGTCAATCGTCTGGCAGATTTTTTCCGCAAGCCCTTCTTCTCCGACTACCGCACGATAGCCGGTCTATGGGCTCTTCTTGCAGTGATTGCCACGCTGATGAAAGGTGGACTCGACGGCCATCTGAACAACTTCCTGATATTCCGCGGTGTTTTCGACCATCTTACTGCCTTTCAGCCGCTCTACGACTTATATCCCTCTGAATATCACGACTGCAACCACTACGGACCATTTTTCTCAATAATCGTGGCGCCTTTTGCCCTTCTCCCGAAATTCTGGGGATTGCTACTGTGGCAGTTCTCCCTCGGAGCATGCCTATTTTTCGCCATCGTGAATATGCCGATGAAGCATAGCTCCAAAATCCTGATTATGTGGCTGATATCAAACGATGTGCTGTCGTCGTTCCAGATGGCGCAGTTCAATCTCGCCATTGCCGCCCTTGTGGTGTCGGCCTACACGGCCATACGGGCCGGGCGCAATGGTTGGGCGGCACTATTTGTAGTAATAGGGACATTCACAAAAATCTACGGTATTGTCGGGCTTGCATTCATACTTTTCTCCAACCGTAAATGGCGTTTTACAGGCTGGTTAGCCCTTTGGTCGGCGGTGGCTTTCATACTTCCCATGTTCATTTCCAGTCCGGAATATGTAATTCAGGAATATCTGGCATGGGCACAGTCGCTTATCGAAAAAAACAGCATTAATGTCGACCTCGACAACGCCGCCAACTATTTCCAGAATATTTCGTTTCTTGGGATGGTACACCGCATATCAGGCCGGGAATTCTCCGACATGTTCATCCTGCTCCCGGCCATGCTTCTGTTCCTGCTGCCGTTTGTGCGCACCCGCATATGGGCGTCCTACGGCTTCCAATGGGGTATTGTTGCCTCCGCGCTCATGTGTATCATTCTTTTCAGTTCGTCGAGCGAGTCGAGCGGCTATGTTATCGCCATGCTCGGAGTTGGCATATGGTACGTATCGGCTCCGTGGAAACGCACCACGACCGACACCATTCTACTACTGTTCGCTCTGATACTCGGCAGTTTCGGCACGAGCGATCTGATGCCGTCGGGCATCAAACGCGGATTCATACGCCCCTATTCGCTCAAGGCGCTCCCCATCACCATCGTTTGGCTCAAACTTATCTGGGAGCTTTGCACCCGCAACTATCCTCTGCCGCAGCGTCATCTCGTTAAGACAAATCCGGCTGATTGACCGTCGGTCAGTCAGCCGGAGGAAATACCGAACTCCTCCAACCATGAAGCTATCCGGGCTATGACGCACTATATCGGCAATCACTGCTGGTCGCCCCTTAAGGCCCGGGGCCATCATGCTGGTGATGATAAAAAATAACAAGCACAGCGCTTTTATATCCAAGCATTTCTGCGTCGGGCAACGGCAAGCGACTCGGAAAGCAGCCTAATGAATTCCTTCATGGAATGTTTGTGGTAGGTATTCTTGAGCACATGTACGCATCCGGCCATTTCGTTGCCGGGATCCTCTATCGGGATTGCTTTCACAGCCGGCAGCGATGCAGCCACATCGTCGGAAAGTGCGTTGTAGATTGAATCCTCGGCGAGCACCGTAACGAGGAGACTTTGCCGTACTATTTTCAAAAGAATATTGACCTCGTTGATTTCCATCCTCACGCGAAAGCGTGAAATATCAGGGGCAAGAGCATCGAAGGCATTACGTGCCTGTAATCCCCTGGCAGGAAGAGCCAGGTCGTAGCGCTCAAGGTCGGCAAGGGTGACGCCCGCACGCGAAGCAAGCGGATGGTCAAGCCCCACTACTGCCGACAGCCGATTCTGGAAAAGTATGTGCGACTCAACGTCTGGGAGCGGATGCGAAGGCTTGAAAGCGAGCACAAAATCAACCTCTCGCTTATCGAGGAGATCCATCAGCTCGGCCATGGGCTTATAGAATACATTGAGCTTGATAGCCGGGTAAACCTTTATGTATGAAAGTATAACCTCGGCAAGGATAGGGCTGAAGGAGTAGGTGACTCCGATGTTGAGCTGCCCGGTATGGAGATTACGAAGATCGCGAATACGGTCGGCGCACTGGTCGGCATCGTGGAGTGTGCGTTGTGCGGCCGGAAGCACCTCGCGTCCGGCTTCAGTAAGACGGATGGCGTGGGTTGAGCGCTCGAAAAGCCTTACCCCAAGTTCGTCTTCAAGCTGGCGTATCTGCTGCGAAAGAGTGCTCTGGGCGACATTGGCGATTTTTGCCGCTTCCGAGAAACTGAGCGACCCGGCGGCTTTTACAAAGTAACGGAGTTGACGAAGTTCCATATAAACAAATGGTTGAAACAAAGATACGATATTTTTTTCATTCAGCGCGTAGCCCGGAAAGCAATCTTTTTCAAAGCAAATACCGGAAGTGTGGCTCCGACCACCATCCCCACTATTATAAACGCGCATGTAAGACCGTTGTAGGCAAATATATAAAGGTAGTGTCCGAACGTCGACTCCTGCGTATGATAGAGACAGGACACGAGCGCTTCGACCGTACGGTAGGCATACATGCCCGGAATCATCGGCAGAAGGGCCGGGAAAAAACAGACCTCAGCCGGGCATTTAATCCTCGGTGACAACAGCACAGCAAGGATACCGACTGCCACAGAGGCCACCGTGGAGGCGGGGATAATGTGTATCGCTATATCCGGCATCGTCAGGATATAACGCAGCACATGACCTATGGCCGCCGTTACCGCACATGCAGCATATGCACGCCGGGGTGTATTGCTTATACTTGAAAAGCCGATTGCGGCTATAGCGGCAAAAAAACCGTCCTGAAATATATTGATGAAAATCTGCTGGAACATTGCAACAAGAGTAGGATATGATACACTTACCGGGCTTCAGAACCAATGCAGACCGAGCACGACCATCCCTGCGCACAACCCGACCGACAGACAGAATGTCAGCACCGCAGCATCCATGAAACGGCTGAACGCGCAGAGATAATGGCGGTCAATCACATCGCTGACGGAATTGATATACGGCACACCCGGAATTAGATACAGCACGCTTGAACCCAGGGCGATTTCGGGAGTTTCTCCGAGACCGAATACATATCCGGCTGCACTAAGGGAAGTGGAGAAGAAGGAAGAGAAGAACACGGCAACACGGAGGTCGACACCTTCTGCCCCGAGCACCTGCTTGAGGCGGAACCCGCAGAGGGTAGCAATGAAGACCATGAACATCGCCGTCAGGTCGCCACCGAACAGACGGCAGAAAGATGCATTAGCCGCCGAAGCAAGAAGCAGAACCTCTACCGCTCCGGTAGGAGGAGTGGCCAGAGCCTTGTCAAATCGTTCAAGCATCGTCGGGAAATCACAGCGGCTGTCGGCAACGTCCCAGCTAAGACGACTCAACCTGGCGTTGAGCCTGAATGAAATGGCATGGGAGTGTATGCGCCTTATGGCAACCCGTCCGCACGAATGGTCGGGCGTCCATGCCGAAACCTGAATATGAGAAGGCATAACAGTGACATCGGCCGTTACTCCGAAACGGGCCGCTATTCTGCCGACGTTCTTTTCGATGCGAACGCATGTGGCACCGCATCCAAGTAGCGAAGCGGCATACTCGGCCAGGAAACCCGTAAGCCGACGTTCGTCGACGGAGCAAAGCTCAGAAGTCATCATCGGCATCCTCCCCCCTGATATCGCCCGGAACATAAAACATCTCGTTGTCTGGACCAATTTCGACGATATGGCGGTGACGACGTGTTGAGGTCTCTGCATATCTACGGCATATACGATGAGCGACAAGCAGGGCCACCAGGACTCCCGCGATAGCATACCAGATCATAGTTTGTGACATGAATAAACAGATTTAAATCCAGATGCAAAATTAGATCCGGCTGTCAGACGCCGGAAACATCGGTCAAGGAAAGATACGATTGCAGTAATCGGAAATAGCGATAACAACTCCCACGTCACATCGGACACAACAAAAATATCTTGCGGTTGGTTATAATTTTGTAAATTTGCACCACGAAGTTACGAAAAGAGTGTAATTTATTGGAAATGAGCGTAGGTTAATTGCTCTTGATAGTAATAGGTTACGATTT
>UREH01000022.1 GCA_900546835.1 uncultured Porphyromonadaceae bacterium
ATAAGAGACAGCATCATAGCCTGCCGCCCCGGTCATAAAATCAACACCACCTTCGCCAAGCAGATTCGTAAGGAAATCCAACGCCAGGAGCTTCAAGCCCCGCTTTACAATCCCTCGGCAGCTCCGCTGATGGACATCAACGACATACGCGAGCACCTCCCCCACCGCTATCCGATGCTTCTTGTCGACAAAATCATCGACAAAGGTGAAAACTATATCGTAGGCGTCAAGAACATCACCGTCAACGAGCCGTTCTTCCAGGGTCACTTCCCGCAGGAACCCGTAATGCCGGGGGTACTGCTCGTGGAGGCAATGGCACAGACCGGCGGCCTTCTTGTTCTCGGTACCGTCGACGAGCCGGAGCGTTATTCCACATACTTCATGAAGATAGACAACGTGAAATTCCGCCAGAAGGTAGTGCCAGGCGACACGCTGCTCTTCCATGTATCATTCCTCACACCTCTGCGCCGCGGATGTGCTCTGATGAAGGGTGTCGCCTTCGTAGGCGACAAGATTGTGTGTGAATGCGAGTTTATGGCCCAAATCGTTAAAAACAAGTAATCTGACTTTGCAATGAAACAACCCTTTGCATATATTCACCCCGCTGCTAAAATCCATCCGAGCGTAGTTATAGAGCCGTTCGTGACCATCGACCAGAATGTCGAGATCGGGGAAGGAACTCATATCGGTAGTAATGTTACCATAATGGAGGGTGCACGCATCGGAAAATACTGCAATATTTTCCCTGGAGCCGTAATCTCCGGGATTCCTCAGGATCTGAAATTCAAAGGCGAGGAAACAGTGGCAATCATCGGCGACCACACCACCCTTCGAGAATGCGTCACCGTAAACCGCGGCACAGCGTCGAAAGGTCTAACCAAAGTGGGTAGCAACTGCTTGATAATGGCTTATTCCCACGTGGCGCATGATTGCTCGATAGGCAACAACGTGATTATCTCCAATGCCACACAGATTGCCGGCGAGGTGCAGGTTGACGATTTCGCCGTTATCGGCGGTGGTTCGCTCATCCACCAGTTCTGCCATCTTGGCGCACACGTAATGATTCAGGGTGGCGCACGCATCAACAAGGACATCCCACCTTTTGTGAAAGCCGGACGTGATCCCATCGCCTATACGGGTGTAAACTCCATAGGCCTGCGCCGTCGCAACTTCACAAGCGAGCAAATTATGGCAATCCAGGAGGTTTACCGCTACCTCTATCTCTCACGACTCAATGTTTCCGACGCCGTAGACCGCATCGAGGCCGAAATACCCGCCACACGCGAACGCGATGAAATCATCGAATTCATCCGCAATTCAAAACGAGGAATCGTACGCGGTTACGTATAAAACCTGCCAAAAAAGACAAAACATGCCGCATTCAGGCGATGCCCCCGTCAGCAGAGATGAATGCGGCATGTCTGTATATTTTTCCGAGGATGAAAATCACACTTCTGACAGTCGGCAAGACCACCATACCATATGTGGCTGATGGAATCAATGAATTCCTAAATCGGCTCAAACGGTTTTCTACACCGTTTGAGCTAAAGGTCGTTGCCGACGTGAAAACCTCACGCAAAGCTACCGAAATCGCTCAGAAACAGGCTGAAGGAGAGGCGATTCTCGCCACGCTCAGTACTTCGGACATTCTTATTCTTCTCGACGAACGCGGCAATGAACTGACCTCACGCCAGTTTGCCGAGTATATCGAGCAAAAGGCTGTCGGCGGAGCAAAATCGCTCGTTTTCGCCGTAGGAGGCCCATACGGATTTTCCCCGGATGTCTACACCCGAGCCAACGGCAAAATCTCATTGTCAAGAATGACATTTCCCCACGAGCTCGTCCGCCTATTTTTCGTAGAACAGATTTATCGGGCCTTCACAATCTCCGCACATCTACCCTATCATCACGATTGACTCCATAGATTATACCATTCATTCATAACAAGCACACCCCATGAAAGCTCACATTGCCATTTCGATTCTAAACAGCCTGCTGCTCACTACGACAGCCCTCACAGCCCGTGCCGCCGAGGAAAGCATTGCCGACCACACGCCTGCAACAACCACAGGCGTCATAGCCCTCGGGCCGACCGACACTCATTTCAACATCTCCACGCTTTGGGAAAAACAGTTTTCCAACGACGACGCAAATCAGGATCTTATGTCAATGGCCGTGAGTGCAGGCAATATTTTCATCGGATTGGTTTACTATGACGCCATAGACGACCGCAAAGGGAATCTCTTTATCCGGGAATTCAATACAACAACCGGCGAAGAGACTGATTTCACACTTTTGCTCCCTGAGAAACAAGCAGGTCATATCTACAGCAATCCCATCGTATTCAACGATGAATCCGAAGCCTTATATTGGGGTTGGGTGGTCCAGGATGAGGCAAACAAAGCCGCCGAGCAATTACAAATCTTCAGTATTGATGCTACTCAAACTACATACTCTTTCGTAAAAGCCCATGACATCGGAGTACTGACAACCGCCTTCACCGGCTTATATCTGGAATCTATCGACAACGTCAGAGGCTCAATCGCCGACAATACCGAAGAAATGCGCTTCCTTTTTGCCGACAATGCAAACGGGAGTATTCGTCAGTATCTCATTTTCATCAAAAACGACGACTTCCGTTCGGTAGAGATACCAATTGCAGAAGGGACCCGACGCAATACATCAGATCACCAGTCTATCACATGGCATCCTTCAAAAGATGACATCTTCGCCATACACGATTATTGCAATAACTCAAAAACATATCATTCTCCCCGGGTTTTTCAAGCCTCTTATTCAAATTCCAAATGGTCTGTAAGCCAATTCGAGGGTCGAATCGAGACTGATGAAATGTTAAATTCCAGAGCAGAGAATGCTCATGACACCTATACAGGAAATGCTTATTGCCTGGGCATACATGCATTTGAGCATCAAGGGAATCCGATGTTGATAATCCCCGTAGTCAATTCCAACAATAAATCTCAGTTTCAGCTTGCAAGCTGGCCGGAGACGTAACAAATGACCGAAACAAAACATCTCGCTCTGCTTCCGGAAACCCCATTTCATATACAAGGGACCCAATTCAATAATCTTCGCCAGCTTATCAAGACCGAGAAAGTAACACCGAAAGCGACTTCTCGTGCCGATATCAGCGAACCGGAGACGCGCCTGTATATTTTCTCTCCCAGCGCTGGCATAGCCGCTTACTCCATCGGCTCGAAAGTAGTTGGCACGGGTATTGATAACATCTCCGGCGGAACTCCGGCTTTCCATATATCCGACCATTCCCTGTATGTGAGTCCTACGGCCGATTCCGAAGCAATAATTACCGATACTCAGGGGCGAACCGTTCTTCGAGCTTCCATACATGATGGCTATGCCGATCTTTCGCCACTCAGCAGCGGCCTTTACATCATACGAGTGGGTCAACATACGGCTAAAATCGCTTTATAAAATATTAGATATGATCACCTCTGAATCCGGGCCCATCGGAATCTTCGATTCCGGCTACGGCGGCCTTACCATCCTCAAGGAAATACGCCGCACGCTCCCTGCCTACGATTACATATATCTCGGCGACAACGCCCGCGCCCCTTATGGCACCCGCTCGTTTGATGTCGTTTACCGCTTCACGCTTGAATCTGTTCGCTATCTTTTCAGCCGCGGCTGCCGCCTGGTAATACTCGCTTGCAATACCGCTTCAGCCAAGGCATTGCGAACCATCCAGCAGCATGACCTGCCGGGAATCGACCCCTCGCGAAGAGTTCTCGGCGTAATCCGTCCGACGGTGGAACAGCTCGGCGTACTTTCCAAGTCGGGCCATATAGGCATTTTCGCCACACCGGGAACCATTCAGAGCGAGAGCTACAATATGGAGATTGCCAAACTATATCCGGGATTCGTCACTGTAGGGCACGCATGCCCGATGTGGGTACCGCTCATCGAAAACGGAGAAGCCGACCGTCCCGGTGCCGATTATTTCGTGAAACAGGAGGTTGACCGGCTTCTTGCAAAAGACTCCGACATAGACACCATAATTCTGGCGTGCACCCACTACCCTCTGCTTATAAATAAAATCCGCCAATACGTGCCCGAAGGCATACGGCTGGTGACGCAGGGGGAAATCGTTGCGGAAAGTCTCGCCTCCTACCTGAAGCGCCATACCGACCTCGAACGACGCCTACACAAGGCCACATCGCCCGATAGCGGAATGAAATTCATCCTTCCGGGAGCGCCCCTCCAGACTGATAATACCGGCAGCTGCGAGTTCATCACCACCGAGAATTCTATAAAATTCTCCCAGATGGCCAGCCTGTTTCTCGGACGTCCCGTGACAGCCACCAGCATTGAAATCTGACGTGCCCTCAATATGTCAACCATGAATAGCGATATATCTCCCGAGGAGTATAAAGAGCGGCCTCTCTACCTCGAGCAAAGAGCCATAGTCGAAGCTCTTTCGCCAAAATACGGCGAAGGAGAAGCCCGCGCCATGGCCCACATCATTTTCGAGCAACTGAAAGGATGGTCGCCTACCGACATAGCCATACGTGCCAACGAACCTGTCAGCGGATTCCTGCACCAACAGATTCTCAGCGTGGTAGAGCGTATCCTCGCCGACGAACCTATTCAATATATCTTTGGCGTAGCCGATTTCTATGGTATGAAGTTGAGCATAAATCCGGCGGTGCTCATTCCTCGACCGGAGACAGCCGAGTTGGTGGACATCATAGTGAAGGAAAATCCATCGAAAGACCTCCGCGTAGTGGATTTCGGCACCGGGAGCGGGTGCATCGCCATTGCGCTCGCGCGCAATCTTCTTTTCCCGGAAGTCACAGCCGTTGACCTGAGCCCCGCAGCTCTCGCTACCGCCCGCGACAATGCCAAACGGCTTTTCGCCCGCATCACATTCGTGGAAGCCGATATCCTCGCGCTGAATGAATCCACCCCTGCATCGCTCGCCGGAAGTTTCGATATAATCGTAAGTAATCCTCCGTATATCGCCGAGAGTGAAAAATCAACGATGGAAGCAAACGTGCTTCTTCACGAGCCTGCAACGGCATTGTTTGTGCCCGACAGCGACCCGCTGCGCTTTTACCGCTCCATAATCGATTACGCTGTAGTTCATCTTTCCCCAGCCGGCACGATATACTTTGAGATTAACCCGCTTTTCGTCAACCAACTTGCCGACATAGCCGCCGCGAAAGGGTTCTCTGCAGCCATACATCTCGACAGCTTCGGCCGACGCCGTTTTGCCGTACTCAAAAAGAAGAGCGAAAACTGATCCGATCACCACCACCTCGTCCCTATACGATGAAAAATAAAATACAACTCACCCCGGAGAACGCCCTGACGCGCCTGCAGGACATATGCTCGCGCTCGGAACACTCCGAAGGCGAGTTGCGCGAAAAAATGTGGCAATGGGGAATCAAACCGGAGGATGCCACGAAAATCATCGTTCGGCTGCGTGAAGATAAATTTGTCGACGACCGTCGGTTTGCTTCAGCTTACTGCAGGCAAAAACTTTTTTTCTCCCATTGGGGTAAGAAAAAGATTGCATTGAGCCTCGCCGCGAAACGCGTGGACCGCGCCATTATCTCCGACACGCTTGCTGAAATCGACCCGGTCGATTATCAGGATATATTGCTCTCGGCCATGCGTACGCGCGCACGCCAGATTAAAGAGGGAAATACCTATGAGGGCCGTACACGCCTCTACCGCGCTATGCTTTCACGAGGGTTCGAAAGCCAGCTCATAGGGATGATAATACGAAATCCGGAATCGGGGCTATGGAATTTCTGAGAAACCTGCTATCTGTAATCTTTCCTCAGGTGTGCGAAGTCTGCGGCCGGGCGCTTGTAGACGGCGAAAAACATCTGTGCCTGCAATGTATGGCCTCAATGCCCCGCCTCCACTACCATATTTCGCCGGAGAATTCGTTTGTGCGCCGCATGGCGGCAGCAAAAATCGACAGGGTGGCTGTAATGTTCCCTTACGTAAAAGGCAACGAATACGCCTCGCTCATTCAGAAAGCCAAATATAATCATAGACCCGAAATCGACGAGTATCTTGCTGAATGCTTCGCACATCAACTCGGCGCAGATTATTTCCGCGGCATCGACATGGTGATGGCCGTACCGATGCACTGGCGTAAACGGCTCATACGCGGCTTCAATCAGACCGACTATATCGCACACGCAATAAGCAAAACCACAGGTATACCCGTTGGCCGGAATCTTATCGCTGCCAGAGGCCACACCTCCCAGACACGTAAGGGCGCCATAGGTCGCCTGCTCAACACACGATTCATATTCGACGTTGTCGACGCCGACCTGCTATGCGGCAAACATATTCTTCTCGTCGACGACGTGATTACAACAGGCGCCACCATTCTCGCGTGTGCCGATACTCTCCGGAAGTTCGCTCCGACGGTGAACATAAGCATCCTGGCACTTGCCAAAGCACGACAAAGCTAAACGACAAATGTGGATAATACTTGCCATTGCATCGGCCCTCGGACTGGGCTTTTACGACATCTCAAAAAAACTATCGCTGAAGGCCAATAACGTTCCCGCCGTATTGCTTCTCAACACGCTCTTCTGCGCGCTGCTGATGCTCCCGGTGGTGGCAGTCAAGGCAGCCGGAGGCAACTGGGGAATGAACAATTCCCTCGCCGGCCATGGGCTTATCCTCATTAAATCGATGATAGTGCTCAGCTCATGGCTGATGGGATATTTCAGCATAAAGCATCTTCCGCTCACAATCGCCGGGCCAGTCAATGCGTCGCGTCCGGTAATGGTGCTTGTAGGTGCCCTTCTTATTTTCGGCGAACGTCTCAACCTCCTGCAGTGGGGTGGCGTGGCACTCGGTTTTTTCTCGCTCTTCTTTATCAGCCGTCTCGGCGCCAGGGAGGGGTTCTCATTCAAGCACAGCAAATGGCTTTGGATGAGTATAGGAGCGGCGGTTATGGGAGCTGTCAGCGCCTTATACGACAAGTATCTGCTTCAACGCTTCGAGCCGCTTGAAGTGCAGGGCTGGTATACAATCTATCAACTAATAATCATGGGCGTAACAATGGCCGTGATTATGAAAGCGTGGCATCAGCCCACGGTGTTCATATGGAAATGGAGTATATTGTTCATCTCCATATTTCTTACAGGGGCTGATCTCTGCTATTTCTATGCCCTATCGCAACCGGACGCCATGATTGCCGTTGTGTCGATGATACGCCGCGGCAGCGTGATAGTATCGTTTTTCTACGGCGTGATATTCCTGCATGAGAAAGACGTCAAGGCAAAGACTATAGACCTTTGCGTACTCCTTATCGCACTCGGGCTGCTTGTCGCAGGGAGTGCCGCCGGAAGCGACTGACCCCGGCGAAAACAATCAAAAACCGACCAGGAGAGCAAGACGATAGGCAAGGAAAGCGACAATCCATGCAACTGCAGTGTTGTACAGAATCGTAAAAGCCCCGTAACGCCACGCGCCCGTTTCCTTCACTACCGCCACAATTGTAGCGATACACGGGCAATACAGCAAAATAAAAATCATGAAACTCAAGGCGACTGCAGGCGTAAAATCAGGCTCGGAGGCAACCTTGAGCGGATGCGTCAGACGATATGACAAAGCCTGCTCAGAAGCCTCGTCGTCGCCGGTATAGAGCACGCCGAGAGTCGACACTACGATTTCCTTGGCCGGTACACCCGCTACAGCGGCAACTGTAGCGCGCCAGGAGAATCCCAGCGGACTAAGCACGGGATTAACGGCCTTGCCGACCATCTCCAGATACGAGTCGTGTTCAGGATCGATTTCATCGCTCTGCATGGCAATCTCCTCCGGCTGCATATCTGCGGCTTCCCCCCGCAAAGGGAAGAAATTCAAAGCCCATACCACGATGGATGCCAGCAGAATCACGCCTCCCATCTTGTTGAGATACTGCTTTCCCTTACCCCACATATGGCGCAGGGATGTTTTAAGTGTAGGAACACGATACGGCGGAAGTTCCATCACAAACGGAGTCTCATCCTTCTTGAAAAAGAACTTACGAAGCAGTCTTGCGGTCAGAAACGCGACAGCTATACCGATGGCATACATCAGGAAGAACATCAGAGCGGCATGCGTCTCGAAAAAAGTGCCAATCAGAAGAACATAAATGGGTATGCGTGCCGAACACGACATAAACGGAGTTATCAGAACCGTAATAATCTTGCTCGACCGGCTCTCGATGGTGCGCGCGGCAATAATCGCAGGTACATTGCAGCCGAAACCCATTACCATGGGTATGAACGACTTGCCGTGGAGCCCTATGCGGTGCATAAGTCTGTCCATGATAAAGGCCGCTCTGGCCATATATCCTGAGTCCTCCATAAACGAAATGAAGAAAAACAGTATCAGGATGTTCGGAAGAAAAACTATTACGCCACCGACACCACCGATGATACCGTTGGCCACCAGATCTTTCAGAACTCCGTCGGGCATCTTTGCGTTTACAAGCCCAGCAATCCATTCCACACCGCTTTCGATCCATTCCATAGGAAACGATCCGATGTAGAACGTAACCCAGAATACGAACAGCATGACTGCAATAAAAAGCGGGAAACCGAACAGTTTGTTGGTAACCAGGGCGTCGATCATTTTGGTGGTGGATACCTCAGCGGGCCGGTCGGGTGTTTCGAGTGTTTCGGCAAGCGCTCCGGCTATGAACCCGTATTTCTCCCCGGCAATCATCGATGAGATATCCTCCTGACCGTTGCGGGCCTCCAGACATTCCCTCGTCTTGTCGCGCAATGCGAGTATGCTCTTACCTTCCGGAAGCGGACGCACAACCTGCTCGGCCTCGCTGTCGCCTTCCATCAGCTTGATGGCGAGATAACGCGGCGAGAAATGACGACTTATATGCGGATCATGCTTGATAGCGTCCTTGAGAGTTGTGATAGCCTCCTCGAAATCGTGCCCGAGAGGAACATGGATATGTCTTACCCATTCATTGCGGCGTTCATATACGGATATGATGGTGTCGAACAGGCGGTCGATTCCCTCGCCTGTACGGCTTACGGTCGGCACGATAGGAACACCTATCATCTTGCCGAGCGACTCGTAGTCGAGCCGGACTCCCGAACGGCGCATCTCGTCGTACATGTTCAGTGCGATTACCATTGGCTGGTCCATATCTATCAGCTCGGTGGTAAGATAGAGATTGCGCTCGAGATTTGAGCCGTCGACTACGTTTACGATTATATCAGGGTCGTTTTCGCTCAGAAAGCGACGCACATACAGCTCTTCCGGACTATAGGCCGACAGGGAGTACGTGCCCGGCAGATCCACGATATTGAACGTATAGCCGTCGTACCGGAATACTCCCGTCTTGGAATCAACGGTTACACCGCTGTAGTTCCCGACATGTTCCTGAGCACCCGAGGCGATATTGAAGAGCGATGTCTTTCCGCAATTGGGGTTGCCGATAAGTGCCACATTGATTGTATGGCTTCTCCCTTCGAAATCAGAGCTATGCTCGCTCCTCGGGTGTGCATTCTGCGGAATCTCTTTCTCCTCTACGGGAGAATTTCCGCGATGCACATCGGATTCCGCGGTCCTGACATGTGGCGGCGGGAGTACTTCGCGCGCCTCCTCGACCGGCACAACTTCTATCATGGCCGCCTCGCTCCGGCGCAAAGATACTTCATAGTTCATCAACCGGTATTTAACCGGGTCGTTGAGCGGGGCCGAGAGAATTGCCGTTATTTCGCGGCCTTTCACAAAGCCCATCTCCATTACGCGCTTCCGGAACGCTCCGTGGCCAAGCACTTTCAATATAACGGCCGACTGGCCGCTCTTAAGATCCGACAATCTCATTGCAGGAAGATTCGTTTCAGTTATAAGACATCTCGCCTGAGGCGGAGGCAATCCCCCCGAACATAGTCAGGTCGATATATCAGCCGCATTTAGAGGTACCGCACGACGTGCAGATCAGGCAGCCTTCCTGATATATCAGTGTTTCCTGACCGCAGTTGGGACACCGCTGTCCGCTGGCCTTCGTACCGTTCGGCAGATACTTCTTGAGAGCACGCTCCACACCCATTTTCCATGTATTGATGCTCATGGAGTCAAGCTCAAGACCTCCGACAAGTTTCAGCACCTGATCAATAGGCATTCCGTATCGGAGCACTCCGGAAATCAGTTTGGCATAGTTCCAGTATTCGGGGTTGAACTTATCTGAAAGGCCCTCGATTGTCGTCTTATGACCACGTTTGTTTACGAACTGGAAATCATAGCGTTTGGTGCCGTCGGCACTCATCGCCTTTATAATCTTTCCGTGAGTGACAGATTTCGGACAGAAAATACCGTCCTCGTCGTCGGCCAGACCGGTAAATATTTCATACGGACGTCCGTCCATTAGTCCGACGAAGGCAATCCACTTCTCCTTGTTGTTCTGGAAACGGACCACGTCGGCCTCAAGTTCGATGGGGCGCTTCAGTGCGAGAGGATGGATGTCGGAGCATTCAGCCGGCGAATCGGATTTCTTCTTTTTGCTTTCAAACGATACCAATACACCCGAACGGGAACCGTCGCGATATACGGTGCATCCCTTGCAGCCGGAGCGCCATGCCTCCACATAAAGGCGATTCACCATCTCTTCGGTAACGTCGGCAGGAAGATTGATTGTAACCGATATGGAGTGGTCCACCCATTTCTGGATACGGCCCTGCATATGCACTTTCTCCACCCAGTCTATTTCGTTGGCTGTCGCGCCTGCATACGGCGAACGGCTCACGAGTTCATCAAGCTGCTCCTGCATGTAGTCGTTGCGTTCCTCTATGCCGTTGATTTTCATCCATTCAAGGAACTTGGGATGATAGACCACATATTCCTCGAATGCGTCGCCGGTCTCATCTACATAGTCGACCCGAACATTGGCGTCGTTAGGATTGACCTTCCTGCGGCGTTTATAGACGGGCATGAAAACAGGCTCGATGCCGGATGTGGTCCGCGTCATCAGGCTTGTTGTACCGGTCGGCGCGATGGTAAGGCAGGCGATGTTACGTCGTCCGTAGCGCACCATATCGTCATACAGCTCAGCCGACTGCTCCTTGAGGCGCAGCATGAAAGGATTGTTTTCTTCGCGCTTTGCATCGAAAATCTCGAAGGCACCGCGCTCTTTAGCCATTTCGACCGAGGAAGCATACGCGGCCAGAGCCAGCCGACGATGAACGCTTTCGGAAAAATCCGTAGCTTCAGGCGTGCCATAGCGCAGACCCATGGCGGCTATCATATCGCCCTCGGCGGTGGTTCCGACACCCGTACGGCGCCCCTTTAGCGTCTTAGCCTTAATTTTCTCCCAGAGATGGCGTTCGGGGCCTTTTACCTCAAGAGTTTCGGGATCGGAGTCGATTTTATTAAGGATAAGGTCGATTTTCTCCATTTCAAGATCGATGATATCGTCCATTATCCGCTGCGCCTTACGCACGTGAGCTTCAAACTTCTCGAAATCGAATTCCGCCTGCGGCGTAAAGGGGTTCTTTACATAGGAATAGAGATTGATGGCGAGCAGACGGCAGGAATCGTAGGGACATAGCGGAATTTCTCCGCACGGATTCGTGGAGATAGTACGGAAACCGAGATCCGCATAGCAGTCGGGGAGCGACTCACGAATAATAGTGTCCCAGAAGAGCACACCGGGCTCGGCTGACTTCCATGCGTTGTGAATAATCTTATCCCAGAATGCCTTCGCATCGACCTCTTTGGTGATTTCCGGATTCGCACTGTCGACCGGATAGGTCTGCGTGTACTTGCCGTTTTCTGTCGCGGCACGCATGAATTCGTCGTCGATACGAACGCTAACATTAGCGCCCGTAACCTTGCCCTCCGTCATCTTGGCATCGACAAATGCCTCTGAATCCGGATGCTTGATGCTGACGGTCAGCATCAGAGCGCCGCGACGGCCATCCTGGGCGACCTCACGTGTGGAATTGGAGTATCGATCCATAAACGGTACCAGACCGGTCGACGTCAGGGCCGAATTCTTAACAGGTGTTCCCTTCGGACGTATATGGCTGAGATCATGGCCGACCCCTCCACGACGCTTCATCAGCTGAACCTGCTCTTCGTCGATACGGATTACGCCGCCGTAAGAATCCGGAGCGCCGTCCAGACCGATTACAAAACAGTTGGAGAGCGAGCCGACCTGATAGCTGTTGCCGATTCCCGACATAGGGCTCCCCTGGGGCACAATATATTTGAAATCCTTCAGATACCCGAACACTTCGTCGTGGCTCATCGGATTGGGATATTTGCTTTCGATTCGGGCAATCTCCGATGCGATGCGGTGATGCATATCGTCGGGTGTAAGTTCATAGATATTGCCGAACGAGTCCTTCAGGGCATACTTGCTCACCCACACACGGGCGGCCAGCTCGTCGCCGCCGAAATACTTCAGCGTTGCGTCGTAAGCTTCATCGTAAGAATAGTGTTTTGATTCCATTCTTTCAGGAGGTAGTTATACTAAAAAAGGGAGTTTGGAGTCTCGGAATAAACATACGGCATCTCCGACTACGCCTGTCAGCAATAGCCGGAACAGCCGTTTGAATGCCACCGCAAACTTCGGAAATTTCAGTGAATCTCGCAAGTCGGGAAAGTCGATTTTTTAAAATTGTTGATAAGTTTCCCGAAACGAATGCCCAAAATACAATAAAGCAGTGCATTAGAAATAAACGCACTGCCTGAAAGTTTCCCAGAAGGTCGGGCGGCGGCAACCGTCAGTCGCCATAAAATGACTTTTCGATAGCAGCTATATCGTCCTGAAGCTGCTTTTCAAACGGCAGACGCTCCTCGATATTCTTACAAGCGTAGATTACCGTGGCGTGATTGCGCGAAAGGCGCGTGCCAATAGCGGTCAGAGCCATTTTGGCGTGTTTTTTTGCAAGATACATCACCATCTGACGCGCGTCTGAAATCTCACGTTTGCGCGATTTGGTGAAAATAGTTTCCGGATCAATCTTGTAGTGACTGGCCACACACTGCGTCACCATATCGAAATTGATGGTGCGGCGGTGCATCTTCACCACATTATTCATCACCATGCGGGCGAGATCTACGGTGATGTCACGGTTCATGACGGTGGCATGGGCCAGCAACGAGACTACAATTCCCTCAAGCTCACGCACACTGTCGGTGACATTTTCAGCTATATAATCCATCACCTCGTCGGGAATCTGAAGACCATCCTGCTCTGCCTTCATGCGAAGCACCTCTCGGCGAAGCTGCAGATCGGGCTTCTCCAGTTCCACTGTCATCCCCCACTTGAACCTCGAAAGCAACCGGTCGGCCATGCCCTGAAGCTGCGTGGAATTGCAGTCGCTCGAAAGTATAATCTGCTTCTGATTCTGATGCAGGTGATTGAAAATATGGAAGAATGTGCTCTGCGTGGCCGGCTTACCGATAAGATCCTGGATGTCGTCGACAATAAGGGTATCTATGCTCTGATAGAAATTGATGAACTCATTGATCTTACCGTTGAATCTGGCTACAGTAAACTGGCTTTCGAACAGACGGGCACTCACATAAAGTATTCGGGCGTCTGGATTGTTCTCGCGCAATTTGATTCCTATAGCCTGAATGAGATGAGTCTTGCCCACACCGGTCGGTCCGAATACGAACAGCGGATTGAACGTGGTGCATTTCGGATCGTTTGCAATGGCCTCGCCTATAGCACGGGCAATCCTGTTGGAGGCCGAACCGCAGTAGTTCTCAAACGTATAATGGGGATTGAGCTGCGAGTCGAACACCTTCTCCACCTGCGTCTGAAACATGCCTCCGTTCAGTTTCTGGCGCCGCAGGAGCGGTGTATTCGTCAGACCGGCCTCATTAATGCCCGTCTCCGGCTTGTTGGAAATCTGGTTGTAATGATAGAACAGCTTTACGCCATCGCCATAGACACGACGGATCGTAGCGCCGAGAATATTCAGATATGTATCCTCGATATGCTCTTTAAAATATGGCGAGGGAACTCCGAGCGTCAGGCGCCCGTCGGCAAACCCGATTGAAACAATCGGCTTGAACCAGGCGTCGAATTGCTCGGGGCGCAGATTGTCGGCGATAATACGCTGACAATCCTCCCACAATTGCTGATGAGTCTTGTTCGTCATTACGGAGGTTGTTATACCGGCGTCAAGACGTTCCACATATTCGTAGGGAAACGCAGAGACGCAGACAATAAAAAAATATTAAAAAAAATATTAGGAGAGGTCGTTTTTCCGGTCAGAAGCCTTGGCGCATATGGTCAGAAATGCTCCAGGATGGCTTAGATTTCTCTCATTTTTGCAATACAAAATTATAGCAATTTTTTTTCTAAAACAATTCAAAATATGTTTGGAATTTCGGTTTCAGCCAAAGCACGCTAATTTTCAGGCACTTATAAATAATTTAAACCGACGCTTTCAATAATACCACATAACACTCACTCAATCGACGTATTAACTATAGATGTGACAGCTTTGAAATATCGGGGAATTTCCACCGACTGTGCTTTATCATAAGACTAAACGGCATTTTGACTCATAAGCTAAAATTATGGAAATATATTAACTATTCGGAATGATTCCTCATAGTTGAAAACTGCTTTTCTGTTGCAAATACAACCACAAAAATCAGGCGGTGTGCCCTGCATATGATAATGCGACACACCGCCCATATTTCTTCTGTAGTTCTTCCGGATCAGAACGAGAATTCGAATCGAATCCGGCGACGGTATTCCTCTCCGGGATTTAACTGCTGCGAGGGAAGATTAGGATGATTGGGAGCATCAGGAGCACCCTGACATTCGATCGCTACAGCATCGTAGTCATGATACTTATATCCTCCCTTCCCGACCGGGCTGTCGTCAAGCCAGTTGCCTGTGTATACCTGTGCACCCGGCTGGTCGGTCTTGATTGTAACGGAAAGTTCACTCTGAGCTGCTTTCAGCGCACCGAGAGTGCGTAGCGAGCCATCGAATCCGTCGACCATCCAGCAGTGGTCGTAACCGCGACACACCCGAAGCGAGTGATTGTCGTCGGCAATGCGCTCTCCTATTTTGTGTGGAGTGGTAAAATCGAACGGCGTACCGGCTACTTCAAGCAGCTCCCCGGTAGGGATCTGCACGTCATTGATGGCAAGCATCTTCGAGCAATTCAGCTGAAGAGTCTGACCGAGACATGAGCCGGTATCGTGGCCGTCGAGATTGAAATATGTGTGGTTGGTGAGATTGACCACGGTCGGAGCATCGGTAGTGGCAAAATAGTCTATCTGAATAGAATTGTCGTTGCCGACGGTATAGACGGCCATTACCTTCAGATTGCCCGGATAACCGGCATCTCCGTCGGGACTCTCAAGGGTGAAAACAACCTTGTTGTCACCTTCGGTCACTGTGTGCCACACACGGTTCTGGAATCCGTCAGGTCCGCCATGAAGATGATTGGGGCCATTGTTGACAGGCAACTGATAAAGCTTGCCGTTCACCGTAATCTTGCCGTCGGCGATTCGGTTGGCGAAACGGCCGGGAGTCTTTCCGGCACAGGGACCGTCGGCAAAATACGCCTCAGGGTTGTCATAGCCAAGAACTACGTCGAGTTTCTTGCCGTCGGCCTGCGGAATTTTCACAGAAACGATACCGGCGCCTACCGACGAGAGTATAACCTCCATTCCATGGTCGTTGGTGATTGTCACCCAGCTGATTTCTCCTTTCGGCGACGGAAATGTTTTCTTTTCGAGTTTCATAGATAAGTAACTGTTCAAATTTATTTTATATCCTCCTGATCTAATTATTTCAACATTTCCACGGTAAAATTTCAGCATCCTTTCCTTCCCTCATCAGTCGTGTGGACATCCCCACTCCTTCTTCATCGAGAAAAAACACTGAAAATTTTCCTCCCGGGAATATCAAAATAATTTCGACCGGTTACTTAGAAGTCTGTTAGTTTTAAGGAAAGCGGCATCCGTATCTTCATGATGCCGCGACGCAGCCATGAAGGATTGCCACACCGAATGCGAATTTACGAAGTTTTTCGCTAATTTTGTAACTCAATAAAGTATTTTTGTTCCGCAGATGATTTCGGCCAATGAAACATACCGCTCGACGGGAGGTGATTCCCAGTCGCGCTTTGAATATGTGGAGGTTCTGCTTCCCTTGCCGCTTGCCGCAAAATTCACCTACCGGCTTCCGCCGCATCTGGTGGGAAAACCGGCTCAGGGGAGCCGTGTCATCGTTCCTTTCGGCCGAAAAAAATTCTATACCGCCATTGTGGTGGGTTTCGCCAATCTTCCTCCTCAAGGCATCGACGTAAAGGAGGTAGTTGTGCTGCTCGACACGTCGCCGGTAGTACGGCATCCGCAGTTGCAGTTATGGAACTGGGTTGCGGACTACTATCTGGCAGCCTTGGGCGATGTCTACAAAGCGGCCGTACCTGCTGGACTGAAAATCGAGAGCGAGACGCATGTGGAGATTAATCCCGACTTCGAATTTGCCGACGGCCCGGCCATGCAACTCTCGGAGCGGGATGCCGCCATACTGCAACTTATCGCCCACGAAGGGTCGCTGACACCAGCCGCCATAGAAAGCCGGCTGAAAGCCAAAGGAATCGCCTCGGCAATAAATGCGCTCATAGAGCGCGGCGTGCTGATAGTGGCGGAGAAATTAAACGAACGCTACCGGCCTAAGAAAGTGCAGATGGTAAAGGCCGCCTTTACGCCCGACGAAACCGACGAAGCATTCCGCAAGGTATCCGGCGCAAGAAAGCAGGAGGCTCTGCTGCTTGCATATATTGATCTGTCGGGGATGATGCGGGGAAAGCCGGCAGAAGTATCGCGCGACGACCTCCTCGCCAGGGCCGGCGTACTGCCGGCCATCCTTAGCGCCGTAATTAAGAAAGGCGTGCTTGAAGCATACGCCAAAGAGGTAAACCGGTTCGCCTTCACAGGTGAACCGACCGGAAATCTTCCCCGTCTTACCGATGCCCAGCAGGAGGCTCTCGATGCCATTCACAAGACCTGGCATTCCCATGATGTGACACTGCTGCATGGCGTTACTTCGAGCGGCAAAACTGAAATTTACATCCACCTTATTAATTTTGTGCTCCAACGTGGCGATCAGGCGCTGATGCTTGTTCCAGAAATCGCCCTGACCACACAACTTACCAGAAGACTCCAGAAAGTGTTCGGCTCGCGCGTAGTCATCTACCACTCGAAATTCTCCGACAGCGAGCGAGTGGACATATGGCGTCGCCTGCTTACTTCGACCGATCCGCTCGTGGTAATCGGGGCACGATCCGCAGTATTCCTTCCCTTCGCCCACCTCGGCCTGGTGATTGTGGACGAGGAGCATGAAAGCAGCTACAAACAATACGACCCCGCACCGCGATATAACGGACGCGATGTGGCGGTGGTGCTTGCAAAGATGCACGGGGCGAAAACCCTTCTGGGCTCGGCCACCCCTTCGATCGAATCCTACTACAAGGCGAAAAACGACAAATTCGGCCTCGTGAAGCTTTCCGCACGTTTCGGCAACGCAACCCTGCCGCAGATACGCGTTATCGACATGAACCTCGCCCGTCAGGCCAAGGCTGTAAAAGGCGCGTTCGCCGCGGAAACCATCGGTCTGGCCCGGGAAGCCCTTGATAAAGGTTCTCAGATAATCCTCTTCCAGAACCGGCGCGGATATGCCCCCCTGGCCCGATGCCGCCAGTGTGCATGGGTTCCACGGTGCGCCAACTGCGACGTAGCGCTCACATATCATAACTCAACGCGCCAACTGCAATGCCATTATTGCGGAGCGGTGTATACGCTTCCTAAAGTCTGCCCGCAGTGTCATGAACCGGCCATCGAGATTATCGGCTATGGCACAGAGCGCATTGAGGAAGAAGTTGTTGCCAACTTTCCGGGCTACAACATGCTGCGAATGGACCTTGATACCACCCGCAGCAAGGAATCGTATGGTGCCATAATCGATGACTTCTCGGCGGGGAAAGCCCGGATTCTTGTCGGCACCCAGATGGTGACCAAAGGGCTGGATTTCGGAGGGGTATCGCTTGTGGCGGTTCTGAATGCCGACGCAGTGATAAACTACCCGGACTTCCGCGCTTCGGAACGCGCCTTCAATATGCTTGAACAGGTTGCCGGGCGAGCCGGCCGACGCGAGGGTGCGGATGGAACTGTGGCCATACAGACCTATAATCCGGCGCAGAAAGTGCTAGGATTTGTCAGGCGGCATGACTACGAGGCATTCTATGAGTCGGAAATAGCGGATCGAAAGAGCTTTCTGTATCCGCCCTTCTCCCGTATAGTCAATATCTATCTGCGCCATAAGAATGACGAAACGCTCAAACGCCTCGCCGTAGCCTACGCCACACGCCTTCGTGCCCTCCTCGGGTCGAGAGTATATGGTCCTGAAGAGCCTTCCGTCGGAAGAATTCAGAATCTGTATATCAGAAAAATAATGCTGAAGATTGAGACTACCGCATCGATGCGGAAAGTAAAAGATCTGCTTCGCCAGACGCATATAGACCTGATCGACCAGCCCGACATGAAGCAGATTCTGATTCATTTCGACGTAGATCCGTGCTGAACGCTCCAAATTGGAATTCCGGACCATTGTGTGCTGAAAATTACCAACTTTATAGGCGTAGCGGCAATTTTTCACTCTGAATTTACACCGGTGATGGTGGGACATCCCAACATTTTTGCTTAATTTTGTGCAAATATATGGAATACCGCCATCTGAAACGGAATCTTTCATCCGCATCGACATATATACGACTGACGCTCTGCCTTTTCTGCATCCTGTCGGCGCTCATAGCGTCGGCACGCGATTTCGTCATCACCCTTGATGCGGGCCACGGCGGCCACGATTACGGAGCTCTCGGGAAAACCACCAACGAGAAGACAATCACCCTGAGCGTAGTGAAACAACTCGGCCAACTGATTGAAAAAAACTTGTCGGACGTAGAAGTGGTCTATACCCGCGATAACGATGTATTCATCCCGCTGGCCGAACGCGCCGAGATTTCCAACCATGCCGGAAGCGACCTCTTCATGTCGGTCCACATCAATTCCGTTGATAAACGGAACCGCAACCGCACTTCGATTGAAGGATGCCAGGTTTATACCCTCGGACTACACAAGACCGACGAGAACCTTGAAGTGGCTAAACGCGAGAACTCCGTGATGGAACTTGAGGACGACCATACCGCAAAATACGCCGGTTTCGACCCCAATTCGCTCGAAAGCGACATCATCTTCGAGTTGAGCCAGAGCAAAAGGCTCGACCAAAGCATAGAATTCGCCGACGAAATCCACCGACAACTTGTAAACATTGCCGGCCGCGCGCCCAAGGGGGTCCGGCAGGCTGGTTTCTGGGTACTGTGGGCAACCTCGGCCCCTGCCGTACTCGTGGAGCTTGACTTTATCTGCAACCCGCGTTCAGAAAAATATCTCGCATCCGAAACCGGACAGAAAGAGATGGTCGCTGCGCTCTACAATGCCTTTTGCGCCTATCTCAACACCTACGGCAGCGGCATCACCGGGCGCAGACTGCCGGAGGCAAAACCGATTGCACTGAAAGCAGACCGGAAGCAACTTAAGGACAATCTCCTGACTACTGCCCGCGAAAAGGCGGCCTCTCCCCTCCCATCCGGAGCGGCCCATGAGATAGCCCCGGTAAAGAAATCCAAGGAAACCCAGTTCTATGTGCAGCTGCTCGCGTCCGCAACGCCGCTATCTCCGGAGGCGAAAGAATTCAAAGGATTTGAGTCGCTTGAAGTATACTCGGAAAACGGCTGGTATAAGTATGTACTGGGCCCCGCCGAAACCCTCGACGATGCAAAACGGCTTCTGGAGGAGGCACGTAATAGTTTTCCCGAATCGTTCATAATCAAAATGAAAAACGGCGAGCGCACCGGAATGATTAAACCATAGCGGCCGCCTACAATAATAAAACTGACACTCATCCCAATATGAAATCAAAGAAAGAGATTATTATCGGACTCTGTGTGGTAATCGCGCTGTTTGCACTGTTTATGGGAATCAATTTCCTGAAAGGCATCAACGTATTTAAAGCCGCCAACTACTACTATGCGACCTATACGGACGCTGCCGGGCTCCAAGTTTCGGCTCCCGTGACGCTCAAC
>UREH01000023.1 GCA_900546835.1 uncultured Porphyromonadaceae bacterium
GTCCCGTAGAGTCTGCTTGATTAAACCACGAAGCGTGGAACTGCAATATCTGATATTCGAAAAGTTGAGTAAAGCCAAAAATGAAAAAAAGAGCTAAACAAGTGCAAATATAACCTCTAATATTCAATACTTTATGTGGCATCAGATTCGGGAATGACTTTTTAATTTGTCTTAATTCGTTGCAAGTTTCCTCGGGATATATGGGAACATATTCGGGAATTTATTTACCTTTGTCATGAAATCAAAAAGGCATAGCAAATGAAAATTTCCGTCTATCTGAAAAAATGTTCCGCGACCACTTCAAACATCTGCTTCCGGGTACGGGAGAAGAACGTGGACATCAAAGTGGTTTCCCCCATCGCGGTCCATGACAAGTATTGGGATGCCGATACCTTATGTTACAGGCGAACGACTGCCGTGACGGCCATTGAACAGAAACGGGTACCCGAACAGATCGCCGCCATCATCGAGAGAGCGGAAAAGACCTTCTCCGAGAAGGCTGACGGCAAGTGGATGAAACAGGTCATCGAGGATGTCCTACATCCCGCGCGGGCTTTCGAGCGTGATCACCCGAACCTGCTCCACCGCATCCACGAGTACCTGGAAAAATATGACGGCGCGGAAAGAACCAAGGAGCACATCGTCCGTTTCGAGCGAACGATGACCAGGTATCACGAGTACCGGCGTGAATTATTGGGCGATACTGATTTCACGCTCTTCGTTGAAACTGTCACCCTGGGGCAGATGAACGACTTCAGGGAGTACGTCGCCAACGAGTACCTGCTCCGCCAGGAGTATCCTGACTTTTATATTCCCCGTATGCTCATCAACCACAAGCCCAAGCCTCTCTCCAACACGACCGTCATCAATATCATGAACCTTTTCTGCACGTTCCTGCACTGGTGCAAGAGAATGAAGTATTCCGACAACGAAGTCTATGCAGTTTATGGCTGCAAGGAGCCGACCTACGGCGACCCGTTCTACCTCACATCGGAAGAGAGGAATGTCCTGTACGACGCGGACCTGAGCGACTGCCCGAAACTGGCTGTCATCCGGGATATTTTCGTGTTCCACTGCTATGTCGGTTGTCGTGTCGGTGATCTCTACAGGATGACAAAGGAGAACATCAAGGACGGCTTTCTGGAGTATATGCCTCAAAAGACAAAGAAGTGCCAGGCGAAAACCGTCAGGGTCCCATTGCATGAAAAGGCGGTCAGAATACTGGAACGCTATAGCGGGAATACCGGCAAGCTGCTTCCCTTCAAGCCCATCAACACTTACAATCTGGGTATACGGGAACTGCTGAAACATTGTGGCATTGACCGCATGGTGACCATTCTTGACACGCACGGCTACAACACCGTACAGAAGCCCTTGTATGAGGTGGCCAGCAGCCACACGGCACGCAAGACTTTTGTAGGCAACCTGTATCGGCAGGTTCCGGACCCCAACCTGATAGCCTCCATGTCAGGCCACGTGGAAGGCAGCAGGGCCTTCCGGCGTTACCGGACGATAGATGATGACATGAAACGAAAACTTGTGGAAATGATAAACTGAGGAGGATATATACATGAAAGTAACAGCATTTATCAGAAAGACATCGGCGAAAAACAACGTGACGGATCTTGCCCGGGTCTATTTCCGTGTCCGGGATATCGGTGGTGTGGACATAAAGGCCGCGAGCGAGCTGTCCATCAACCCGAACCATTGGAGCCCGGAGAGGCAAGGCTACAAACCACGTGTGGCTCTTGTCTCGGAAGAGAAGAAGAACGCTTTCGACAGGGATATCCAGCAAATTACCCACCTGATCACCAGGGAATACAGCCGTGGAGTTGACGGAAACTGGCTCAAGGGGCTGATAGAAGAATACCATCATCCTAACATCAATGCAAGGGGCGGCAACAAGGCAGAGGAATACCTGTTGTCATACCAGATACAAAAATATGTTGACGAGACCCCACTCGCGTTCGAGAGCCGGAAACATCATCTTGACAATCTCAACAAGGTACTCCGTTACGAGCGTTTCCGCCATGAGGTCATGCACCAGAGGGGCTTCCATCTTTGCATTGACTCCATCACGGCAGATGACATAAGGGATTTCAAATTCTGGCTGCAGGAAGAGCACAAGTATGTTGACATGTATCCCGTGTTTTACCAGAACGAGGTCCGCCGCAATGTCGAGCAGGTACGTTCCGAGAACAGCATGTCGGGAAGCCTGTACCGCGTACGCACCGTCATCAAATGGTGCATCAAGCGTGGCCTTACACGAAATAACCCTTTCGACCAATACCAGATCGCGCAGCCCATGTACGGTGACCCATTCTACCTGACACTTGAAGAACGTGACAAGGTATATTATGCCGACTTAAGCGACATGGGTGCCAGCTATCCGGTCTATCGTGACATCTTCATGTTCCAGTGCCTGATCGGTTGCCGTGTCAGTGACTTGAACAGGCTGACCAAGGCGAATATTGTGGACGGTTGCGTGGAGTACATCCCCCAGAAAACCAAGCTGGAGCACGCGGGCACGGTACGGGTCCCGCTTAACCAAAAGGCCTTGGATATACTGGAAAGGTACAAGGACCTGGAAGAAGCGCTGCTCCCGAGATTCTCGCATTTCGGCTACAACAAGAAAATAAAGGAGATTCTCAAATACGTGGGAATCGACCGCATGGTCAGGGTGCTCGACCCGAAGACGCGCGAGGATGTGGCAAGACCATTGTACGAGGTGGCCACCACCCACACGGCGAGGAAGACCTTCATCGGAAACCTGTACAAGCAGGTCAAGGACCCGAACCTGATTGCCTCCATGTCCGGACACTCTGAAGGTAGCCGTGCCTTTGCCCGGTACCGCAAGATAGACGATGAAATGAAGAAGGAGCTGGTAAATCTTCTGGATTGACCGTTCCTTTTTTCCACCTATCCTTTTATATCCACCGATAATGCAATATGAATATGGACGAGCAGAAGTTGACATACGAACAATTCAAGGAGGATATTCTCCAGTGGAAGAACACGCACCGTGAAGAATACAACCGCTTCTCGCGCCTGATGACAAACGGTGACGAGAGGCAGTATCTTGCCATCTGCAAAGCCATATTCAGGCAACTCCCCGGCATCAGGCGGGAATGGGAATTGTCCTGGAACGATGACAGCACGGATGGCCTTGCAAATATAGGCATGCAGTTCGCGGAGAACGCGGTACCCGGGCAGATCGTGGATCTGTACAGGAAACAGAGGGAGGAAAACAATCCTCTGCCCGACAACATTTCACCGGTCACATTGTGGGGCAGGATAAAGTCCTTTTTTAGCGGCAAATCTTCCAAGCCGGGTGTCACCCTTTCGGCACCGCTCGTGTTGAGCTGGCTGTATTACGGAAAGAGCTTCGAGGCGATGGTTTCCATGATAGAGAAACAGATGAAGAACCCGAAAGCTGACAATGCTGACAGGCTGGGCTGTTCCCTTGTCGTCAAGCAGATAATAAACGTATCCATCAGGAACGGTTTCCGAACCCGGGCAGACTGGGACAGGTATTTTGCCATGAACAGCGCCATTGAAAAAGGCAATGTCGGCGAATGGGCCTTGCAGACCATCACGGCTGACATGGAAACTGACGAAGAAAGCAGGGATACGATTACAACTCGGGCCGAAGACAGCGTCAGGGGATCTGTTGTACAACGCGTGGCCGGAAAGAAAAAAATCCAGGAACGGCCACTTGCCGATTATCTTGATCATGAGAACAAAGAAGTTGTATT
This sequence comes from uncultured Porphyromonadaceae bacterium, assembly GCA_900546835.1. Lineage (GTDB taxonomy): Bacteria > Bacteroidota > Bacteroidia > Bacteroidales > Muribaculaceae > UBA7173. The sequence goes on from UREH01000023.1 coordinate 3,756, forward strand.
ACAACATATCCGCGACTTTATTTCCGTCAATACAAGTGCCATTCATCAGGCATTACCGTTCTATGTATTAAAGGAGTTCGATCTGGTTGCGGGTATGCATACAGCCAAGGAGTACAGCATGGGGCTGACATTGCAGTTCCCCGATTTGCCGTCATTGAAAAGCGAGAGCGCCATACGGCAGTCGGTCGGGTTCCTGAGAACGGCAAAACACGTTATCAAGGACGGCAAAGACCAGATGGCACCCTTGATAGAGAGTGACGAGAACCGGGAACTGTTCCGGAAATTGGCACAGGCTATCAGTAATATCCCAGGTACAGGCACGATGACCATTGCATAGAAATAAGGCCAATTATAATCTTTTCACGTTGTCACACGGACTTATATTGTCATGACAATTTAAGGCAACTCACTATATATCAATTACTTTTAATTCATGTGTAGTTTTGCACCGTCAATCCTTTCCCGAGGGCTGGCGGTGCTTCTCTTTTATAAGCCATCGGAAGCGGGGCACCAGGGAACTTTTGAAGATGGTCATCACAAACTTCAAAATTGATATTTATGATTACCATAGAGAGTCTGGTCGAGCAGGGAGCGAACGTGAAACTGGAAGTCACTCCCGCTGACCTTAAAATGTTCGCTGAATCTATCGTGCAGCGTACCATCATGGCGCAACAGGAAGAACAGAGAGCCGCGATACTGCGTGAAGCGGAGGAGACTTATCTCAATACAAAACAGGTTCGTGAGTTGCTGAACGTGTGCGAGGGCACGCTCAACCTGTGGGCGAAACGAGGCTATCTCGTACCGGTCAAGGTCGGTAACAAGAACATGTATGCCAAATCTGATGTACGCCGGGTACAGACAGGCAACAAGTCCGAGAGTGTAACATCCTATTGCAAGAGAAAAAATGTGTGATATGGCAACCGGCAGGCTTGAACTGTGTAACAGAATCCGCATGGAGGCGGAGGATATTGAAAGAACGGGATTCCCGCTGGAGGTCCTGCCCCAGGCCGTGCAGTCTCTCATACTCGATATGGCCACATACGAGAACTACAAGATCGAGTTTATCGCAACGGCCATGTTGTCGGCTGTATCCGCGGCCTTGGGAGGCGCATACCGTATCCGCATCAAAGGAGATTGGCAGAGCAGCGGAGCGTTGTACGTCATTCTGGTAGGCAGGCCCGGACTGGGCAAGACCCCACCGCTGGAGGCCGCATATCGCCCGATCCGGAAACGTGACTATGCCCTTTTCAAGGTGTACGAGGCAGAAATGGAGGAATGGAAAGCCGCGGGAGAAAACGGGAAGAAACCTGTCCTGAAACGCACTGTAGTCTCTGATTTCACTCCCGAGTCGCTTTTACTGACCCACCACAATAACCCGAGAAGCGTGGTCATTCTGGTAGACGAGATCATGGGCATGTTCAATTCCGCCAACCGTTACACGAACGGGCAGCTCATAGAACAACTCCTGACCGCATGGAGTGGCGGGGCTTTGGATGTTACCAGGGTAAACTCCCCTGTTCCTGTACACATCGAGCATCCATGCATAAACATCATCGGAACCACGCAAACCAAGCGTGTACACGAGCTTCTGAAAAAAGGTTTCGAGGAAAACGGGCTGCTTGACCGTATCCTGTTCGTGATGCCCAAATCCCCCAAACTGTCATCCTGGAAAAACCGGGATGACGATGGGGAAAGGACATCCTTGGCTGCAGTCCGTTGGGAGAACATATTAAACAAGGTCCTTGCATTGGACTATGACACCGAAGCGGAAGAAAAAACACCCCACGTGCTGTCTATGGACAGGGAGGCCAGGGAATACTTCTTCTCCTGGTGGAACAGGAAGGTGGAGCGTATCAACCGGATAGAGGATGATGCCGAGGTAGACAGCCGGGAAATGAAACATCCGGCTCATGTAGCCCGTCTGGCATTGATAATTCAGGTTTTGCGCCATGCGTCCGGTGAAAGTCACCTGCAGTTTATAGATGTATCATCGGTGAAAGCTGCCATAAGGCTGAATGACTATTTTGAGGAATCATACATGCGTATCCGTTCTTTCGTGGCGAATGACGCCTGTGAAGACCCTCCCAAGGTGCTGCTGTCTATGTTGCCTGATACCTTTGACACAAAAACAGCAATAACCGTTGGAAAGGAACGACAGTGCGTCAGCGAGCGGACTGTCATGAATTATCTGAAAGAGTTATGCCGCAGCAGGCTTCTCCGGAAATCAAAAGCCGGACATTACGAGAAAATCATGTATGAAAAATCTGTCTAATCTAATGAAAACAATAATGAATCATCCCCACGAAACTGCAACGGATGATCCCTTGTTGCAGCCTGCAGTCTTTGCAGTTTTGCAGTTTCGAGGGCTGAATAAGGGGAAATTCCTGCAGGACTGCAAGAACTGCAAACTGCAAATGGTGGTATTTATTTGCAGAAACACGTAATTGACAACATTATGAACGAATATAGATTCCATCTTCAAAAATACAAACCGGGCAGCAAGACCGTCTGTCCGGGGTGCGGAAGGAAGTCCTGCTTTACCCGTTATATCGACGAGGCGGGAGAGATTTCTTTCCCGGGGTACGTGGGCAAATGCGACCACGTCAACAGTTGTGGCTATCATTATTCCCCGAAAGAATACTTCCGGGACAATCCGTCAGCAAGGAAAACATCGGCTGGCCATAAAATGAACGGCAATGTATTTACGGCAGTAAAGTATGCAGCCAAACAACCGCCAACAGAACAAGAACCGGAGATTTCTTGTCTTCCCTATGATTGGGTTGAGCAATCCATGCGCGGGTACGACATCAACCCTTTGTACCGTTACTTCACCAAAGTGGTGGGAAAGGAGGAAGCCAGCAGGTTGTTCCATGTTTACAAAGTCGGCACGTCAAGGATGTGGAACGGTTCGACCGTGTTCTGGCAGATAGATGTCAGGGGTAACGTGCGTGCAGGCAAGATTATGGGCTACGATGCCGTAACCGGACACCGGATTAAAGAGCCTTTCAATCAAGTCAACTGGGTCCATTCTGTAAGAAAAGTGCCGGACTTCCACATGAAGCAGTGCCTGTTCGGTGAGCATCTGCTTTCGGACACTTCCGCTGCCATGTCAGCCAAGCCTGTAGCCATTGTCGAAAGCGAGAAGACGGCACTGGTTGCCGCCCTGTTCATCCCTGATTTTGTATGGCTTGCCACCGGGGGAATGTACGGCTGTTTCAACAGTGAGGCCATGCAGGTGTTGAAAGAACGCGAAGTGATTCTTTTCCCCGATCTTAAGGCAACCGACGGATGGCGGCAACGGCTGCCGATGCTGGAAACCGTCTGTAGGCGTGTCACTTGTTCCGACCTGCTGGAAAAGATGGCGACCGATGAACAGCGTAGTTTGGGACTGGACATCGCCGACTTCCTGCTGATGGAGGACACGCCACAGATGATTCTCGCGAGGATGATACAACGCAATCCTGCGTTGCAGACCTTCATCGACACCTTCGGACTCGAACTGGTGGATGCAGAAAAAACGGAATGAAGGAGAATCAATGGACAGCTCGCTGTCCCGTGAAAATGGGGTTGTAAAATCCCGTAGCTTATTAGGGCATTTTCACCGTCTCCGCTTCGCGTCCGGCAGTAAAAAAGCCCATAAGCCAGGGAACTCCTCAGGTCCCCGGTATGCCTCCGACTGTCTGACGGGATTTTACAACAAGAATAACAATAAAATAACGAATAGATATGAGTAATACACAATACGCAGTCTGCCACCTGCAGCGTGGCAGCGGCAATGACAGTGGAATGTCATGCCATATAGAAAGAAAGGATGCCAAGGGAAAGATTTATGTGCCGGTTAATGCCGATGCGGACCGGACACATTTCAACCGTGAGTTGGTCAGATTCCCCGATGGCGTGTCCAATCGCACCGAGGCGATACAGCACCGCATCGAGACCGCAGGTCTGCGCCGCAAAGTCAGCAAGAACCAGACAAAGGCAATACGCGTAATGCTGACTGGAACGCATGAGCAGATGATGAAAATTGCCAATGATGGCAAACTGGACAGTTGGATCGATGCCAATCTTAAATGGCTAAGGGAAACTTTCGGAAACGAAAACCTTGTATCGTGCGTGCTGCACATGGACGAGAAGACCCCGCACCTGCACGCCACAGTCGTGCCCATAGTAACCGGTGAGCGTATCCGCAGGAAGCGGGAGGGCGAAAAGAAATATGAAACGAAGTCCGGACCACGTCTGTCGGCGGACGATGTGATGCGTCGTACCAAATTGCATGAATACCAGAACAGCTATGCCAAGGCCATGAAACCGTTCGGGTTGCAGCGTGGAATTGTCGGCTCTACCGCCAAGCATCAGACAAACTCGGAATATTACAGGCAGCAGGTAATCCAGTATGAAGAGGATATAGCCAAGTTACAGGCCGATGTAGAGAAGGCGCAAGAAGGAAGGAACACCATCCTCGCGTGGTTCGGCAAGGGAGACCTTGCCAAGACAAAGAAGGAACTGGCAGACAAGGACAGGCTGATTGCCGAACTCAATAAACAGATTGATGAACTTCAGGCAGAAAAGGTACGGTTGCAGGAACAACATAAATCAGAAATCGGAAAACTGCGAAACGGCTATCAAAAAGAAATAGACAAGGCCATTCATCAGGCGGAAGCGGCAGAACGGCAGTTCAAGGAGAAGGATGCAATCATAGACAGGCAGAGGAAACAGATAAGTTTGCTCGACCGCAAGGCTAATCCCCAGCGTTACAGCCTCTCGTCCGGTGCCGAGCTTGCACGTATCAATGTCTCAAACTATCGGAATCCGTCGCTCCACATCTGGACACGGGTCGGTGATGAGCTTTTTGAGAACATCAAATTCCAGATAGACTATGATGTGGCCCAAAAACATTTCAACGGCCAGATCACGGACGAGGAGTTTGTCAATGCTGTATTCGATCCGCAGGAGCAGGTAAATGGAAAGCAGGCAGAGCTATTGGATGCAGCTTTTACCCTTGCTGCCGGAGGACCGGCGGAGGTTCATGTTGGTACTGGATCTGGTGGCTCATCGTCTGACCTTCCGTGGAATGATAACGTAGCAAAGAAGCATACTTCGGTAAAACGAAGATAGTTGATTGATAGTAATATATTTATTGCAAATTCATATCTATACATACAAGTGTTTGCTATATTTTTTGTACCTTTGTAGTCGAAAACTGACAATTCTTAAACGGAAAAGTCAACGCAGGAACAAAGATCATTTAGTTTACAAAAATAGTATTGATATTTTGTAATGGGAGGACTTTTAACATTCAGAGTCGGAAACTTTGACACAACAGCAGAACGTGAGCAGTTTCGGTTTCTCTGTGAGCAACTCAAAGCTCACTATGAGGATTCGAATGAATTCTGTGTGTTCGCAGGCAACTATAATATTGGATGTGAATTAGATGCGTTGTTTATCAAGAAGGATGCTATCATCTCAATCGAATTTAAGAATTATGGTGGCAAAGTTGTTGCCAATGAAAACGGAGAATGGACTTGCGATGGAAAAACCATCAAGGGAGGCTCAAGAAAAACAGCCCTCCAACAAGCACGAATAAACCATTCGACAGTTAAGAAAGAACTTAAAGTCTTGGGGATTGAAAAGAATCAAATCAAGGATGTCCCTCATCTTATTATATTTCATCAACCCATTGAATTGGAAAACAATTTAAGTGCCACCAACAGGTCTTGGCTTCACATTACTGATAGCGAACATTTCATTGAAAAGTTGGATGACATCACTTGTCCTCACACCGACCTTGACCCACTCGGAATCGTTAAACTTGCGGAAACTCTCAACCTAAATCCCTTCTATCTGACGGAATTCAGCAATGCCTCTTATGAATCACAGGCACCCAAGGAGAACAAGAAAGAGATCTTTGAGGGCATAAAAAAAGATGCCCAAAAGCTATCTAAAGATGCGTTCAGCGAAGTACCTGATACATTGTACCAAGAAGAAAGTTTGTCCGAATTGCCACAAACCAAAGATGTCATAGATTCAAAAGAAATAGAGAGTCAAAGTGTAGCGGATGAGGTAAATGTGTTACACTCAAGTGCAGATTTGATTCCCTTGAAGGAGTATGCACATCAAATTATCAATGTTGTTTTGGGGGTGAACGACATAGAGGTTTTTGCCCTTACTCCAATTGATTTTGGGAGAGCGTATCCTTCCTTTATAAAGCACATAGATCATGAGTTTGTCGTGCTCTTAAAAGGACGGATTGCACCTGACCAAGAAAAACGTCTGTACAGGTTCTTGCAAAAAGACATGGCAAGGATGTCGGATGATATTTTGTACTGGCAGACTGGAGAACGTATTGTATCTCAAATAGAAGAGGGGAATAATCCCGACATAGAAGAATCCGCCAGCATTCATTCTGATGGCACACTTGCAGATGTAGATCTTCCCAATTGGTTGGACAGATATTTGTTTTTTGACCTTGGTGCGAAATACTCTCCCAACCATTCCAGGTTTGAGTACAATCTGAATTTGAACACAGGCGAGATTAAAGTATACCTCGGCACATACTTCCCGAGAAGTTTTGTCGAAGTAAAATCAATCTTTGAAGAATTCAGCCAAAACAGCAATTATCTTTCTTTAGTCGGGGAACGGACTTCTGTCAGTATCCTTGATTTAGGCTGTGGCACTGGTGGCGATCTCTTTGGACTTCTATCTTTTCTCGAGAAGTACGAATCATCATTAGAATCCGTCAAACTGTTAGCAATAGACGGAAACCAAATGGCCTTAAGGTTCTTTGAGAAGATTATGGCTGAGTTCAAGAAACACAGCAGACTCAAGATTGATTACCGAATAGGCCCAGTCTTCATTGAAAGCGAGAACGATTTAAATCTCGTATCAGATGTTTTATCAGACAAATATGATTTGATTCTATCATGCAAGGCAATCTGCGAGATGCTAGCAAAAAAGCGCATTGAAAATAAGGCCTACAAACAAACGGCAAGCATGCTGTCTTCTAAATTAACAGACAAAGGCATTATGCTGATAGAAGATGTAACCATAAAAAGTCCAGCAACGAAAAAATTCATTCCGTACATGCTTAATGCAGAATTGAATGAATTCGTAGCTGAAAACGATGATTTCGCAACAATATACCCGACTGCATGCAAGGACAAAGAGTCCAAATGTATAAACGGATGCTTTTTCAAGAAGGAGATAAGAGTAACTCATTCTGCAAAGAACAACGATATAAGCAAAATTATCTACCGGATAATTGGGAAGAAACCGTTTGCCGAGAATGTCGTTGTGTCATCCAATGGGGAAACCGAATATAACTCATGTACTATCAAATAAATTAAAAAATTATGGCAGACTTCGATTCTGAATTCTTCATTGACTATTCAAGTCTAGATGATTTCCAGAGGCAGCTGATAGACAGAAAGAATAACAAGTCTATGGTTGTCTCCGGCAGTGCAGGAAGCGGCAAATCGCTTATTGCCCTTCATAAGGCTAAACAAATTGCAGCTCTCGGTGAAAGTTACACAATTATCGTATATACTAAGTCTTTGAGAAAGTATTTTGAGGATGGTTTGAAAAAGCTGGGACTTAGAAATGTATATCATTACCATCAATGGCGCCATAATCAAAGAAGAGTAAAATACCTCATAGTTGATGAATGCCAGGATTTTACAAGGGAAGAAATTAATGAAATGAAACAGTATGGGGAGTATTGCTTGTTCTTTGGCGATACTGCTCAATCTATTATGGGCTTTGGCGATAGAGGGCAAACCCAAACTATTGAACGCACGGCTTCGGATATGGGCATTGCTCCGGATCCTCTATATTTCAACTACAGACTGACTCAAGAAGTCGCAGCTCTTGGCGAGAAGGTAGGAAATGTAGAGGACTTGGTTCTCAAGTGTAAGCGTCAAGGTGAGAAACCCAACCTTATCTCTGCAAATAGTTATGATGGACAACTGGATAAAATCGCGGACATTATAAAAAACAGATCCTTAACGAATGTCGGAATCCTATTGCCATTCAATACGGATGACAAGGGCGAATGGTCTGTAGAGTATGTCAAGGATTATCTGATGAGAAAAGGCATCACGTGCGAATTCAAGTATAATGCCAACCAAGATACTGAAATGGACTTGGATTTCCATTCCTCTAACCCCAAAATTATGACTTGGTGGTGTGCAAAAGGACTCCAATTCAAGGATGTCTTTATCCCTGGATGTGAGAAGAATACTGATAAGCGTGCAGCACTTTATGTGGCTATGACAAGGTGTAGTGAACGTCTTTATTTAGGATACACATCATCTTTGTCTCCACTCTTCCCTAAGAAGGACAATCCTGTATACAACAACAACGAAGAAATTGATATTATTTAATCACTGACTGTAATGAAATTATTTATAGCAACATCTTCACTTAATATAGACAACATTCTATCTACAGAATGTATTGCGCCATTATCGTTCTACAATGCTAGGAACTATGGATATAATACATTCTACGGATTGGATCTCATTCCGTTCAAGAATGTTTTGATATTGTTTTCGAAAATCCCTTATTTCGAGATAAAGGATAACGAGCACGATAGTCGTCCTATCGTTCTTGAAGTTGATATAGACGAAAAGACAACACCGTTGACTCATATTTTCGAAAATGATAGGATTCATGTGTATTCTCTGGACAGTGTTTTGAATCTTTCCCCCTTCAACACGAGAATATTATTTTACAATGTCAATGATTTAAATCATTCTAGACTTAGTTGTTCTGATAGTTTGACAAACAAACTTGGAGATCACTTTAAGTTTGACCTTTGCAAAGGAGATTTCAATTTGGCTTATTTGTCAGGATTGAATATTCATGTAGAGGATACATGCAAGAATTATGATGCAAAAGTTCTCCAGAACAACAAATTGAATGTCGTTAAAGGGTTCATTTTGGGATTTTATCTCGGCATATCCAAATCTGTATCCTCTGATACTGCAGTCTTACTCAAAATTCAGAAAAGGATCTACGATATTGTCGCAACTCTCAAAAATAATGGAGGCTTCGGTAATAGTTCTTTCTACCAAGAACTAAAACAGTTAGATACAGACTTTCGAAAGTTTGACCCTTCCATGAGAAGATGTAAGGAAATGTGGGATAATACCCTCACAGAACTTGCAATTCCTTCGGATGCACTCAATAAGTTGCTAAAATTATATGATGAGGAGAATGTTCTCAAAACGAATTTTATGAAAAAGAACGGTCTGCGCTCTTACGTCTCACTAAGCCAATATGGGTATGATAACATAGAAGCGTATCGCGATAGTTTAAAGTCCTATACTTCTCAGATTGTGAAAGAGGATCAAATAAAACAAGTTTCCGAATTTAATGTGGCAAACACTTTTGATTTGGATCCTACATACGAAACATGCATGCTTACAAAGGACTCTCAGGAAACAATGCTATTCAATAAGTTTATTGATACTATATTATGGCATGGTACTGCGCCGACTTCTGATACCCTGCGTACAGACAGATTCAATATTGCGACTCAAATTACTATCTCCGCAAAAAACATATGGGAATCATTAAATTGGCAATGGCAAGGCAGCCCTGCTCAACAGTTCATGAATGATTTGAGACAGAACATCAAGAGCTTTACTCCACTTGATGTAAAAAAGCAAGACAACCCCATCCTTAAGGCCTTAGCAGCTTTTATTCTTAAGGGAGAAGACTTTGATGCTATTGTGCAGTTTTGCGAAGATAATTCATACTCTGACTACAGTTACTCACTTGCATTGTGGGGGGCTACAATAGGATACGTAAAAATTCCGAAACCGATAATCGCATCCATTACAAATCTTCCATCATTTGGTGAGAATTACAGAGCAATCTGTACACTTCTCTATAATACAGAGTCAAAAGGAGAATGGCCTTTTATACAACAACCTGTTGAAATCAAATTAAATGGCGTTGGTGCGCCTGTAGTGAACACAGATCTTCGTGAGAATGTCCAATCTGTTATAAACACGTTGCCCCATGGACAGAAGAGAGCCAACGAGTACTGCATAGAATCCGCATTGCAACTAGAGGCCGCCCAAGGCAAATTCGAGGCATATCTGTACATATTAAAAAATTTAATAAGTACCAGAACAAATCTCTACAAGGAGATGAAACGTGTCTTAAGCTTGCCCGAATCACGAACCCATGAACTCTCTGATGTGGTAAAGAGCGTATTGAAGGACTTTACAACGAAGAGCGCAAAGGATTATCATGACAAAGCGTTAGTAGCTCTTGAACTAGAAAATAAGGTTGGTGAACCCGTCTCATTCCGTTGCATGCTTGACGACTTGAATATTTCCAAGGAAATACGAGATAATTTAGTTGCTTACTTCAATATTCAGGCAGAAGAGTCTGGTATAATGAGGCCTATAAAAAAAATAGGAAATTTCTTTGGTAATTTGCTCTCTGGTCAAAACTCAAGTACCAATGTAGAGCAAGCAACCAAGAAGCCAGGGGTGGGTAAATTGCCATTCAAAATCGAGAATGTCGACGCAATAGCTGCGTTTATAAGGGAAATCAATCCTGGGCTTAAGGATTTTGCATACAAACAAATAATCAATGATTTGAATTGGGTATTTGACCCTCAGTATGCCGCTGGGAAGACAGAACATGAGCTTTTAGAGGAATTCCATGCTAAACTTGTTTCAGGCCAGCGTGATCCAGTTAGCAGAAATGGAAAAGATATGAAATGGAAAAACGATGCCTATAGGCCCATCGATATAGAGAAAACAATCTCTGCTCTTAAACAACGTCTTTAATACAGTTATGAACGACAAGATTCATATTACAATTGAAAATGGTGATTCCGTAGAGGCGACAGCTCCTATAATCATATCAGCAAGCCGTTCAACTGACATACCAGCATTTTACGCCAAGTGGTTTTTCAACCGCTTGGCTAAAGGGTATTGTGCATGGTATAACCCTTTCAACCAGCAGAAAATGTATATTTCTTTCAAGAACTGCAAGGTAGTGATTTTTTGGACAAAGAACCCAAAGCCGATTCTCCCATACCTTCATGAGCTTGACGAAAAAGGAATACACTACTACTTTCAGGTTACACTCAATGATTATGTAAAAGAAGGTTTTGAGCCTAATGTTTCGTCTGTCGAAAACAGAATTGAGACATTCAAGAAACTTTCTGATATGATTGGTAAGGAGAAAGTAATCTGGCGTTTTGATCCTTTAATAATTACGCCAAACATCGCTCCTCGTGACCTCTTGATGCGCATTTGGCACATTGGAAATAAACTGAAAGGTTACACAAATAAGCTTGTATTCAGTTTCGTTGATGTAAAAGCTTATCGCAAGGTTCAAAACAACCTTGTTAAGGAAACTATGCTTTTTACAAAGGAGAATGTGGAGAATGCCGAAGCCAACCTTGCTCAACGCATAGAAATCGTAGAAGGACTTCAAAAGATTCGTGAAGTTTGGCATAAAGATGGTTGGGATGTTGAAATCGCCACTTGTGCGGAAGATATTGACCTCGAAAAATACGGGATAGAACACAATCGTTGTATTGATGGTGAATTGATGAAACGTATTTTTGCTGACGATAAGGAACTTGTCTATTATCTACATACATTGAAATTACCAGAAAAAGACTTGTTTGGTAATTTGCCACCAATACCAGAGAAGGTGCGTAATGTAAAGGATACAGGGCAACGTAAGGTATGTGGATGTATGATCAGCAAAGACATCGGCATGTATAATACTTGTCGTCATTTCTGTGTCTACTGCTATGCCAATACAAGTAAAGAATGCGTCATCAGAAATGCTGAGAAACATAATGATGAAAGTGAAAGTATAATTGGATAATTATGCAAGAGTCAGAACTACAACAATATCTCCTTCGCAACTATCCACAAGAGAATGCTTGTTGCGAATGGAAGGAATTCAAGAATTTGAAGAACTCGTTCTGTGGGGATGAGAAAAACGATGTTATCTCATATGTGTCGGCTATTGCCAATATGGAAGGAGGACATTTAGTGATAGGGGTACATGACAGTTCTTTGGAAATTGTCGGGACGGATACCTATAATTATGACCGGCAAAAGGCAATTCTTCGTTTAACAGAACGATGTGTTAATCTTTCGACAGAAGGTCTCGATATTGAAGAGTTTGTTACCGATGACACTAACAAGAAAGTTTGGGTAGTCCATATTCCCAAGCATCGTCCCAAATTACCTGTTTACGCTCATAACAAAGCATGGCAGCGAATTGAAGATTCTCTTGTAGAGTTGACCACTGAACGCATGAATGTCATTCTTGATGAGCCAATATTTGGTGAAACAGATTGGTCTGCACAGATTGTTCCTGATGCAACGATAGATGACCTTGACGAAGTTGCTATAGCTAAAGCCCGCAAAATGTTTAAGAAGGTACATAGCCGTATTCCCGAATCCGAGGTAAATGCTTGGGATATTCAGACATTTCTTGGCAAATGCGGACTGACAAGAAATGGATGCATCACTCGTGCCGCTATTATATTGTTAGGCAAATACGAATCAGCCTTTAAACTGCGTCCTGTCGTCGCTCAGGTAACTTGGACACGCAGGGATGCAAACCAAGATGTGGTTGACTACGAACATTTCACTGTTCCATTCATACTGACAGTAGATGAAATTCTCTCAAAGATTGAAAATCTGACTTTGCGTGAAATGCCTGGTGGTACGCTTTTCCCAGATACAATGAAGCAGTATGATGACTACACTATACGCGAAGCACTTCATAACTGTATTGCTCATCAAGATTACACGATGCAACAGCGTGTCAATTTCGTTGAGAATCCCGGCTATCTATATTATTCCAACGCCGGAACTTTCATTCCCGGAACTTTGGAAAATGCTTTAAGAAATGAGGAATCTCAGACCTATTTTCGCAATGAGTGCCTATGCAAGGCAATGGTGGACTTCAATATGATTGATACCGTAAGTCGTGGTATCAAGAAAATGTTTAACGAACAATGGCGCAGACACTTTCCGATGCCGGACTACGAGATTGATGCGAAAAAAAAGAAGGTTGTAGTACGCATATATGGTAACGAGATCAATAAGCGATATACGGATTTATTGAAGACTGACAACACTCTGTCATTATGGGATTGCATATCTCTCGATGCTGTGCAGAAAGGCAGATTCATACATGAAGATGTTGCAAAAGACTTGCTGAACAGGGGACTTATTGAGGGCGATGCTCCCAATTATACAATTTCTTTAGGAGTTGCTAAAGCCACTCGTCAATTGCAAGGTTACACCAAGCAAAAAGGACTTGATAAGGACAAAATTAAACAGATGGTTTTGCAATATCTTAAGAATGCTGGATCAGATGGAGCCAAACGTGATGGCATCTACGAATACATCAAAGATGTAATGCCTAGCAATAAGACTGAAGAGCAAAAACTACGCAGCCTGGGTGATCTATTGAAAGTTATGAAAACCGAGGAATTGATTAGAACAGATGGACGAAATTGGTTTATATTATAGTCAATCCGTCGAATTTCGACGAAAAGATACAGCCCATTCCGTCGAAAATGTTTAAATCCGTCGAATTTCGACGAAACACATGCTGAACTCAAAAGAATAAAGACTATGTTATTAGGAGACAAAATAAAAGAGTTGAGAGAAGAACACGGTGTGCTACAAAGGCAATTGGCAGCTTTGCTTGAAATAGACACTCCAATGTTTAGCAAAATAGAGCGTGGCGATAGATATGCTAAACGGGCACAAGTAATACAATTAGCTGAGTATTTCAAGATTGATAAAAATGAACTTCTTACACTATGGTTGGCAGACAAAGTATTGGATGCTATAGAAGGTGAAGACGAATTAAAGCGGAAAGCCATTGAGATTGCACAAGAAAGAATAGGCTAATCCTCACAAATATCGGGAACTATATGGTATCATTACCATACAATTTCCGATATTAATATTTGATAATCAGATTGATATTTTACAATATTCGGTTCAAGCGTGGATATGAACTTGACTTTTACGCTGGCTACTACTGATGAAGATGGGAAACCCTTATCAACTCCGGGAGTGAAATATGTTTTATGGGAGGAAAGTTACCCTATCGACTGTGATGTCTTCATGAATGACGAAACAGGTAAATATGTAAAATACATCTGGGAACCGAATAACTATATCAACGTAATGGTATACAACTTCAAGGACGATGAGAGTACGAACAGTACCACACTGGGAATTGCACATATACCTTTTTCCACAGTAGGAAGCAATTATCTGGAAGGACTGAGCAAAACACAAAAATCTTATTTAGAGAAACAAAATCTGAAATTTCCATATAGTGTCTCCATCAACAGTTTATTCATTAATGACCAGTCAACTTCAACCCAATATAGTACAGCAGACATCACCGTAACATTAGCTCACGAATTAGGTCATTATCTGGGCTTACACCATGCTTTTTCTGAAAATGACGAAGGTATTTATGACGGTTGCTTTGATTCGGATTATTGTGACGACACCCCTACTTATAATAAAGTGAAGTATGACGCTGATTACGCCTACACCGCGAAGAATGATCCGGCAAACTTCACGTTTGACTATCTGGTAAAACGTGAAAATTGTAAGACCAATCAGACATTTACTTCTACTAATATTATGGATTATTCCGTAAGTTACTCAGACCGGTTTACCAACGACCAACGTTCCCGTATCCGTCACGTCCTGACATACAGTCCGCTGATACCCGGTCCCAAACAAGGACAAACACAAACGCGTTCCGTTGTCGAAGGACCGATTGATTTACCCATACGCACAGCCCGGTAACAACATATAGAAAAAGAGGTGAACAGTTATCTGTTCACCTCTTTTTCTATAAGCTTTATTCTTTCTAATGTCTTTTGAGCTTCAGTAGAAGGGAATTGACTGATCACCTTTTGAAGATATTCCCTTGCCTTTCCGTATCCGGTACTCATCACACGGCTAAGACCATCACGATAGCGTGCATACTGCATCCGAGTGGGAGCACTAATCTTTTTATAATCTGCTTCTAACTGTTTTTTCTCTCTCTCCGCCTTCAAATAAAGATAATTACCGATAAAAATATTGGCTGCCAGATTATCCGCATCCAATGACAGTACTTTCCGGTAAGTCTCCAAAGCTTCAGACTCCCGCCCACGGCATACTTCCATCTCAGCACATGACACAAGACAATTAACATCATTCGGAGATTTTTGAAGCAACTCTTTGTAAAAAAGATACGCTTTGTCATAGCTGCGTGATTTTTTGTAATAAGCAGCCAGTTCCCGCCCTATCCTGGATGATACTTCCAGACTCTTATCCACACCTGTCCAATAGAACATTTCGGCTTTCTCTACATTGGTATTTACCGCTTGGCGGAACAAAGTAACAGCTTGGTCCCACTGTCTGTTATCAAGGGCACCAGAGACC
>UREH01000024.1 GCA_900546835.1 uncultured Porphyromonadaceae bacterium
TCTGCTTGGCGAAGGTGGTGTTGATTTTATGACCGGGGCGGCAGGCTATGATGCGGCCTTTGAGAGGGCGTCCGATCAGGGCTACGTCGCCGATTACGTCGAGAAGTTTATGACGGGCTGGTTCGTTGTCGAAAGCCAGAGGCCGGTTGTTGATATAGCCGAAATCGTTCACCTCCTTGTGGGGAACACCGATAAGGTCGGCGATATGGTCGAGCTGCGACTGCGGAAGTTTCCGGTCGTAGATTACGATTGCATTGTCCAGATCGCCCCCCTTGATGAGGTTGGCGGCGAGCAGGGGTTCTACCTCACGCACGAAAACGAAAGTGCGGCTTGCGGCTATTTCCTGACGGAAATCGGCTACGTTTTCCAGACGGGCGTATTGATTGTCAAGCACCGGAGAATCATACGATATCATTACGTCAACCGAGAAGTCGCTGTCGGGGAGAACGGTAAGGTGTGCGCCTGTAGCTTCGTCGCGGACTTCAATTTTGTGTTTTACCACATAAAAGTTTTTGTCGGCAGCCTGTTCGACAACGCCGACTTTCTCTATTTTTTCGGCGAATTCGATGGCGCTTCCGTCGAGAATAGGTACTTCGGGCGCATTTAGTTTGATGAGACAGTTGTCGATTCCCGCGGCATAAAGAGCAGCGAGACAATGCTCGATGGTGGAAACGCGGGCATCGCCTTTGGCAATTACCGTTCCCCGGCCTGTCTCCACTACGTTCTCAGCCAATGCATCGATTATGGGTTCACCCTCAAGGTCGATGCGCTGGAATTTGTAACCGTGGTTTTCAGGAGCGGGATAAAATGTAGCTTCTATTTCTAAGCCGGTGTGAAGACCTTTCCCTTTTACGGAGAACTCGCCGGCGAGCGTAAGTTGCTTCATTGGTTGCAGAAATGGATATATTATTTTTTTTAGTATTCGTTGCTGTAGGAAACGCTCATGCTTCAATTATTCTCGGCAAGCGTGCCGAGAGCCTTCAGCTCTTTTTCAAGTGTCTTGACGCGGTCGTAAAGGCTCTGTAGATTTTTTACGTACACCACTTGTTTGGCAAACTGCATGATGTCGACTACCGGCGAGCCCATCATGCGGCGCCCGTCGGGAATGCTGTTTGATACACCCGACTGGGCTCCTATCTGCACGTTGTCGCCCACGGTGATATGTCCGCTGAACCCGACCTGACCCCCGATCATGCAGTTGCTTCCGAGCTTTGTAGAGCCGGCGATGCCGCTTTGAGCGGCCATCACGGTGTTCTCCCCGATAGCGCAGTTATGGGCAACCTGAATCAGGTTGTCGAGTTTGGTGCCTTTGCCTATGCGTGTGCTTCCCATGGTGGCACGGTCTACCGTAGTGTTTGCGCCTATTTCCACGTCGTCGGCTATCACGACATTGCCCATCTGCGGGATTTTGTTGTAATGGCCGTCGACCGGAGCGAATCCGAAGCCGTCGGCACCTACAACGGCACCCGAATGGAGTATGCACCGGTCGCCGATTTTGCAGTTGTGATAAATCTTTACACCGGAATATAGTATCGAGCCATTTCCTACCGTAACGTTTTCACCCACATAGGCCTGAGGGTATATTTTTGCTCCCTTGCCGATGTGCGCACCCTTCCCGATGTAGGCGAAGGCACCCACATATGCATCGTCGGGAATTTCCACACCTTCGGCGATAAAGCAGGGCTGCTCGATGCCTGTAGGGTTGGGTGTCATCATTTTAGCGGCCATTTCCATCAGCGAGGCCACAGTGGCGTAGGGATCGGCCACACGGATAAGCGTGCAATTCAGCGGTTTTTCGGCCACGAACGTATCGCTTACAAGTACCGCCGATGAACGGGTGTCGTAGATGTAGTGGGTGTATTTGGGATTTGCCAGAAAGGAGATGGCTCCCGGCTGCCCTTCTTCAATTTTGGCAAACGACGAAATAACTACATTGCCGTCGCCTTCGATGGTGCCGCCTGCGAGGGCGGCTATTTGCGCTGCTGTGAATTGCATTCAGGTAGTGATATAAATGGCAACATTTCCCCCTCGATGTCATCCTGAGCGCCGGTGGCGCTTTGGGGTGGACAAACAATGGCGGAGCGTCGCATTTCATTGTTGACTGGCAGTGAGCACGTAATTATTTGCTTTGCAATCAATTGACTTAAATGTCCAATTGCACGTGTCTTCCTGCTAAATATCACGCAAATTTCGCAAAAAAAAATGATATTTCTGCTAAATAGCATCCATTTTTTGCTTCAATAGCTCAAATAGGTGGATATGGCGAGTGGAAACTGCAAAAACAGTAGATTGCTCATATGGGGCTGGTATGAAACAAGGCGATGCAACGTCGAAACGTTGCATCGCCTTGTAGATACGTTGGTTGACTGTGGGGCTTATCAGGCGTTTTTCACCTTATCGACTACAGCCTTGAAAGCGGCGGGGTTGTTGAGGGCGAGGTCGGCGAGAACTTTGCGGTTGATCTCGATACCGGCTTTGTGGATAAGGCCCATCAGCTTGGAGTAGGAGAGGTCTTCCATGCGTGCGGCTGCGTTGATACGCTGAATCCAGAGAGCACGGAAGTTACGTTTTTTATCTTTACGGTCGCGGTAGGCGTAGGTGAGACCTTTTTCCCAGGTGTTCTTGGCTACGGTCCATACGTTGCGGCGGCAGCCGAAATAACCGCGGGTGAGTTTCAGGATTTTCTTACGACGAGCACGCGAAGCTACGTGGTTTACTGATCTTGGCATTTTTGTTCGATTTTTTGATTGTGAGCGGCCTCGAAATCGGCGGGGCTCTTTATGCTACACATTCGGTTAATGAAATAAATGAACTGGAGAGTGAAGTTGGCTGGAATTTTTTGAAGCCGACTCCGGGCGATTAGCGCATTCCCAGAAGGGTCTTTACATTACCTGCATCCACGCGATTGACGGTTCCGAAGTGGGTGAGGTTGCGTTTCTGCTTCTTCGTCTTTTTGGTAAGGATGTGGCTCTTGAAAGCGTGCTTTCTTTTAAGCTTGCCGGTACCGGTGAGAGCGAAGCGCTTCTTGGCGGCTGAGTTTGTTTTGATCTTTGGCATTTTTATAACTGTTAATTGGTTTATGAATTATTGCCGCAGCCATAGAGGGCGACAGATAATTTCGAATTGGTTGGATTGACGATGTACGGACCTGGTCGGTTCGCTCAGGCTTTCTTTTTGGGCGAGATCATGATAATCATGCGCTTGCCTTCGAGCACAGGCATCTGCTCTACTTTTCCATACTCCTCGAGGTCGTTGGCAAAACGTAGAAGAAGGACTTCTCCCTGCTCCTTAAATAGGATTGAGCGGCCTTTGAAGAACACGTATGCCTTGACTTTTGAACCTTCCTGAAGGAAGCTCTGGGCATGCTTCAGTTTGAAGTTGTAGTCGTGGTCGTCGGTCTGAGGACCGAAACGAATCTCCTTAACGACAACCTTGGTGGCTTTGGCTTTCTGCTCTTTCAGGCGCTTTTTCTGCTGATAGAGGAATTTGGAATAATCAAGTATTTTGCAGACCGGAGGCTGGGCGGTGGGAGATATCTCGATAAGATCAAGCTCCATATCGTCGGCGATTTTCTGAGCCTGCTGAATAGGATAGATGCCGTTTTCCACGTTGTCGCCCACGAGTCGCACTTCCTTGGCGCGGATGCGCTCGTTGACGGCATATGGTTCCTCTTTGCGGGGCATGCGCGGACCCATGGGCGGACGCGGAGATGCGGGGCGCGGACTCGAAAATCCACCGGGGCGAGGTCCGGAGAAGCCGCCGGGACGGGGACCGGAAAATCCGCCGGGACGGGGACTGGAGCCTGCGGGGCGACTTCCCGTCTGTCCGGTAGGGCGAGGTGCCGAACCTGTCGGCCGGGAGCCTGGCTGGTGCATGGGGCGCGGTGCGCCGGAGTGTTGAGGTTTTTTGTCCATTAAAAAATGTTAAATGTGAGATATGGTGGGCGAAACCGTGGCTGAAAGGTCGGAATATGCCCGCTTAACTCTTCGGGTCACCGCACGGCGGCTATAGTCGTTCATCATATCGCTTTGATTTTGCAATTTGCTCGCTGTCAGCGACATGGTGCGATATTTTCCGCCTGCAGAGGCGAAAAATCATTTGAGATCTTTCACCTGCTGCGCGATTTCCTCGGCAAAGGTAGTAATTTTCATCGTACCTTTATCACCTTCGCCTTGTTTTCTTACGGATACTTCGCCGTTTTCGGCTTCTTTTTCGCCGACAATTAACATGTAGGGGATGCGGCGCATCTCGTTGTCGCGGATCTTGCGTCCAATCTTCTCATTGCGGTCGTCGACGGTAACACGGACGTCGGCATTGGTGAGCTGGCGAGCCACCTCGTAGGCGTAGTCATTGAATTTCTCCGAGATGGGGAGAATGATGGCCTGATCGGGTGCGAGCCACAGGGGGAACTTGCCGGCGGTGTGCTCGAGGAGCACGGCCACGAAACGCTCAAGTGAGCCGAACGGCGCACGGTGAATCATTACGGGGCGATGCTTCTGGTTGTCGGCGCCGGTGTATTCGAGCTGGAAGCGTTCGGGCAGATTGTAGTCGACCTGGATCGTTCCGAGCTGCCAGCGGCGTCCGAGCGCATCCTTCACCATGAAGTCGAGTTTCGGGCCGTAGAACGCGGCCTCGCCGAGTTCCTTGCGAGCCTTGAGGCCTTTTTCTTCGCACGCTTCGATAATTGCGGTTTCGGCGAGATGCCAGTTTTCGTCGCTTCCTATATATTTCTGTTTGTTTTTGGGGTCGCGGAGCGAAATCTGAGCTTCGTAGTTTTCAAAGTTGAGAGCCTTGAAAATGTAGAAAATAATGTCCATCACTTTCAGGAACTCGTCTTTAATCTGGTCGGGAGCGCAGAAGATGTGTGCGTCGTCCTGGGTGAAGCCGCGCACACGTGTGAGGCCGTGCAACTCGCCCGTCTGCTCGTAGCGGTAGACCGTTCCGAATTCGGCGAGTCGGAGCGGAAGTTCGCGATAGGAGCGCGGGAAGGATTTGAAAATCTCGCAGTGGTGAGGGCAGTTCATGGGTTTGAGCATGTACTCCTCACCTTCCTGCGGCGTATGGATGGGCTGGAAGGAATCCTTGCCATATTTTGCATAGTGGCCGGAGGTGACGTAGAGCATCTTGTTGCCGATGTGG
Organism: uncultured Porphyromonadaceae bacterium; assembly: GCA_900546835.1. Taxonomy (GTDB): domain Bacteria; phylum Bacteroidota; class Bacteroidia; order Bacteroidales; family Muribaculaceae; genus UBA7173. The sequence goes on from UREH01000024.1 coordinate 5,140, forward strand.
GGGGTAATCACCTGCTGGTAGCCGTATTTCTTCTGAATCTTGCGCAGGAACTGCTCGAGGCGGTCGCGCAGCGCAGCGCCTTTGGGGAGCCAGAGCGGCAGGCCGGCGCCGACATTGGTCGAGAAGGTAAAGAGTTCCATCTCCTTGCCGAGTTTGCGGTGGTCGCGTTTCTTGGCTTCCTCGAGCAGGGTTAGATACTCGTCGAGCATCTTCTTTTTAGGGAAGGTGACGCCGTAGACTCGCACAAGCTGGTTGCGCTTGTCGTCGCCGCGCCAGAAGGCGCCTGCAAGGTTCATGATCTTGGCGGCTTTGATGACGCCTGTGGAGGGGAGGTGCGGCCCGCGGCAGAGGTCGGTGAAGCTGCCTTGGGTGTATGTGGTGATGTGACCGTCCTCCAGTTCTTCGATAAGTTCACACTTGTATGTCTCGCCGCGTTCGCCGAACATTCTGAGCGCGTCTGCTTTCGAGATGTCGGCGCGGACGATGCTCTCGTTGCGTTTGGCGAGTTCGAGCATCTTGGCTTCGATGGCGGGGAAATCTGCCGCCGTGATAGAGTTGCCGTTGGGGTCGATATCGTAGTAGAATCCGGTCTCCACCGCGGGGCCGATGCCGAATTTCACGCCGGGGAAAAGCTCCTGAAGAGCTTCGGCGAGAAGGTGGGCGGAGCTATGCCAGAAGGCATGTTTACCTTCGGGGTCGTCCCATTTGAAGAGTCGGAGGGTGGCGTCGGATTCGATGGGACGGGTGAGGTCCCATTCCTGGTCGTTGACGGATGCTGCAAGAACGTCGCGTGCCAACTGGGGCGAGAGCGACTGAGCGATTTCGAGGGGGGTAACGCCCTGCTCGAACTGTTTCACCGAATTGTCGGGAAAAGTAATGTTGATCATTTTGGAATTTGTTTTTCAATAAATTGCTACGAACAAGTGTGGCAATCAAACAATCGTTTTGCGGGCGCGTTCCGCAGGCGGTTTTAAGGCCTGTTGCGGCGAGTCCATAATCAGGTGCAAAGATACGGATATTTTTCGTTAAAAGCAACAGGATGCCGCTAACGTAATTTAAAGAATACGGAGCCGGCAATGCTTTGCGGGCTGAGAAAGATTTTGTATCTTTGCAGGTTCAAAACCCCGCCTTTCAGGCAGATAAACAGGAGAATTATTTCGGTGAAAACTACGACATTACATAAACAAACGAAAAGAGAACAGAATTCAACCGTTGCACCCCGTGCCGACATAGGGAGCAAAATCAGGAACAAAGTGGAACCCGACAGCGGGTTTATAATTGTTAAAGGTGCCCGCGTCAATAATCTCAAAAACGTTGATCTTACGTTGCCGCGAGGCAAGTTCATTGTAATTACCGGCCTTTCGGGGTCCGGAAAGTCATCGCTTGCTTTCGATACCATTTATGCGGAGGGGCAGCGCCGGTATGTTGAGAGTCTGTCGGCATATGCGCGTCAGTTCCTTGGTAAGATGCATAAGCCGGAGGTGGATTTCATTAAGGGGCTTCCGCCGGCCATCGCCATCGAGCAGAAGGTGAACACTCGAAATCCGAGGAGCACTGTCGGTACGTCAACAGAGATATACGATTACCTGCGTATGCTGTTCGCCCGAGTGGGACGCACTTTTTCGCCCGTAAGCGGCAAGGAGGTCCGTCAGCATTCGGTGACGGATGTCGTAGACACCGCTTTCGCATATCCGGCCGACACACGCATCGCCGTTGTCGCCCCCATGCTCATACCCAATGGCAGAACTTTCCCGCAACATCTGGAGATATTGCGACAGGGAGGCTACAGCAGGCTTTACCGCGACGGAGAGTATACAAGAATCGTGGATTTGCTTAAGGACACCTCTCTTCCTGCCGCTAATCCGGGCTATGAGCTGCTTATCGACCGTCTTTCCGTCAGTGATGAGGCGGACGACCGCAGCAGGCTTGCTGATTCTGCAGAGACCGCATTTTTTGAGGGAGACAACGCACTGACCCTTCTGGTGTGGGATCCCGCCGGGGAAGTGCACCGACATGAGTTCTCAACTCGCTTTGAGGCCGACGGACTGCAGTTCATGCAGCCCACCGACCTGCTGTTCAATTTCAACAATCCGTTTGGCGCCTGTCCGCGGTGCGAGGGTTTCGGTAAATGTCTGGGTATCGACGAGCGACTTGTCATCCCCAATCCGGCCCTTTCGGTCTACGACGATGCCGTGGCTTGCTGGCGTGGGGAGAAAATGAGCGAATGGAAGCGCGCTTTCATTCATATGGCCGCTCCGACCGGTTTCCCAATCCACAAACCATATGCGGAGCTGACGCAATCGCAGAAAGACCTGCTCTGGCATGGCGGCAAAGGATTCGAGGGAATCGACGGATTTTTCCGGATGGTGGAGCAGAATCAATATAAGGTGCAATACCGCGTAATGATGGCGCGATACAGGGGGAAAACGCTTTGCCCGGAATGTCATGGCAGCCGTCTGCGCAAGGAGGCGCAATATGTTCGTGTGGGAGGCACCACCATCTCGCAGCTCGTGACGATGCCGATTTCAGAACTGTCGGTATGGTTCGACAAACTCCAGCTTTCGGATCATGACGCGGCTGTGGCCAAGCGTCTGCTTATTGAGATCAGAAACCGCCTGACCATTATGAAGGAAGTCGGGCTTGAATATCTTACGCTCGACCGCCTGTCATCCACTCTTTCGGGTGGTGAGAGTCAGCGAATAAATCTCGCCACGTCGCTTGGTTCATCGCTGATGGGATCGCTATACATCCTCGACGAGCCAAGTATCGGGCTGCACTCGCGCGACACTGAACGTCTGATAGGCGTATTGAAACGTCTTAAAGATTTGGGCAATACCGTAATTGTCGTGGAGCATGATGAGGAAATCATGGAGGCCGCCGACTGGATTGTTGATGTGGGTCCACTTGCCGGAAGCAATGGAGGTGAGATTGTATATTCGGGCCCGCTGGCAGAAATCGGAACGGCCGAGCGAAGCTATACGTCGCGTTACCTTACTCGCAGCATGAAAATCGACGTGCCTAAGGCGCGTCGGCGTTCATCAAGTTATATTGAGGTAATCGGAGCCATGGAGCATAATCTAAAGAACGTCGACGTGCGTTTTCCGCTTGGTGTTCTCACCGTTGTGACCGGCGTAAGCGGATCCGGTAAATCTACTCTCGTACGCGACGTGCTATATCGCGGTATGCTCCGGCATCTTGGCGAGCCGACAGAAGCCCCGGGGGCATTCCGGCAACTTCGTGGCGATCTTAACTCAGTTCGAGCAGTGGAATTCGTCGACCAGAATCCAATAGGCAAGTCCTCGCGTTCCAATCCGGCGACCTATCTCAAGGCCTACGATGAGATTCGGGCGCTTTTCGCCGAGCAGCAGGCTGCAAGGCGGATGGGCTTCTCGCCTGCCTACTTTTCCTTCAATACTGAGGGCGGTCGCTGTGAGGAATGCAAGGGAGAAGGCACAATAACTATAGAAATGCAGTTCATGGCCGATATAACCATTCCCTGCGAGGCCTGCGGCGGTAAACGTTTCAAGCGCGACGTGCTTGAGGTAGAATACCGTGGCAAGAATATTTCGGATGTACTCGACATGACGGTCGACGATGCCATAGCCTTCTTCTCCCAAGCGAATGGCGCGGCTGAGCGCAGGATTGTGAAGCGTCTGGAGCCCCTACAGCAGGTAGGCCTCGGCTATGTGAAACTCGGGCAATCGTCCTCTACGCTTTCCGGTGGTGAGAATCAGCGTGTGAAACTCGCATATTATCTTGCCATGGAAAAGACCGTGCCGACGCTTTTCATATTCGACGAACCTACTACCGGGCTTCACTTTCACGACATCAGTCTCCTGCTTAAATCGTTTGACCGCCTTATAGCTGCGGGGCACACGGTCGTTATCATAGAGCACAATCTGGATGTGGCCAAATGTGCCGACTGGATAATCGATCTCGGCCCCGAAGGAGGTAAAGAAGGCGGAAACATCGTGGCCTGCGGAACCCCCGAGGAGGTGGCGCAATGTGGCAATGGATATACCGCGCTGTATCTTGCCGCCAAACTCAAAGATTGATGGAGGATGAAAAGAGAGTACGGTTCTGCAGCGACCGGCCGAGGGTAATCTCGTCGGTGTATTCGATCTCGTTGCCTACCGAAACTCCACGGGCAAGTTGGGTGATTTTCACCCCGGTATGTTCGAGCCGCTTATATATATAGTAGTCGGTCGTATCGCCCTCCATGGTGGCGCTCAGGGCCAGAATTACTTCCTGAATTCCGCCTGATTCAACGCGTTTCACCAGTGAATCAATCTCAAGTCGGTCGGGTCCGACGCCGTCGATAGGGGAGATGACGCCTCCAAGCACATGATACAACCCTCCATAGCTGCCGGTTCGCTCGAATATCATCACATCCTTCACATTCTCCACAACGCACACCGTGGTTCTGTCGCGGCGCGTGTCGGAGCAGACCGGACACACGTCGTTTTCCGAAATATTGTGGCAGACACGGCAATAGCGTATGCCTTTGCGCATGTCTATAATGGAGTTGCCCAGACTTACGGAGGTCTCCATATCCTCGCGGAGCAGATGCAGGGCGAGCCGCAGGGCAGTTTTCCGTCCGATGCCCGGAAGACGTGAGATTTCGTTTACAGCGTTTTCGAGTAATTGTGAATCAAATTCCTGAAGCATCCGGAAAAATAAGTTTGAGTGGGTGTATGTGAAATGTAGTTCAAAATTACGAATATGGGTTGAAATGTCCAAAAACGCCTGGGATGGAATTGCCTTTTTTACGAAAATACTTAACTTTGCAGTCGAAAAATCAAACGGCTGCCGGAAAGAAGCGTAAAAGCATCGGGAGCCAAAGGAAATGCTATTCTGAAAGAATGGAAACAGTAAGAACGGTCGGGCGCCTGCGGGAGATTGTGGCCGAAGCGCACCGCTGCAATAAAACCGTGGGACTCGTCCCCACCATGGGCGCTCTCCATGCCGGCCACATCTCGCTGGTGGAGCGCGCCCGTCGGGACAACGATCTTGTCGTTGTCAGCGTGTTTGTAAACCCCACTCAATTCAATAATGCCGAAGACCTTGCCACGTATCCGCGCACTGAGGAGGCTGACTGCCGGAAACTCGAAAATGCCGGAGTCGACGTGGCTTTTGTCCCCTCGGTAGAGGAAATGTATCCTGAGCCGGATACTCGGGTATTCAATCTCGGCCCCGTCGCCGAGGTGATGGAAGGAGCGATGCGCCCCGGCCATTTCAATGGTGTCGCTCAGGTGGTCAGCAAATTGTTTGCCGCCGTGGAACCCGATCGCGCTTATTTCGGCGAGAAAGACTTCCAGCAGATTGCTGTGATACGCCGTATGGTAGAGCTGGAAGGGTTCAAACTCGAGATCGTTGACTGTCCGATTTGTCGCGAGGCCGATGGCCTTGCCATGAGCAGCCGCAACACACGGCTGACGCCCGAACAGCGCGAGGTAGCTCCTGTGATTCACAAAGTGCTTTCGCAGAGCGTGGAGTGGGCAAAGAATCATACTGTCGGCGAGACCATCCGCTTCGTCACAGATGAAATCAACAGCTTTCCGCATATGGAGGTAGAGTATTATCAGATTGTCGACCCTCTGTCGATGCAGCCCATATCGGAATGGAAGGATGCAAAGGGTGGACGACCTGTCGGGTGCGTGACCGCATATTGCGGAAAAGTCCGTCTGATTGACAATATCCGCTATTGATTCAGGCACACTCCGACAAAAGCTATAGAAACGATATGATGCAAGTTGAAGTACTGAAATCCAAGATTCACCGTGCCACCGTAACGGAGGCGCGGTTAGACTATATCGGCAGCATTACCATAGACCAGGACCTGATGGATGCGGCTAATATCTTAGTCGGCGAACATGTCTATATTGTGGACAACAACAACGGTGAGCGATTCGAAACATATGCGATAGCCGGCGAGCGTGGTTCGGGTGTTATATGCCTGAACGGGGCCGCCGCGCGCAAGGTGCTTCCCGGCGATGTGGTGATAATCATGTCCTATGCAATGATGCCTTTTGAAGAAGCCCGTACGTTCGTTCCGTCGATTGTATTTCCCTCCGAACCGGACAACAGGTTGATACGCTGACGTTGCTCTTGTTGTCGAACTCAATCCGTTTAACCCTCAGGCAAGTGCGCCAATTCCCTAAAGAAATACTCAAGCCTTATGTTTGAAAATTTAAGCGAAAAACTCGAACGCAGTTTCAAGATACTTAAAGGTCAGGGCAAGATAACAGAAATAAATGTGGCTGAGACGCTGAAAGACGTTCGCCGCGCCTTGCTTGATGCCGACGTAAACTATAAAGTCGCAAAAACATTCACCGACACCGTAAAGCAGAAGGCTCTCGGTCAGAATGTAATCAACGCCATCAAACCTCAGGAGTTGATGGTAAAGATTGTTCACGACGAGCTGGCTACTCTTATGGGAGGGGATACGGCTCAGATTAATCTTTCCGGCAATCCCACGGTAATTCTGATGTCAGGTCTTCAGGGTTCGGGTAAGACCACTTTCTCAGGCAAACTGGCCCGAAAGCTGAAAAGCGAGAAAGGGAAGCGCCCGTTGCTCGTGGCCTGCGACGTATACCGTCCGGCGGCCATCGATCAGCTCAAGGTCCTTGCCGAGCAGATTGAGGTTCCGGTGTATACCGAGGATGGAAATAAAAATCCGGTGGAGATTGCCAAAAACGCGATCGCCTATGCGAAGCAGAATCATCTCGACCTTGTGATTGTCGATACAGCCGGCCGTCTGGCAGTCGACGAGCAGATGATGGATGAGATAGAAGCCATCAAAAATGCTATCAAGCCCCAGGAGACGCTTTTCGTCGTTGACTCCATGACGGGTCAGGACGCTGTGAATACCGCCAAGGAATTCAACGACCGCCTTGATTTCGACGGAGTAGTGCTCACGAAACTCGACGGCGACACCCGCGGTGGCGCTGCTCTTTCGATTCGCACGGTGGTAACCAAACCGATCAAGTTTGTCGGAACCGGCGAAAAACTCGATGCCCTTGATTTGTTCCATCCGTCCCGTATGGCCGACCGCATTCTTGGCATGGGCGATATTGTGTCGCTTGTCGAGAAAGCCCAGCAGCAGTTCGACGAAAAGAAAGCGCGCGAACTACAGCGGAAAATTGCGAAAAATGAATTTAATTTCAACGATTTTCTCGGTCAGATTCAGCAAATCAAGAAAATGGGCAATCTGAAGGACCTTGCCTCGATGATACCCGGCGTCGGGAAAGCCCTGAAGGATGTTGAGATCGACGACAATGCTTTCAAGGGAATTGAGGCTATTATCAGCTCCATGACTGAAAAGGAGCGTATTAACCCCTCGATAATCAATGGCTCTCGCCGCCGGCGTATTGCTGCGGGCTCCGGTACTTCCCTTCAGGAGGTAAACCGCCTGCTCACTCAGTTCGAGCAGACCAGAAAGGTGATGAAGGCCGCTACATCGATGAAAAACCCTATGCAGATGATGCGCAATATGCGTCGCCGTTAATAAGGCGACGCTGTTGTCTTTCATCGGACTAAAATCCACCCAACTATTTATTTCAACAATATGGAACTTATCGACGGAAAGAAAGTCGCAGCAGAAATCAAACAGGAAATTGCAACTGAGGTTGCCGGTATGATAGCTGCCGGTCAGCGTGCTCCGCATCTTGCCGCCATTCTTGTAGGCCACGACGGTGGAAGCGAGACTTATGTGGCCAATAAAGTAAAGTCATGCGGAGAATGCGGATTCCGCTCGTCGCTAATTCGTTTCGAGGATGATGTGACGGAGGAACGGCTACTTGAGGAAATCGAACGGCTGAACGCCGACTCCGAGGTCGACGGATTCATCGTTCAGCTCCCTTTGCCGAAACATATTTCAGAGCAGCGTATTATCGAGGCGATTGACTACCGCAAGGATGTCGACGGCTTCCATCCGGTAAACGTCGGACGTATGGCTATAGGGCTGCCTTGTTTCCGCAGCGCTACTCCGGCAGGTATTATGACTTTGCTTGACCGTTACCGGATTAAGACGGCCGGCGCAAACGTGGTGGTTATCGGGCGCAGCAATATCGTCGGCAAACCTGTGGCTACGCTTCTTATGCAGAAAGCAGATCCTGGCAACGCTACCGTGACGGTATGTCACCGCCATACAAAGAATCTTAATGAAATCTGCAGTAAGGCCGACATTCTGATATGTGCCACTGGCTCGCCGGAATCGGTTACGGCAGATATGGTTAAGGATGGGGCTACGGTAATTGACGTCGGCACGACCCGAGTGCCGGATGCATCCCGACCTAAAGGGTTCCGGCTTTGCGGCGACGTTTGTTTTGCCGAGGTCGCACCAAAGTGCGGACACATTACACCTGTTCCCGGCGGGGTAGGTCCGATGACGATTGTGTCGCTGATGCAAAATACTCTGCTCGCAGCTAAACATGCTGTATACGCATGATCGAGTAAACATTTACAATAAAGGCGGTGTGTCATAATTCCATAATTTGACACATCGCCCTATTTTTCACCCGGATGGTGATGGCGCTGTCAGCCTTCGACCTTTGGTCGCTTAGCCATGCAAAGAATGGTCCGGATGGCAGGAGCTTGAGAGTGAGGGCGAAGGGAGTCGAATAAGGTAGATGACCGAACCCGAACCCCTCAGGCGACGCCCCAGATGGGCTATAATGACACGCCCTTTTTATCATGTTGTTCTGAGGCTTATTTGAACTGCTTACGGTGGAAGATGAACGACCGGCCGAGATACTTCTCGCGGACAACAGGGTTGGCCGCCAGTTCCTCCGAGGTTCCCTGGAAAAGGATTTTCCCTTCAAAAAGAAGATATGCGCGGTCGGTGATTCGGAGCGTCTCCTGCGCGTTGTGGTCGGTGATGAGAATGCCGATGTTTTTTGATTTTAGTTTGTAGACCACCTCCTGGATGTCCTCTACGGCTATTGGGTCGACACCGGCAAAAGGCTCGTCGAGCATTATGAACTTCGGGTTGATTGCAAGACAGCGTGCGATTTCAGTGCGTCGACGTTCGCCGCCCGAAAGCTGGTCGCCGAGATTTTTGCGGACTTTCTGCAGGCGGAACTCGGCTATGAGACTCTCAAGTTTATCGCGTTGTTCCTCTTTGCTCAGCGGCGTCATCTCGAGGATTGAGCGAATATTGTTTTCCACCGTCATCTTGCGGAACACAGAGGCTTCCTGGGCAAGATAGCCGATGCCGTGACGCGCACGTCGATATACAGGAAACTTCGTGATGTTCATGTCGTTGAGGAAAATCTGCCCCTCGTTGGGCACGATGAGGCCGGTCGTCATATAAAAGGTCGTGGTTTTCCCGGCTCCGTTCGGGCCGAGCAATCCGACAATCTCGCCCTGAGTCACATCGATTGAGACGTGATTGACAACCGTGCGCGATCCATATTTCTTCACGAGGTTTTCGGTGCGAAGCACCATTTTTCCCTGAGCTGCTTCTGCGGGAGTTGCTGTTGTATCATTTTCCGTGACAACGGCATCCTGACCGGGGTGAAGTTCTATTTTTTCCATAGATTGGTTGGAGGCTTGAGTGGGGCGCGTCATGCAGGTGGCGCAATGTGATATGCTCAGTGGCAGGAGCTCTGGCGAAGGCGGCCGAAAATATAATCGGTGAGCAAACCGATGGCTACGGCATTTGTGCCCCCCTGTGGAATTATGAGATCTGCGTAGCGTTTTGTCGGCTCGATATACATATTGTGCATCGGCTTTAGCACGTCCTGATACCTGTCGATTACAATCTGGGGAGTGCGTCCGCGCTCGATGCAGTCGCGTGCTATCACACGAATCAGTCGGTCGTCGGAATCGGCATCGACAAAGCATTTTACGTCCATCATGTCGCGAAGCACCGGATCGGTCAGCACAAGGATACCTTCCACAATTACCACGTCGCATGGGTCGACATGAACCGTCTCTGCCTGGCGGGTGCATGTAAGGTAGGAATATGTGGGCATTTCGATTGACTCGCCATCGCGCAGACGCTTGAGATGGTCGACCAGGAGGGTCCACTCGATTGCGGCCGGCTCGTCGAAATTGATTTTACTGCGTTCGGCTGCGGGGATATGCGACGAGTCTTTATAATATGAGTCCTGGGGTATTACAGCTACTTCTCCGGCGGGAAGCGAGGAGATTATCTTATTGACTACGGTGGTTTTGCCTGAGCCGGTTCCACCTGCGATACCGATAATTAGCATGAGCTGACTGATGATGGAGATTAATAATTTCACGAAATTACGAAAAATCCTTCAACCGGATAGCCTCGGCAGGCGGATTTTTATGAAAAAACGCTAACTTTGTTGTTGCAAACTATGCAAACCGACAAAATCTATAGTTATGGTTCTGATAAAATCGCTCGAGCAGCTTGGCCAGTATTCGCTTCTGATGAAGCGTACGTTCTCGCTGCCTGACAAATGGAATATATTCGGGCGCCGCACGATTCAGGAGATAATCAAGCTCGGAGTGGACTCCATTCCACTTGTGATTGTGATATCCCTTTTCATCGGTGCGGTGATTACCATACAGATGCAACTCAACGTATCGTCGCCTCTGATTCCGGCATATTCGGTCGGCCTGGCTACCCGCGATATCGTTCTGCTTGAGTTTTCGAATTCGATTCTTTGCCTGATTCTGGCCGGGAAAGTCGGTTCCAATATCGCGTCCGAGATAGGCACCATGCGCGTGACCGAGCAAATTGATGCCCTCGATATCATGGGGGTAAACTCGGCCAACTATCTTATTCTCCCGAAAATTGTGGCATTTGTGGCTTTCATGCCTGTGCTTGTGGTGTTCTGTATCGCGACATCGTTTGTAGGCGGCTGGTTCGTTGCTGTTTTTACGGATCTTATCAGCGTCTCCAGATATGTGTATGGGCTTCAGGCTATGTTCCAGGAATGGTACGTATGGTATGGTCTTATCAAAAGCCTTTTCTTTGCGTTCATCATCGCATCGGTTGCATCGTATTTCGGCTACTATGTGAAGGGGGGCGCTCTCGAAGTGGGAAAGGCGAGCACAAACGCTGTGGTTTCAAGCAGTATCCTGATTCTTCTGTTTGATGTACTACTTACTAAACTTCTGCTGCAATGATTGAGGTAAGGAATATAACTAAATCGTTCGACGGGAAGACTATTCTCCACGACGTCAGCGCGAAGTTCTACAGCGGTAAGACAAATCTCATAATCGGGCAGAGCGGCTCGGGAAAGACCGTGCTGATGAAGTCCATTGTGGGGCTTGTGCGTCCGGAAGAAGGAGAAATCCTTTACGACGGACGTGATTTCATGAAAATGAAGACAGACCAGGTGAAGAAGCTGCGCCAGGAAATCGGAATGCTGTTTCAAGGGTCGGCTTTGTTCGATTCGGAAACCGTGCTTGGCAATGTCATGTTCCCGCTGGTGATGTTTTCCGATATGAGTCGCGACGAAATGCTGGATCGCGCGCGCTTCTGTCTGGAGCGTGTAAATCTTAAGGGCGCCGAGTCCAAATACCCCTCGGAGATTTCCGGCGGCATGCAGAAGCGCGTGGCTATTGCCCGCGCCATCGCCCTGAATCCTCGCTACCTCTTCTGCGATGAGCCTAACTCCGGGCTCGACCCGAAGACGTCGATTCTTATAGATGAGCTGCTTCACGACATCACCCATGAATATAATATCACCACGATTATTAATACCCACGACATGAACTCGGTGCTTGGCATTGGTGAGAATATCGTATTCATCAACAAGGGATACCGTGAGTGGGTAGGCGACAAGGAACGGATCTTCACCACTGCCAACGAAGCTCTTAATGACTTTGTGTTCGCAACCCGTCTGTTCCAGGAAGTTAAGGATTATATAATCGAGCATGGGAAGCGTGCTTCCGAATGATTTGCATAGCCGGTGGTGTTCACTGGCTATGTGCGTCTTGATTTAGAATATCGGTATATCGAAATGAAACCATCCGTAACCCCCGACAATATTCGTCCGACAGTAGATGGTGGAAACCGTTTGCGTGCCGACGAGCTGAATGCTCTGCGGTCTGATTTCGCAGCACTGCTGCGCGCTACGGCCCAGGTGGCCGAACCCTCCGATGGTGTGGCGCTGCGCCCGCTTCTTGCCTCGGGCGAGCGGGCAGGTGCATTCCGCCGCGACCGTTTTGGCAACTCACAACTTACGCGTGCAATCCGGTCGGCTGTGGCACTTTGCGAGAATGTGAGTCCGGACCGCAATATGGTGGTGGCGCAACTGCTTTATCCCTTATGTCAGTCGGAATATATTACTCCCGAAGGGGTGGAGAACGTCTGGGGTGCCGATATTGCCAAAATGGTGCGTGGTCTGCTTAAGGTTTCCACACTTTACAGTCGCGGTACGGCTGCCGACAGTGAGAATTTCCGCCGCCTGCTGCTGGTTTTTGCCGAGGATATCCGCGTGATAATCATCATGATTGTCAATCGCCTCGTATTGATGCGGCTTATCAACCATCATCCCGACGAGGAGTCGGTCAAGTCCATAGCCTACGAGGCTAATTATCTGTATGCCTCTTTGGCGCATCGGCTCGGGCTGTATAAGATAAAGAGCGATCTTGAGGATATGTCGCTGAAGTATACCGACCGTGAGACGTATACCTCGATTGCGCGTCAGCTCAACGAACGTAAAAACGCCCGCGACGCTTATATTTCCGCATTTATCGGGCCTGTGAAAGCCAAACTCGAGTCGCTTGGCTTGAAATTCGATATAAAGGGTCGTACGAAGTCTATATTCTCCATCTGGAACAAGATGAAGAAGCAGAAGAACGACATTGACCACATCTACGATCTCTTTGCTATCCGCATTATTATCGATACGCCTCCGGAGCGCGAGAAAACCGACTGCTGGATGGCGTATTCTGTGGTTACGGACATGTATCGCCCTAATCCTTCGAGAATGAAGGACTGGATATCCATTCCTAAATCGAATGGATACGAGAGTCTGCATATCACCGTGGCCGGCCCCGAGGGCAAATGGGTCGAGGTGCAGATTCGTACCCGACGTATGGATCTGGTTGCGGAAAAAGGTCTGGCTGCCCATTGGCGATACAAAGGAATCAAGAGCGAGTCTAACCTCGATACGTGGATGAACAATGTTCGTGATATCCTTGAAACGGCCGAACAGGGTCCGATGGAACTGATGCGGAACTTCAAGATGGACATCTACGACAAGGAAGTTTTCGTATTTACACCGAAAGGCGACCTTTACCGCCTTCCTGCCGGTGCCACATTGCTTGATTTCGCGTTTGCCGTTCATTCGCGTCTCGGATGCAGTTGTAGCGGTGGGCGTGTGAACCATAAAAACGAGAAGCTGGCCTATCGGCTGCATAGCGGCGATACTGTCGAGATTCTGACTTCGTCGAATCAAGTGCCCAAACAGGACTGGCTCAACATCGTAGTCACGTCAAAGGCACGGAATAAAATACGTCAGGCTCTCAAGGAGCAGGCCAACCGCTCGGCGGAGCTCGGGAAGGAGATGCTGCAGCGGCGGTTCAAGAACCGTAAAATCGAGATCGACGAGTCTACATTGAGCAAGCTCATCAAGAAGATGGGGTTCAAGACGACCACCGACTTCTTCAATGACATAGCCGACGGTCGACTCGACACCAACGCTGTGGCTGAGCGTTATGTCGCTCTCGACACTCAGCTACATGATGCGGTGGAACATCCGCGCAGGGTGTCGGCCGAGGAGTTTTCGTTGCAGTCGCAGGATACGGCCCCTGACGCCTCGGATTCAGGAAAGAGCGGAGCTTCATCGGATGTGCTTGTGATTGGCAACGATATCAAGGGGATGAAATACCGTTTCGCACGCTGTTGCAATCCCATCTATGGCGACGAGGTGTTCGGATTCATATCGTCGGAAGGTGTAATCAAAATACACCGCACGGACTGCCCCAACGCACGCAATATCCGCGAGCGCTATCCTTACCGTATGATTGCGACAAGA